>NZ_SHOE01000016.1:0-119157 GCF_012275705.1 Vibrio chemaguriensis
GCAGTGTCGCGTTCTGTGTCCTCATGTCAACGGTGCTACTCATTTCCGGTACATAATCACGTAGTCATTAGTGTTTTTTTGTTTTTTTATTTTTTTTTTTTTAATGATACGGACACCCCCGAGATCTACACAAGGCTATTCGTCGGCAGCGTCAGATGTGTATAAGAGACAGCTTTAAAAATAACAAGTTACAAACTTGGCACATGGTTTGCTCCTATGGGAATACAACGTCAATAAAGGAGAATTACCATGAATAACATCGCAGCTAAAATTGTACTTACGTCAGTTCTTGCTACTTCATCTACAGCAGTCTTAGCGAGTGATAAATGGGAAAAAGAATCCATGGACGCTTGGCTAGATGGTAAAGCCGAAACGACGCTGCTGCTAAACAGTAACCTTAACTCTTTTGATATCAACACCGATGTTGAAAATCAGGTAGTTACCCTTTCTGGTTCGGTAAACAATGACCTTGAAAAATCGCTTGCCGAAGAGCTTGTAACAGGTCTTGATGGTGTGAAAGAAGTAAATAACGAATTGTCAGTGGTGAATGAAGGTAAGAAAGAAACCGATTCAGAGGCATTAGCCACACTGACCGACTCTAAAATCACGACTATAGTTAAAACGCGCCTACTGATGGATACCAATGTAAGTGGTACGGACATTGATGTAACGACGGAACGTAAAACGGTAACGTTGGCAGGTAAGGTTAATTCAGATGCGGAGCATGATCTTGCACTTTCAATTGCAAATAATACCAATGATGTAAATAAGGTGATTGATAAGCTAGAAGTGGTTCAATAATAACGAGCCGAGTGACCTAACCCAATTTTATTAGGAGGTAACACTATGGTTCGTTGGATGTTTATTTTTCTGGCTTTGGCACTGGTTTCTGCACTACTAGGTTTTACTGGTATTGCAGGGGCGGCGGCCTCTATCGCGCAAGTGATATTTTACCTATTCCTATTGTCATTAATTGTATCAATAGTGATTGTTCTGCTAGGAAGAAAAAACGTAAATAGATAGGAGATTTCATGCGACTTACGTCATTAATTTACCGTATCGCCGCAGTATTTGGTTTGGTGTTCGCACTGGCTGCTTGTAGTGAAGAAGGGCCAATGGAACAGGCAGGCAAGAAGATAGATGAAGCCGCCGAAGAAACTCAAAATGCGATTGAAGATGAGTGTGAAAATATTAAAGAGAACTTGAACGCAGAAGACCAAGATTGTTAGTCGAGTCAGGTCAGCTTTTTGTTCACAGCAATGTAAGAGAAGGGCGGTCAATCACCGCCCTTCCTTTTATCCCAAGTGTTTACAATCAGATGAGGAGTCAAAGATGAAAAACATATTTGATGTACTAAAAGAGAGTCATGAAAAGCAGCGCCTTTTACTCGATGCTCTGATGGAAACGTCTGGAGATTCCCCTGCACGCGAAGAGTTTTATCACAATCTTAAGGATGAACTCGAACAGCACGCCGCCGCAGAAGAGCGCTTTTTCTACGCGCCTTTAATCGAGAGCGATAAAACCATCGATCTTACTCGTCATGGCATCGCAGAGCACCACGAGATTGATAAAGTGATTGCACAGCTTGATGCAACCGACATGAGCTCGCCAGGATGGCTCAACCTCA
Organism: Vibrio chemaguriensis; assembly: GCF_012275705.1. NCBI lineage: Bacteria > Pseudomonadati > Pseudomonadota > Gammaproteobacteria > Vibrionales > Vibrionaceae > Vibrio > Vibrio chemaguriensis. Next base: position 1,628 of record NZ_SHOE01000016.1, read on the forward strand.
TGAAAACTTTGCGTCACAAAGTATTGCACCACCTCGAAGAAGAAGAGCATCGTTTTTTCCAATTGGCCGGTAAGGTGATGACCGATCAGCAGAAAATGAAACTAGCGGATAGCTACGTCGAAGAAATGGCTAGTTAGGTGGAGTATTGGTCCTTTTCGTGCCATTTCGGCACGGGAAGGGGCCCAATCAAAGCGTTTACCAAGCTAATTAGCCTAAACTAAAACCAGCTTATTCTCACTTTCACTAAAAAAGCGCACTCGCTGAAGGCAAGGAGAGCGAATGTTTATCATCAAATATTATATTCTTGGCGCTCTGATCAGTTTATTGGCCGCTATTTATATTCCCCAAATCATGGTTAGCCTGTTGTTCTTGTGGGTATCTCTTTCTTTAGCATTAGTCAGCGTAGCCTACGTTTTCGACATTCCCTCCATTTTTAGAAAAAACCAAGACGGCAAGATTGTCAGATGGATCCGCTGGGCATTCATCCCCTTCTTGCTGGGTGCTAGAGCGTATAATGCATGGGAAAGACGGCGCGATACCGTGCCTCCTATCCAAAAAGTCAGCGATAATTTATACCTCTCCCGTCGGCTATTTCAGAGTGACTTAGATTTTCTCGAATCCAATGACATCTCTTGTATTGTCGATGTCACCGCAGAATTTGCTGGGCTTGAAAGTGCGATGACCGACAAGCAGTTTCATTACCTTTCGATTCCGGTACTTGACCACAAAGCCCCAACGTTGGAACGCTTGCGTCATGCGATTAACTGGATTGATACGCAAATCTCGTGCTCACGAGCTGTGGTTGTGCATTGTGCGTTAGGGCGCGGTCGTTCGGTGTTTGTTGTTGCGGCGTATCTACTGAGCAAAGATCCGTCGCTGACGGTTGAATCTGTGATGAAAAAAATCAATGACGTGCGCAGTACCGCGAGATTGAATAAATTGCAGATCAAAACGTTACGAGCGATAAGTGAAAAAGGCGTACTGGGTCTGGATCAATCCACTTGGATGGTGGTTAACCCTGTTGCAGGTGGCGGCAAATGGGAGGAAAACGAACAGCACTTGATTCGTGAGCTAACCAAAAAATATCGTTTGAGTATTCATCAAACGACGACAGACCTCAGCGCCGAGCAGCTAACACAACAGGCAAAAGAAAGTGGGGCTAAGCAAATTATCGTAGCGGGTGGCGATGGCACAGTGACGGAAGTGGCGAGCCAGCTGGTAGGTACTGATATCAAACTCGGTATTGTTCCGCTCGGAACCGCCAATGCGTTATGTCATGTGCTCTATGGAGTTGGCGCAAAATTCTCACCAGTCGAAAAAGCGTGTGAAGCATTGCTAGCAGGTCACTGTCAACGTATTGATACGGCGGAGTGTAATCAGAGGCTTATATTGTTAGTCCTAGGTATTGGCCTAGAGCAGAAAATGATCGAGCATGCGCAGCGAGAAGAGAAAAACACCTTTGGACAATTGGCCTACTTAACGGGCTTTTTTAACGCGGTGGTGGCGGAAGAGATGCAGACGTTGACTGTTGCGATGGATGCGCCATTTGAAGATGAAAACCGCGAAAATGGATCACAAACGCTAGAAGTTCATAGCTTTGTCGTTGCGAACATCGCTCCTTTTAGTACGTTGCTCGCGCAAGGTGGTGGTGCTCCGCAGCCTGACGATGGCAAGCTGCATATCACGTATTTAGATAACACCGAATCTTTAGGTGGACGCCTCATCGCATTGTCTGATCTGACATTAACCAGCGTAGGTGCGCAGGAGGAATCGACTCATTTTCAATACGCGACGGCTCAGAATGTCACTATTTCTGCGAACAAACCGATTGAGTATGTGATTGATGGTGAGCTTTATTCTGATGAGCAATTAGCGATCAAGCTTCGTCCAAAATCGTTGAACGTATTTGTCCCAAGCGGGAGAAGTAAATCGGCTTAGCTTTAAAACAGATAAGCGGTGGATAACGCGCTATTTGCCTAGTGCCCTATAGCGTGCCTTTGTTTACCGGTTTAGTCGTAGTTTTGAGGGAACCAATAAGGTCGCTGCGTAGGTGCAGCGGCTTTTTTTATATCGGTATTTTTTGTATCTGAGAGAGCGTCTATTTATCGTTCTCGAAGTGAAAGGAAGAAGGGGGTGAGTATGACTACTCACCCTGGGGTAAGTGCTTTTCAATTTCATCGTTTTCGACTTGTAAAGCAGCTAACCAGTAAGAAACAAGCGCCGTTAAGTTAGTGTCGTCAATGGCTCTGAGTAACGCTTTTAAATCATCTAACAACAACTTGTTCATGAAATGCATTTCTTTGTAATTACCTAATTCGGCAACGCCGTATTCGGTGGCATTTTCTGCAATGAATTGTTCACCATCTTGGTCGAAGAACAACTTCGCCATCTTTTTGATCATCACTTTTTCTATTTTAACGAATCGATACGCCGCTCTTGCGAGTGTCATATGCGATTGCGGATTAACGAGAGGCAAACACGTTTGGCGATGGTGTGTCATTTTTACGAGTAGCTCCCTTACTCGATTATTATCCAATGTCATACTGACCTCTTTATTTATGACTACCGTGTTGATTACTCGGTTTAGTGTTTTCTAGTTTTGGTTGTATTGAGGTGCCGGTGGTCTTATCAGAAATGGCCAAAACGAGTTGGCCATTTTCTCTGCCAGCGATTGATTGCAAAGGCGACCACTAAGGATCAGCTGATAAGGCTGATGCTGCTGAGCTTTTCTTTACAGCTTTTGATATCACTGCGAACTTTCAGTAGAACCGAATTATCCGCTTGCTCTGGGTGGCTAGTAATTAGGTTTTCGATCTCTTTGAGCACCTTGCTTTCAACACCTTCGAGCTGTTCCAAATACATGGACTCTTTGTCAGAAGACACCTCCTTCATCACATCGCTGTACACCTCACGCGCTTTAATGGTGTAGGAAACCGGAGTGTCGTCGGCAGAGTCTTCCTGGTTATTTGCCAATGTGTAGGGAGTAAGCTCAAGCACCGCTCGCTCACGTACTCTAAGCAGTTCTACCAACACATTATTCAAAGAAGTGTTGTCAATGTTCTCAATGGCCTTGTTGTAAATGTCATTTCCGCTCTCGATAAGCTCAATGATTGAGGCGATATTTTCATTTTTCATATCTCACTCCTGATTTGGTTGGTGATGGGAGTGTTTGTACGTATGGGGAACAAACACAGATGTTTCATCTTTAGTTGCAGGTTGTATGCCAATGAATGTTATTTTTCTATTAATCAATTGGTTATGAGTTTATTGCGCAAGAATTGGAGGGTTGCAGACGTGGTGCTAAGAAAAAATTACAAGAATGTTGGGGAAGTCTGGAAAGAATTACACGTACAGATAAGGGTTTGTCGTGAAACAAAATAAAAATCAAATAAAAACAAATGGTTATAATTTTGGCACGGATATGGCTTTGTTGTGAGTAAGTGAGTTCAAAAGTTGTTTCACTTGATTTACTACTCAACTCATCAACGGAGGCTAGTTATGGCTACAACAAAAGAAAGCACAGTAAAACCTCAAGAGCAGTTAGAAGAAGCATATCACTTGGCGGAGCAAGCCACGACGGAAGCCGTCGGCGCAATGAAAGACCAAGCTAAAGAGAAATTTGATGTGGGCGCGGAATACGTTCAGCAGGCGACCAAGTCGGCAGAGAACGTTATCAAGGAGCGTCCATTGCTGAGCATTGGTTGTGCCTTCCTTGCGGGTTGGGCGGTTTCGAAGCTGATCAAATAATCACGGTCCAACGGATTAAGCCACATAACAGAAGGCGAGGGTTCCAATGAATAACTCCGGACAAGTCACCAACCAGCAACCAGGCTCGGCCGCAGCAGACAGCGGTCGAGCCCCAAGTGGGGCCGAAGAGCAGGATATCCAACAAACCATCAATGGTTTGAGCAGTATTCTTTCACAACTGGACCAATTGACTCAATCGCTGAAAGCGTGGTCGGGTTCAACGTTGGATTTGTTCCTCTTGGAGGTGAAAGTTAATGCGTCCGCAGCGCGACAGATTTTGCTGTGCACCATTGTTTTTACCTTATTGTCGGTATTGTTCGTGTTCAGTTTGTGCCTTGCCTCTGGTGTGGTGGCTTATCAGCTGACCGCTAACGTGTATGTTGCAATGGGCGTATTTATTGCGTCCTTAGGTTTAGCATTACTGTCTTTAGCTTGGTGGCAGAAGCGTTTAGTTGGTTTCCTTGGATTCAAAAATACGACAGAACAGTTGCAGGAGGGGTGGGATGCGCTCGCTACAAAAGCTCAATCGAGCCATGCGAATCAAGCGGATGGAAGGTAAAGCGTCTTTAGAGCAATGCTGCTTATCGATGGAAATGTTCACGTTTACCACTAAGAAGTTTGTGAAAGAAAATCCTTGGACGACGCTAGGTATTAGTGCTGTCGTTGCTGTTACCGCTGCCAAAGCGGGTCGATTGTCTCGACTGACTTCCTCTATCTCTTCCATGGGGCTATTGGCGAGTAGTGTCTCCGAACTAACGGATTCGCTTGCCAAGCCAGTTAGGGCCGCGTCTTCTAACCAGTCGGGCGTAGAACAAGGTCAAAATGTAGAACCACAAGCAAGCAATACTGCTTCGACAGAAGAGACCGCGACATAAGCAGAAGTCGAGCAACCCCAATAACGGCTTTCGCCGATAATCATTCCTACCGACCTTGAGCCTTTTTATGACAGCGAAATTGAACATCCCTGCCAACACCGCGATTGGTGCAACCCTTCTTGTCTTATTGCTCGTTCCTGGGCTGTATTTTGCTAAGCCAATCTTGTTACCTATTGTGCTTAGTACCTTTATTTCGCTGTTATGCAGTCCTTTCATTAATTATCTTGAAGACAAAGGTTTACCGCGCGCGATTACCGTCGTGGTGACTCTGTCATTCTTGGTTGGTGCTTCAATTATTGGCCTTGCTGCCATGTCGGAGCCAGCTAAGCAGTGGTGGTCTGAACTACCCAGTATCGTGAAAAATGTGTCGCAAGAAGTGAGTGAAGTGACTCAAGCCTCGGCGGATCACCTTAATACGCCGCTGAATATTGCCAGCGATATGGGTATGGATGAGGTCGGGAATAACACCGTATTTTCTTTGGTGAAGACACTCGCGACCACGACGCCGACCATTTTGACACAAGCGATGATCGTGCTGTTTATGGTGTATTTTATGCTCAATCACGGACGTAGCTTATTTCGAAAGTCAGTGTCGTACTTGCATGGGTTTGCCAAGCAGCGCCAAGCGATTGAACTGGTCAAAGCACTACAGAAAGACCTATCTCGATACATTGGCACTATCACGTTGGTGAATGCGGGACTTGGGTTGAGTGTTGGAGCGGTGTTTTTTGTTTTAGGCCTTGAGGACCCGTTCTTGTGGGGTGCGTTTGCTGGCGTGATGAATTTTGCGCCGTATCTCGGCCCAGTCATCTCCATGGTGAGTTTCGGTTTTGTGGCTTATCTGCAGTTGGAGTCGGTCAGTTTTATGCTCACTGTGGTGTCTATCTATTTGTTGATCAACTTGATTGAAAGTCAGTTTGTCACGCCAACGTTATTAGGGAAAAGATTCAATTTAAATCCGTTAGTGATCTTCGTTTGGCTCGTGTTCTGGGGTTGGCTTTGGGGCGGTATGGGGCTCTTAATCGGTGTACCGCTATTGGTCTGCATTAATATTTTGGTTGAGCGTCTGGAGCTGTGTCAATCAACTCAAAGTCAACCAAGCCAAACCATCCCCGAGGATGTGGCTCCACGAGAATGACTTGGGCTACAAGCTGGCTCAACGAAAAAGTTTTTCCGCACTTACTGGCTGGCTAAAAAGATACCCTTGACCGTAAACACAGCCTTTTTCGAACAAGTAATCGGCTTGCTCCTGAGTTTCTATTCCTTCTGCTACGACTTTCAATGACAGTGTTTTGCCCATGGCGATAATCGCATTCACAATCGCATTGCTATCGCTGTTGCTGGGTACATCACTGACAAACGAGCGGTCAATTTTCAGCTTATTGATGGGTAAACCTTTCAAATAAGACAAAGACGAATAGCCTGTGCCGAAATCATCCAGAGAAATCTCGATGCCTAACCCTCTTAGTTGATTTAACGACGCAATGGCTTGTTGAGGGTCGATCAGTAAAAAGCTCTCGGTGATCTCCAAATCCAGCCGTTGAGCAGGGAAACCAGTTTGATTGAGGATATCGCTCAATCTCTGAATGAAATTCGATTGCTGAAGCTGTAATGCCGACACATTAACCGCAATTCTGCCAAACTCAACGCCTTGTTCCAGCCAAGCATTTCCTTGCTGACAAGCGTGTAGCAAGACCCACTCGCCAATGCTTTGGATAAGCCCCGTTTTTTCTGCAATTGGAATAAAGTCGGCTGGTGGTACAAGGCCAAATTCGGGGTGCTGCCAGCGTAATAAGGTTTCAACGCCAACAATCGCATGTTGCTCCAAGTTATATTGTGGCTGGAACTCTAATCGAAGTTGCTGTTTTTCTATCGCTTGATGCAAAGCAGATTGAATGCGCACATGAGATACCGATTTATCGGTTAAATCTGGCGAGTAAAACGCGTAGCCGTTGCGCCCATTTTTCTTCGCTAAGTACATCGCCGTATCAGCGTTTTTGAGTAAGGTTTCGCTGTCTTGGCCGTCTCTTGGATATAAGGCTATGCCAATACTGGTCGAGACGCGCAGTGAATCGTGATTTGCCAAGTCGAACGGTTGTTGGAAAACGCTGAGAATATCGCCGACGGTTTCCAGTAAAGCCACATCACTGTGGACGTCCGGCAAAATGATCACGAACTCATCGCCGCCAATACGAGCCACATGCGCATTTAAGTGAAGAATATCTTGCAGACGGATAGCCAACTTAGACAGCAACTGATCACCACAAAAGTGACCCATGCTATCGTTGATGTGTTTAAAATGGTCGATATCCAGAAATAGGGTGGCAAACGTCTGTTGGTTCTTGTGCCCGGTTTCAATGTGTTGCTCAAGCAAGCTAAGTAAATGGGTGCGATTAGGTAGATTCGTTAACGGATCATAAAAGGCCATGCGCTGCAGTTTTTCTTCGTGTGCTTTACGCACGGAAATATCTTCAAATACACAGATGTAGTTAATGAGATGATTTTTATCGTCCATTACGGCACTAATGGTCGCTAACTGTGGGTAAATGCTGCCATCTTTCTTTCGGTTGATGAACTCGCCTTTCCATTGACCTTTGGTTTCGAGCTGATGCCACAACTGTTTATAGAAGCCTTGGTCATGATGACCTGAGCGCAGAATTCTGGGGTTCTTTCCAATCACCTCTTCAGAGCGATAGCCGGTGATTTGGGTAAAGGCTGTGTTTACATCAATGATGTTGGCATTGCGATCAGTAATGACCATGCCTTCTTGTGAGTTATTAAAAATTTTGGACGCCAATGAGAGTTGCGTTTCGACCATTTTCCGGCGTGTGATGTTGCGCGTCATGCCCAGAATGCCAATTAAGTTACCGTCATTATCACGGACAGGAGACTTAATGGTTTCTAGCCAAGTTGGGTTATTGTTTTCATCAATTTGGCGGCATTCTTCGACGATATTCAGCGTGCCTGTCGCCACGACCAAGTTATCGGCCTCAATGAACTTCTCGGCTCGTTCGTGGCTAAACAGTGCGAAATCGTCTTTGCCGATGATCTCACTGTTGGTCTTTTGCCACGCATTTTCTACGCTTCGGTTGGTCATCGAATAAAGACCATCCATGCCTTTTATCCAAATATGGTCTTCAAGACAGTCGATAAACTCTTGCAGCGTCGGTAATGGTGTGGTCGCTGCAGTTTGATGGCGTGTTCGTTCTTGCTGGTAGTGTGAGCTGACATCAAAGCTCATTCGCCCCACTAATGCACTCAGCCAAGCAGACACTACCGTGATTTGATCGTCAGGGTGAGTTAGCGCTAATACGGCAAACAGATCGCCATTTGGTAGCCAAATTGGACCTATGCTCAAGGTTTGCTGTCCAAAGGATGTGTGGCTTATCGTCAAGTCTGTCGGTTTAAATTGATCGGCAACTTGCACTACCACTTCGACGATAGCGCAATGATTTTGAACCGAGGTGGACACCTCAGTTGATAGCCACTGCTGGGTATCGCTCAGAGTATAAAGTTGTCCCTGAGCTTGAGTAGCATCACAGCATTGTTGCAGAGCCTGTTGCCAGTCTGCCATCAAAGGCGAAGGAATAGCGAAGCGAAACATAATTAATAACGTGTCCTGAAGCGCCCAAAGATAGTGGTATTAGAATCTAGCTTAAGCTATTGGGCCGTGTTGGTATCGTATCCAACGCTTAGGTAATTCCCAGCAGCGTAAGGCGCTTTCTATCATTAAACTGTTAGCTATATCTCTTTTTTATCCAACTCATTGCATCGTTTATTGAGGTTTTTTGTTCATCATTGAGAAGTGCTCATGGCTTTGGTTTTTTTACCCCACGATACTTGTTGGACCACTAATCCACTGATGATCAGTATTAAACCAATCAAGGTTGATGGATGAATTTCTTCACCAATGATGGTTGCCAATAGCATCAGTGAGATGAATGGCGAAGCAAAGATCAGATTACTGATGCGGGCTGTGTTTTGCGTCGATTTGAGGGCGCTTAGCCATAGGACGAAAGTAATCCCCATTTCAAATAGCCCGACATACGTCACCGCTGCCCAGCCTTTAATTGAGATTGCCTGCCAGCTCGCACCTTCATAAATACTTAAACCAATGGCAAATGGAATAGCGACCAAAAAACCAAGTAATACACCAACCACAGGGTCGGCCTTATTTTTGGTGTTTAAAATCCAGTAACCAGCCCACAACAGTGTCGATAGCAGCGCCAGTCCCACGCCCAACGGGCTCTCGAATTGCATGCCGAGAACATTGCCCTGCGTGGCAATCACAATCACGCCTACATAGCTAAAACCGCAAGCGAGCCAATCTTTAGCTCGGATCTTCTGCCCTAAGAAAACAGCAGCCATTAGCGTCAAGGTAATGGCCCAGCTGTAGTTGATCGCTTGGGCTTGGGATGCAGGCAGCAAGTCATACGCTTTAAAGAGAATGACGTAATACGCCAAGGGGTTAATCAACCCAAGCAGTAGGTAATACCAAGGGTTTGAGAGGAAGGTGGCACTTAACTGGCCCAACTTGCCTTGCACACCACAGATTATCGTCAGCGCAATCGCAGAGACGATACTGGCAATGCACAGCATTTGGATTGGCGTAAATTCTGCCAACGTGAGTTTAAATGCGGTTGCAACGGTAGACCAAAGTAATACTGCTGAGAGCCCAAATCCTAGGGCGCGACGCTCGTTCATGATGCCTCTGCGTGATGATGTGCCGCTCGGTTCAGTTAATTTGAGCGGAAGAAAGAATATTATAGGAAGGCCTAGTGTATGCGAGGATTTTTCATCCAACAAACTGGACATTTATCCAGTGTCTAAATACCATTGTTATAGATACAAAACACAGGCTAACTCGCTATTATGCAATGGATTCTTGAGTACCAATCTCTCATTCTCTCTTCTCTTTGCGCTGCCACGCTTAGTGGTGTCGCCGTCGGTTGGTGGGTGAAACAACGTTTTATCACCCAAACTCAGCTTCTCGAACAACAACTTGTTTCAGAAAAGCAGCTTCACCAACAGCAGCTTGAACAGGTTAAACAAAGCCTTGCTGATGCCCAGCAAGAGTTGGATGAATTAGATGATGAGCGCGATAAAGCTGCGTTTGAAGTACGCCAAACACACGGAAAGCTGATGGCCGCAATGGAAAAACTGCGTTACTTCGAGGCTGTAAAGCAAGAGCGCCAGCAATACTTTGATGAGCTTGGTCAGATGCGTGAGCACAAATCACGTTTAGAAACGCAACTACGTGAGCAGCAAGCACGTCATGAGCAAATCAACCAAGCCAATGCCGAAAAACTGCAAATTCTAGAGCAAGCGGAAGCGCGCCTGAAACAGCAATTTGAGCACTTGGCCAACCAACTGTTTGAAGAAAAAACCGCGAAGGTCGACTTGCAAAACCGTCAGAGTTTGGAAGGTTTGTTGTCACCGCTCCGAGAGCAGCTAGAAGGATTCAAAAAGCACGTTAATGACAGCTTTAGCCAAGAAGCTAAAGAGCGCCATACCTTAGTGCATGAGCTCAAAAACCTGCAACGTTTGAATGAGCAAATGACGCGCGAAGCGGTTAATTTGACCCAAGCGTTGAAAGGGGACAACAAGCAGCAAGGTAACTGGGGCGAAGTGGTGCTCGCTAGGGTGCTTGCCGAGTCTGGCTTACGTGAAGGGCACGAATATCAGACTCAGGTGAATTTGCAAAATGAAGCAGGCAAGCGCTACCAACCTGATGTGATTGTTCATCTCCCACAAAACAAACAAGTGGTTGTGGATTCCAAAATGGCGCTGGTCGCCTATGAGCGCTATTTCAACGCCGAAACTGATGCCGAGCGAGATCAGGCTTTGAGTGCGCACTTAGCCGCACTGCGTGCTCACATTAAGGGTTTAAGCATGAAGGACTACCACAAACTCAAAGGTATTCAGAGTTTGGACTATGTGCTGATGTTTATTCCGGTTGAGCCTGCTTTCCAAGTCGCGATTCAAGCCGATCCAAGTTTGATCAAAGACGCGATGGAGCAAAACATCATTTTGGTGAGCCCAACAACGTTGCTGGTGGCACTGCGCACCATTGATAATCTATGGCGCAATGAACGCCAGAATGAAAACGCCAAAATGATTGCGCAGCGCGCGACAAAACTCTACGACAAATTACGATTGTTTGTGGACGACATGGAAGGGCTCGGCGGTGCGCTGGATAAGGCGAATCAAAGCTATCAAGGCGCAATGAACAAGCTTGCCACAGGGCGCGGGAATGTGATTCGTCAAGCCGAAAGCTTTAAGCACCTTGGGGTTGAAATCAAACGACCAATTTCTTCTGACCTCGCACAGTTAGCGCAGAGTGATTCATTTTCAGAAAATGACCCGTTAGTAGAAAGACATCCGGCTGAGGATAAAGTAAACTAATCGCCCGCAGTGCAGTGGGCGATTTTATTTGTCAGCAAACGCCCCGCAGAGAGAAAGCGCTGCCTAAGAGGAATTAGAATGACGGACACAAGTTTGCAATCCAATACAGCGTTAGAGAATGAAACCACCCACTTTGGTTTCTCTACAGTGGCAAAAGACGAAAAAGTGACCAAGGTTGCCGAAGTATTCCACTCCGTGGCAACAAAATACGACATCATGAATGACCTGATGTCTGGTGGTATTCACCGCCTTTGGAAGCGCTTCACTATCGATTGTAGTGGCGCTCGCCCTGGCCAACGTATTCTTGACCTAGGTGGTGGTACGGGTGATTTAACGGCGAAATTCTCGCGCATTGTTGGCGATGAAGGCCATGTCATCCTTGCTGATATCAATAATTCAATGCTTAACGTTGGTCGCGATAAACTGCGTGACAACGGTATTGTGGGTAACGTGCATTACGTTCAAGCCAACGCAGAAGAGCTGCCGTTCCCAGATGATTATTTTGATGCCATCACCATCAGTTTTTGTTTGCGTAATGTGACTGACAAAGACAAAGCGCTTCGTTCAATGTTCCGCGTATTGAAGCCAGGGGGCCGTCTATTGGTGCTAGAATTTTCGAAACCAGTGCTAGAGCCGTTATCGAAAGTATACGACGCATATTCATTCCACTTGTTGCCGAGAATCGGTGAGCTAGTTGCGAATGACTCAGAGAGTTACCGCTACCTAGCGGAGTCAATCCGTATGCATCCAGACCAAGAAACGCTGGAAGGCATGATGCAAGACGCAGGTTTTGAAAACACCAAATACTACAACTTAACTGGTGGTATTGTGGCTTTGCATCGCGGTTATAAATTCTAAGGGTTAACGGCATGCCATTTGAACCACTTATCACCGCTGTGATTGAAACGTCACTGAATACTCTGATCAAAGACGACCCTGCATTGGGTCGTCGTTTAGCGCGTCTAAAAGGTCAAGTTATTCAAGTTCACCTGAAAGAGATCAATAAAACACTGACGTTCGTTTTTAGTCAGCAAATTGATGTGCTCGGTCATTACGAAGGGCAGCCTAACTGCTACTTATCGCTCAACTTGAGCGTGTTGCCAGAGCTGCGTGACCAGGCCAACATCACTCGCCTTATTAAACAAGATAAACTTGAGCTTGAAGGCGATATTCAATTGGCGCAGAAATTCTCTCAGTTGATGGTGGATTGCAAGCCAGATGTTGAAGAGTGGTTGTCTCGCGTGACTGGCGATGTCGCCGCACATACCTTTGTGCAAGGTTCAAAAAACATAGGCAACTTCCTCGCATCTCAAGCAGAGAAACACCAGCGTCATCTTGCGCAAGTAGTGACTGAAGAGTGGAAGTTGGCACCTGCTCCTCTAGAAGTGGCGTATTTTTGCGACCAGGTTGATGAGGTTCGCAGCCAAGCTTCTCGCGTTGAAGCACGCTTGACTGCTTTGCTGAATAAGCTGGATGCAGATAAGCCTGCATTGGAGAAACCATGACGCCAGCAGAACTAAAGCGCTTATACCACATCGCCAAAGTACAACTGGAATACGGCTTAGATGAGCTGCTTCCCGATCACCAACTGACCAAAGCTCCGTTATTACTGCGCAAAAGCTTGTTCTGGATTAAGAACAAGCATCCAGAAAAACCACTTGGTGAGCGCCTGCGTTTAGCGTTGCAAGAGCTGGGGCCAGTTTGGATTAAGTTCGGTCAGATGATGTCAACGCGCCGTGACTTATTTCCTCCGCACATTGCTGATCCCCTGGCTTTGCTTCAAGACCAAGTGGCGCCATTTGATGGTGAGCTAGCAAAAAAGCAGATGGAGCAAGCATTAGGTGGCCCGTTAGAAAACTGGTTTACCGAGTTTGATATCAAACCACTGGCGTCAGCATCGATTGCTCAGGTGCATACTGCGCGTTTAAAAGACTCTAACCAAGAAGTGGTATTAAAGGTTATCCGCCCAGATATTCGCCCGGTCATTGATTCAGATCTAAAACTGATGCACCGAATGGCGCGTATAGTCGCCGGAGCGATGCCTGAAGCACGTCGTTTGAAACCAGTTGAAGTTGTACGTGAGTACGAGAAAACATTGCTTGATGAACTCGACTTACGACGTGAAGCGGCGAATGCCATTCAGTTGCGCCGCAACTTTGAAGGCAGCGAAGAATTGTATGTTCCTGAAGTTTTTCCTGACTTCAGTAATGAAACTGTCATGGTTTCTGAGCGAATATATGGCATTCAAGTCTCTGATATTGATGGCTTGAAAGCAAATGGCACCAATATGAAATTGCTCGCGGAGCGCGGCGTGAGTGTGTTCTTCACTCAGGTGTTCCGAGACAGCTTCTTCCATGCCGATATGCATCCGGGGAACGTGTTCGTCAAACCCGAACATCCAGAGAACCCAATGTGGATCGGGCTAGATTGCGGAATCGTTGGTACACTTAATAGTGAAGACAAGCGTTATCTGGCGGAAAACTTTCTGGCGTTTTTCAATCGAGACTACCGCCGAGTGGCGGAGTTACATGTGGACTCAGGATGGGTGCCTGCCGATACCAATGTCGATGAGTTTGAGTTCGCGATTCGTATTGTGTGTGAGCCTATTTTTGCTAAGCCACTGTGCGAAATCTCCTTTGGTCATGTGTTGTTGAATTTGTTCAACACGGCACGTCGATTCAACATGGAGGTTCAGCCACAGCTTGTATTGCTGCAAAAAACGCTGCTGTACGTGGAAGGTCTTGGTAGGCAGCTGTACCCTCAGCTTGATTTGTGGGAGACCGCAAAACCATTCCTTGAAGAATGGATGATGAATCAAGTTGGGCCGCAAGCTTTGGTGAATGCGATTAAAGATCGCGCACCATTTTGGGCAGAGAAGTTACCGGAACTGCCAGAGCTGCTTTACGATAGCCTGAAACAAGGTAAAGCGATGAACCAACGCATGGATCAGCTTTACCAAGGGTATCGTCAGAGCAAGCGCCAGCAGGCGACAGGAAAGTTTTTATTTGGCGTTGGCGCCACTTTAGTCGTATGCTCGGCAATATTGGTGAACAATGCTTTTGAGCAGCTTTCGTTGGCCAGCGGTATCGCAGGTGTCACATTTTGGCTGCTTAGTTGGCGAGCTTATCGTCAATAGACGTTAAACTCTTGAAATATTTTTGTTTATTTAAAGACCCGAGGTAAAGAGAATGGGTGGTATCAGTGTTTGGCAACTTCTAATCATTGCTGTAATTGTTGTATTGCTATTCGGAACTAAGAAACTACGCGGTATCGGTGGCGATCTGGGTGGTGCCGTTAAGGGCTTCAAAAAAGCGATGAGCGAAGATGAACCTGCGAAAAATGACAAAGACGCAGACTTCGAACCAAAAAGTCTAGAAGAGCAGCAGAAAAAAGAAGCTGCTCCTGAAACGAAAAAAGACAAAGAGCAGGCGTAAAACGTGTTTGATATCGGTTTTTGGGAACTGGTATTAATATCTGTTGTTGGTCTGGTCGTTCTTGGGCCGGAGCGTTTGCCTCATGCTATTCGCAGCGTGTCTCGCTTTATCGGTGCCGCTAAGAGTATGGCAAATAGCGTCAAAGACGAATTGTCACACGAGCTGAAAGTCCAAGAGCTGCAAGAAAACTTGCGCAAAGCAGAGCAAATGGGGATGGATGATTTGTCCCCTGAGTTGAAATCTTCAGTCGAAGAATTGAAGAAGGCAGCGCAATCTGTAAATCGTCCTTACGCAAAGAACACCGATTCAGAGGCTGAGCCTGTAAAAACAGAGCCAGCAGCAGAAAAGGTAGAGAAAGCGGAAGAGAGCAAGGTTACAGCGGCAGATAAGAAAGCCGAATAGTCTCATTAGGAGGAGCTACTAGTGATTGGTAGCTCCTTTTTGATCTGGTTTTTAATAAGAGGTTTGCCATGTCTACCGTCGAGCAGACACAACCTTTAATTAGTCATTTGTTGGAGCTTCGCAACCGACTACTGCGCTCAATTTTGGCAGTGTTGGTGGTGTTTGTCGGACTAATTTATTTCTCTAACCACATTTACGAGTTTGTTTCCGCACCTTTAGTAGAGCGTCTACCTGAAGGCGCGACCATGATTGCTACGGATGTGGCTTCACCCTTTTTCACGCCACTGAAGTTGACGTTAATCGCTTCGGTATTTATTGCGGTGCCGTTTATTTTGTATCAAGTTTGGGCCTTTGTTGCTCCTGGCTTATACAAACATGAGCGTCGTTTGATCATGCCGTTGCTGTTCTCTAGTTCGCTATTGTTCTACTGTGGAGTGGCATTTGCCTACTTTGTGGTATTCCCATTGGTGTTTGGCTTCTTTACAGCTATCTCTCTTGGTGGGGTAGAGTTTGCAACTGATATCTCGAGTTATCTCGACTTTGTGCTGGCGCTATTTATGGCGTTTGGTATCGCATTCGAGGTGCCTGTTGCGATTATTTTGTTGTGTTGGACTGGGGCCACCACACCAGAAGATCTAAGACAGAAACGGCCTTATATCATTGTGGCGGCGTTTGTCGTAGGTATGGTGTTAACGCCACCAGACATGATCTCGCAAACCTTACTCGCTATTCCGATGTGTTTACTGTTTGAAGTCGGTTTATTCTTTGCGCGTTTTTATACGCGTCGAGGCGAAGAGGCAGAAGCTGAAACCGAAGAATAAGTTTACTGTAGATGTAAAAAGCGGCTCAATTGAGCCGCTTTTTTTGCGGTTGGTTTGTTTCTTGGGCTAACTACTTAACTTTCATGACGTAACCACACTTTGTGCATACGTATACTTCCTTGATGCCCAGCAGCTTTTGAAAAAAACTGCGCGGTACGCGTTGTAAGTAAGCACCATGTGTACACACTTCAACTTCCATATTCATGCTGTTTTACATTTGTGCTAATTAATGGGCATAAAGCAGTATAGAAAAAGAATATGTCTAATTGTCGACAGTTTTGCAAAACAGACGAAGTAAAGTGGCGATATGAGAGGTAAGTAGAGTTGCTAGTTAATTATTATGTTTATCAATAACTTTGTGTGGGTTGTTCTATTATTTCAATAGGTTGAATCATTCATTCAATAGTTTAGGTAATAAAAAAGCGACGTTGATTTCGTCGCTTTTTTCAATTTTCGTGAATTAAATATTAAACAGCTTTTTGGCATTTTCAGTCGTTATTGCATCGATAGTTGCGACATCGACATCACGCAAGTCGGCAACACGTTGTGCAACGAGAGAAGTGTAGGCTGGTTCATTACGCTTACCACGGTGCGGTACAGGCGCTAAGTATGGACAATCGGTTTCTAAAATGACCCACTGCATATCCAAATGTGGAATGACTTTATCCATCCCGCCATTCTTAAAGGTCGATACGCCACCCAAGCCTAAGTGGAAGCCTAGCTCATTGATTGCTTGCGCTTCTTCTAAGCTGCCTCCAAAACAGTGGAATACACCACGCAGACGACCATCTTGCTCTTGTCTTAGCAAAGTGAGTGTTTCTTCAATCGAATCACGAGTGTGGATAACGACTGGTAAATCCATCTCTTTTGCCCAGTTAAGTTGAGCTACGAACGCCATCTCTTGCTCGGCGCGATAGGTTTTGTCCCAATACAGGTCGATACCAATTTCGCCCACCGCAATAAACTTGTGTTTCTCAAACCAGCCGCGGATGATTTCCAACGTTTGCTCAACGTTGTTATCCACATAGCAAGGGTGGAGTCCCATCATTGAGTGGCACACGTCAGGATATGCTGCTTCGGTTTGTAGCATGGGCTCAATAGAGTCCAGATCGATGTTTGGCAACAGGATCTTATTAATGCCTTGCGCTAAGGCGCGTTGTACTACTTCATCGCGGTCGTTATCAAATTCGCTGGCATAGATGTGCGCGTGGGTATCGATCATCGTTACTCTCTGTGCTTCATGGTTGGTTTCGTATTCGAAGTATACTTGAGTGTGAGTGCTGGGTCATTTTCAGTTTTTTTCATTACCTTTTTCCAGATTGTCACTCGCAACATGCATCAAGAGTGATATGATTTTGTTCACCAGATGATTTGATCATCATAACCGTCCAGACAAGGAGAAAATGGTGTCTGTATCAATTCAAGGTCCATTCCCTGCACGCCGTATGCGTCGTTTACGTAAGCACGATTTTAGTCGTCGTTTGATGGCTGAGAACCAACTTTCTGTTAATGATCTGATTTACCCAATGTTCATTCTTATGGGTAAAGATCGTCGTGAGAGCGTGGAGTCCATGCCGGGTGTAGAGCGTTTGTCGATTGATTTAATGCTAGAAGAAGCGCAATACCTTGCAAATCTAGGCGTTCCAGCAATCGCGCTTTTCCCTGTCGTAAACCAAGACGCTAAAAGCTTATGTGCTACTGAAGCCTACAACCCAGAAGGTTTGGTTCAGCGAGCAGTACGAGCGCTTAAAGAACACATTCCTCAAATTGGTGTAATCACAGACGTGGCACTTGACCCATTCACGACGCACGGCCAAGACGGCATCATCGATGAAGATGGTTACGTAATGAATGATGAAACCACAGAAGTATTGGTTAAGCAGGCTTTGTCTCACGCTGAAGCGGGTGCTGACGTCGTCGCGCCTTCAGACATGATGGATGGCCGAATTGGTAAGATCCGCGAAGCATTAGAAAACGCGGGCTACATTCATACACAAATCATGGCTTACTCGGCTAAATACGCATCGAACTACTACGGACCATTCCGTGATGCGGTTGGCTCCTCTTCAAATCTAAAAGGCGGCAACAAGAAAAACTACCAAATGGACCCAGCAAACATTGATGAAGCGATTCACGAAGTGGCGCTAGACATCAATGAAGGTGCGGACATGGTGATGGTTAAACCTGGTATGCCATACTTAGATGTAGTTCGCCGAGTAAAAACTGAACTTCAAGTACCGACATTTGCTTATCAAGTATCTGGCGAGTACGCGATGCATAAAGCGGCGATCATGAATGGCTGGCTCAAAGAGCGCGAAATTGTGATGGAATCACTACTGTGCTTCAAACGTGCAGGTGCTGACGGCATCTTAACGTACTTTGCGAAAGATGTGGCTGAGTGGTTGGCAGAAGAGAATGCACAAACTGCTCAACACCTAAATCGTACTCCGGAAGCGACTGAAGAGTAATTATCGCTCAGTGAGAAACACCAGACCAACAAGAGTTGTTCGTCTGTATATACCCAAGTAACCTCAGGCGGATTACAACAGTAACAATCCAAGGTGCTTGGGTATTTTTATTTTGGAGAAGAGAACAATGACAATGCTGATTCGTGAAGGCACATTGGAAGAAGCACTTCAAGTTGTGGCACGTGTTACCGAATTTTCGAAAGGAGAAACGGTAGACTCCATGACTCAACGTTTAGAAGAGAAAAACAGTTTAATCCTCGTTGCAGAAAAAAGTGGCACGATTGTCGGCTTCAAAATAGGTTACGAATTAGAGGATGGTGTTTTCTATAGCTGGTTGGGTGGTGTTGTTCCTGAGGCTCGAAATGAAGGCGTGGCACAATTGCTTTTGGAAGCACAAGAAGATTGGGCGGCTGAGCAAGGCTATAACACGTTAAAAGTGAAATCTCGAAATCAGTTTCCTGCTATGCTTCGATTGTTATTGAGGAATGGCTATATCATTGAAAAATTTGAAGAAAAAATTAATCTTCGTGAGTCTCGAGTTCATTTCATTAAAGCGATGTGAAAATAAATGAGATTTTTTCTCATTTAACTGTTGACTACGAAATGAGAATCATTATTATTAATCCTGTCTTAGGGAATGAGGAAGAGTTCACAAGGACGTTGAATGACTTATTAACAGAAGTTGATTAACTGAAAGTTGAGAAGTGATGAAACATTTTTCCGAGAACTTGCACGAATTCTTTTTGACACGACATTGCTCACATTGCTTCCAGTGTAATTTATAGCTTCTTGGTTAAGCTGCTCTATTTACAGAATTTGCTTTACCACTTCTGCTAGGCGACCCCATTCGGGTCGCTTTTTTCTTTTCTACGATTTCTATTTGACGTCACTATTCGTATTTTTTCCACACACGATGATCATTTAAGGATCGTTGATCTTCTCGCCGTTTTATAAAATAAATATTTAAAAACAATAAGTTACCATGTGTGTTTTTTGTGTTTTCTATCATTGGATAACCAGTGGATAATTTCTATAAACAGAGTTATCCACAGGGTGAGGTTATCTTCGTGAATAAAATCGAAAAATTTACGCGACCTAGATCGAGCGAACAAGATAGATTCGGATCAGCAGTCATGGCATCCTAGGCAGATCTCTCAAGTACTGAATTGGATACAGACAATTATGGCAAGTATTCCTGAAAATCCGTTGATCCTTATCGACGGCTCTTCTTACCTATATCGCGCTTTTCACGCCTACCCGGGCACCATGAGTAATGGTGAAATTCCAACGAATGCCGTTTACGGTGTCGTGAACATGTTACGCAGCATGATGCGTCAGTTTGCGTCTGAGCGCATCGCGGTGGTTTTCGATGCGAAAGGAAAAACCTTCCGTGATGATATGTATGCAGAATACAAAGCTAATCGTCCGCCAATGCCGGATGATCTGCGTTGCCAAATTGAACCATTGCACAATGTTATTCGCGCGATGGGTTTACCACTGATCTGCGTTCCTGGTGTCGAAGCAGATGACGTCATTGGTACGTTGGCGCATCAAGCATCACAAAAGGGCATGCCTGTATTGATCAGTACTGGTGATAAAGACATGGCGCAGTTGGTGGATGATAATATTACCTTGATCAATACCATGACGAACGTCGTGATGGATCGTGAAGGTGTGGTTGAAAAGTTTGGCATTCCACCTGAGTTAATCATCGACTACCTAGCGCTGATGGGCGATAAAGTAGATAACATCCCTGGTGTACCAGGCGTGGGTGACAAAACAGCGACCGCACTACTGCAAGGTATTGGCGGTCTGACGAAGTTGTATGAAAATCTCGATGACATTGCAGCGCTAGGTTTCCGTGGTTCTAAAACCATGGCGAAGAAGCTCATCGATAACAAAGAAAATGCCATGCTGTCGTACGAGCTCGCAACCATTAAATTGGATGTTGAACTTGAAGAAACGCCAGAATCACTGCTGAAAGCGGAACCAAATAAAGACGAACTAGTGAAGTTGTATGGTCAACTGACGTTTAAATCTTGGTTGAACGAGCTACTTGAAGGTGGTTTTGGGTCGGTAGAAGCTGTTGAGCTTGCTGGCTCTGCTCAAGCCTCTGCTTCTCATGCTGAGATCGAAACTTCCGCAGTGACAATCGACCGCAGCCAATATGAAACGATTCTGGATGAAGAAACCTTCAATGCGTGGCTAGACAAACTTCAAACGGCCGAGTTGTTTGCGTTTGATACGGAAACCGACAACCTAGATTACATGCTAGCGAACTTAGTTGGTTTGTCATTCGCTGTCGATGAAGGTATTGCCGCTTATGTGCCTGTTGCACATGACTACCTAGATGCACCTGAACAGCTTGATCGTGATTGGGTTCTAGAACAGCTTAAGCCAATTCTTGAAGATGCAGCGAAAGCAAAAGTTGGTCAAAACTTAAAGTATGATGCGTCTGTATTGGCTCGTTATGACATTGAGCTAAAAGGTATCAAGCACGACACGATGTTGGAATCGTACATTTACAACAGTGTCGGCGGTAAACACGATATGGACAGCTTGGCGCTTCGCTTCCTACAACATAGTTGCATTTCTTTTGAGCAAATTGCAGGTAAAGGCAAAAATCAGCTTACGTTTAACCAAATCGAGTTGGAACAAGCATCGCCATACGCGGCAGAAGATGCGGATGTGACCCTTCGTCTGCACAATCGCTTGTTTGCGAATATCGAGCAGGATGAAAGCCTGAAGACAGTGTACGAAGAGATTGAAATGCCGTTGGTGCCAGTTCTTTCGCGCATTGAACGCACCGGGGTCTTTATTGACGAAATGAAGCTGAGTGCGCAGTCGGTCGAGATTACCGCTCGCCTTGATGAGCTTGAAAAGAAAGCGTATGAAATTGCAGAGCAAGAGTTCAACATGAACTCGCCAAAGCAATTACAAGCCATCCTATTTGAAAAAATGGGTTTACCGGTGGTGAAGAAAACGCCATCAGGTACACCATCGACGAATGAAGAAGTTCTGCAAGAACTCGCGCTAGATTACCCACTGCCAAAATTGATTTTGGAATATCGCGGTTTGGCGAAGCTTAAATCGACGTACACGGACAAGCTGCCGAAGATGATCAACCCAACAACAGGGCGTGTGCATACTTCTTACCATCAAGCGGTAACCGCAACAGGTCGTCTATCTTCTACCGATCCGAACTTACAGAACATTCCAATTCGTAACGAAGCTGGCCGTCGTATTCGCCAAGCGTTTGTCGCACCAGCTGGCCATAAAATCTTAGCGGTCGACTACTCGCAAATCGAACTGCGCATCATGGCGCACCTTTCTGGCGACCAAGCGTTATTAGATGCCTTCCGTGATGGTAAAGACATTCACGCGGCAACTGCGGCAGAAATTATGGGTCTGGATATTGAACAAGTATCGAGCGAGCAGCGTCGTCGTGCTAAAGCCGTTAACTTCGGGCTTATCTATGGTATGAGTGCATTTGGTTTGGCGAAGCAGCTTGGTATCCCTCGCGGCGAAGCACAAGCCTACATGGATAAATACTTTGAGCGTTACCCTGGCGTTATGCAGTACATGGAAGACACGCGCAGCACGGCTGCAGATAAGGGCTATGTTGAAACGATTTTTGGTCGACGTTTGCATTTACCAGAAATCAAATCGCGCAACGGTATGCGTCGTAAAGCAGCTGAACGTGCGGCAATCAACGCACCGATGCAAGGTACAGCTGCGGACATCATTAAGAAAGCGATGCTGTTGGTTGATCAGTGGATTCAGGAAGAAGGCAATGGCCGTGTGAAGTTGTTAATGCAAGTACACGATGAATTGGTCTTTGAAGTTGAAGAGTCATCATTGTCCGAAATTGAAAGTAAAGTACAGAAATTGATGGAATCTGCAGCAGAGCTAAAAGTACCGTTGGTTGCAGAAGCAGGGCACGGTGACAACTGGGATCAAGCTCATTAGTCACTTTTAGACCAAAATAACCAATTAATTATGAGCCAGCGCACAAACGCTGGCTTTTTTTTGCGATTAAAAAAGCTAGCGCAAAGTTAACTTTGATGTTGCTTAATAAAAATTTCATGAAAAAAAACTACAAAAATTCTTTGCAATTCTGACCAATTGTTGTACATTAATACTCGTAGGGTACAGAGGTAAGATGTTCTATCTTTCAGACCTTTTGTTTCACGTTATTGGATTAGGCTGATTCAGCCGCCCCAGTCAGCTTTTGACTGGGGCGTTTTTTATTGGGCGAAAGAAAATTTTTCTTTTTGTTCAATGTGTTGGGTTGGTAACGACTTGTCTTTATATTTCTCCCACCTTTAACCTATTGTCTACACTCCAATTTTCTTCAAAAACTCGCAAACTATTCAGTCTGTAAATTTATGCCAATCACACTATGATTTTTTCTTGAAGGAAACTAAGTTGAAGGGGAAATGGGTAGGTTTCTGTCTAACTTGTTGAATTGTATTTTCTTTATTGGTTATGGTTGTGAGTTGATTAAGCGAAAGCTAAAGTTAGGCGGCTTTTTAAGCTATTGAAATCATCCGATAGTTCAGCAATGCTCCGTCACATAACAATAATTACCAATTTTTCTCTCCCGTTATCCCTGCCAGGAAGGTGGGGATTTTTATTGCCTGTTATTTAGCTCAGGTAAACAAAAGCCCCACCAAATGGTAGGGCCGTATCGAAAAGATTTAACAAATATTGTTAATTATTCTTCGTCGCTTGCTGGGGTATCCAGTTCGCCTTCTTCTATCAGGTGTGCGAGCGCCGGTGCAAACCAGGTATCCAGTTTTGCGCGCAGCTGATCAACGCCTAATCCTTTAAGGGAAGAGAACACATCAACGGAAACGTCGCCACCGAAAGTTTCCACCTGTTTGCGAACTTTCAGCAGGGTTTGTTTGCGTGCGCCACTTTTTAGTTTATCTGCTTTGGTTAGCAAAACTTGCACAGGAATGTGGCTATCGATGGCCCAGAAAATCATTTGCTGGTCGAGATCTTTCATTGGATGACGAATGTCCATCAGAACCACTAAGCCTTTTAGGCACTCGCGTTTCTGTAGGTATTCACCCAAAGATTTCTGCCATTTGTTTTTCATCTCTACCGGTACTTGAGCAAAACCGTACCCAGGTAGATCGACAATGTGACAACCTTCTTCTACTTTGAAAAGGTTGATTAATTGCGTACGACCAGGTGTCTTTGATGTCTTGGCTAAGCTTTTTTGATTAGTTAGACGGTTAAGTGCACTCGATTTACCAGCGTTTGAGCGTCCTGCAAACGCAATTTCGACACCTTCGTCTTCCGGTAGGTGACGAATATCGGGTGCGCTGGTGATGAAATGCGTATTTTGGTAATGAATTTTTACGCTCACTGTTAACTCCATCTCGACTTTGTGTAGTCGATTGATTACTTTTTTGTGAAAATGTGTAAAATAACCGTGCTCGGCATAAGGTCGCCTATTGTACCATGAGTGTACGCGGTATGTTCACATTCCGTGGTACTGGAAGCTTGATAATTATAATGGAATGTCATGAAGAAATTAGCGCTAATTTTGAGTCTTTTAGCCAGTTGCTCAGTATGGGCCCAAGGTAATATTGAGGCTGGTAAAGCAAAATCACAAACCTGTGTCGCCTGTCACGGAGCAGATGGCAACAGTGCAATAACAACGTACCCGAAACTCGCAGGCCAACACGCTAAGTATCTTGAGAAGCAGTTAAAAGAACTTAAGCTAGGCATGACAAGTGGTGGTAAACAAGGTCGTTACGATCCTGTAATGAGTGGTATGGCAATGCCACTGAGCGATGAAGATATCGCAGACCTATCTGCTTACTACGCTTCGCTACCAGTTTCAGAAAACTCAACACCTGAAGATGTGGTAGCAAAAGGAAAAACGCTTTATACCGCTGGTGATGCCGAGCGTGGCCTAACCGCATGTATTGCATGTCATGGTCCTCGTGGCAATGGTACTGAGCTTTCAGGTTTCCCGAAAATTTCTGGTCAGCATGCTGACTACATCAAAGCTCAGCTAGAAAAATTCCGTGATGGCGACCGTGGTAATGATATGAATGCCATGATGCGCGACATCGCGAAGAAAATGACAGACGAAGATATCGAAGTGCTGTCTAAATACGTTGGCGGTCTGCACTAATATACCTAAATCGCTCAAGATCCTGCATCTTGAGTTTATTGGGTAGATGTCCCTACATCGTTCGAGCAACTTATACAAAAATGCCCTAGTGAATTCGCTAGGGCATTTTTGTTCGTGACAAATATCACAGTCGACTTTGAGTTCGAAAGCGATAGTTAGCTCGGTAGTTTGTGAGAGATTTGCCATACTTGATGTTGGCTTTTTCTTGTTGGTGTTTTTAAGTTTTTGATTAAATGATAATTTTGATGTTTTAGGAAAATAGGCGGATTATTTTTTCAACCCATTACTTGTGAGCATCGCGGGATGGCGTAAAGTAGAAGTTGTTCACAGGGGGTGAATGTAAGGATTTAAGACCACGGTTTAGGTCTCCAAGGATGTAGCTCGGATGCTTGGTGATTTAGAAAGGGATTTAGATAGGTAGGGAGCCTATCAGATAAGGATGGTCATCTCGTCTGACGGTTAAGACAGTGAAACGGATCAGGCACAGGAAGTTGCTCAGTAGACAGGAAGTAAACGGATAGCCAAAACTCATCAGGAAGATGAAAAACAACTCTTTTTGGCAGGGAAAGCTCGAAAAACAAAGGGATCATTGGTGCACCAAATGTGTGCAACACAGTTTCGCCAATTGATGGCACTTAGAAAGCGACAGTCTGACTGTCGCTTTTTTTATATTCTTTTCCCTTGGTAAGTCGCAATCTGAATTACGATTACTGCACTTATTTACTTCGATGGGTTGTAAACAAAGTTTTTTAACAAAAATTGCTGAAAAAATACTCAGTAACACTCCAATCTGAGTTCACTTTCTGGTATGTTTCGCATCCCTGTTTGAGGAAGTCAGCATGCATACCTGTCCTTTATGCCAAAATCAGCGTACTCACCACTATTTTGAAGATAAGCGACGTGAATATCTTCAATGTGAGCAGTGCTGTTTGGTGTTTGTGAATCCAGACCAACGTTTGGATGCGGAAACCGAAAAAGCTCACTATGATTTGCATGAGAACAACCCTGAAGATTTAGGTTACCGACGCTTTTTGTCGCGTATTGCTGACCCGATAACAGAGCGAATTTCTCCACAATCAAATGGTATCGACTTTGGTTGTGGTCCTGGCCCAACGCTCTCCTTGATGCTGGAAGAGGCGGGGCACAACATGGCGTTGTACGATCTCTACTACCACCCTGATACGTCGGTTTTAGAAAAAACGTATGACTTCATGACAGCAACAGAGGTGATAGAGCACCTCTACCACCCAGATTTGGTGTGGAAGCAATGGTTGAATTTAGTTAAGCCAGGGGGCTGGATAGGCCTGATGACTAAAATGGTTATCGACGTGGAGGCTTTCAAATCATGGCATTATAAGAACGATCTCACTCATGTAGTGTTCTTTAGTCGTGACACGTTCCAGTTCCTAGCAGAGCGGGATAAGCTCGAACTCGAATTTATTGGTAATGATGTAATTTTACTGAGGAAACCCCAGTAATGAGCCGTAGTAAAAAATCTAGAAAGCCAGGTGCCGCTGGCGCACCTGAGTTTGTTGTAACTCGTAACCGTACAGAATCTGATGTGGAAGGCCGCCTACGCAAGCGTGCTAAAAAGCGCAAAGGCTTGAAAACGGGTAACCGTAACTCAGAAGTTAACGAGCAGAAAAAGCAAGCTGCTGCACAAAACCGCGACCCGCGTTTAGGCAGTAAAAAGAAAATTCCTCTGGTTGTTGAGCCTGCGAAGAAAATGACGAAGCAAGAGCGTCGTTTGTCGGCAGAGCAAGAACTAGAGATGCTAGAAAATGATGCGCAATTGAACGTGTTGCTAGACCGTATTGAAGCGGGTGAAAACCTAGGTACAGGTCTACAGAAATACGTCGATGAGAAGCTCGATCGCATTGAGAAGTTAATGGACCAACTAGGTTTGTTGGAACCTGAAGAAGAGGAAGACTTCACTGCTCCTGCTGAGAAAAGCACGCGCAATGATGATGACTTGCTGGCAGATTTCGACGACATTAACTTCGATGACTACAAAGGATAATTAAGCTATGAATGTAACCTTATTAGCTATTGCTGGTGTTGTGATTATCATCGCACTTGCTTCTTATGCAGGTTACCTTCTGCTTCAATTGAAAAAGCAAAAGGAATTGCAGCTAAAGCATCAAAAATTGGCGATAGATAAACGTAACGCCAACATTTTTGAGAATGTGCATACCTTGTGTCAGGCGGGTATTCAAGGCCAATGCGATTTATCTGAAATCAGTATTCGTGTGTATAACATCATGGATTATGTACAAGGTGAAGACCGTGTCGATTTTGATAAAACGTACCCTTCAATTTCTGAGCTTTACCATATCGTGAAAGATATGGCGCGTGGTGAAGAACGCCAACAACTTGCCAAGAAAGAGCGTATGCAACAGAACTTGACGCGTCATAAAGCGGAAAGCCGCCTTACTGACGCGATCATTGAAGAGCTCAAAGTGTTGCAGAAAAACGTCCAGCCACTGAATAATCAAATCAATATTCAGATGATTTAATAGTTATCCCCAATGGTTTCCTTATGACTGCTGGGGGTATCGTGATCACGCTAGCACTTCTTTAGTTTTATAATTAAAAAGCCAGCCGGCGTTGCCACGCTTGTCATCGTCGTATGGCAAAATAGCGGCTCTGAATATCGGGTGACGGTTTTCGTTGCCCTAGCATTTAACGGAAAGTACCACCATGTCGAATCAACACACTGAATCGAAGCAGCAAATCGTCTGGGATCAAGCGGTATTGGATAAGTACAACTATTCCGGTCCTCGCTACACGTCGTACCCAACGGCGCTGGAGTTCCATGAAGCGTTCACCATTTCTGATTATGATATGGCATGCACTCAGTACCCAGACCGCCCATTATCGCTGTACGTGCATATTCCGTTCTGTCACAAGCTTTGTTACTACTGTGGTTGTAATAAAGTCATCACGCGCCACTCGCACAAAGCGGACGAATACCTCGATGTGCTTGAGCATGAGATTCGTCAACGTGCAGCCTTATTGGTGGGTAGAACGGTAACGCAATTGCACTTTGGTGGTGGTACGCCAACGTTCCTTTCTGAAAAGCAAATTACACGCGTAATGAGCCTGTTGCGCCAAGAGTTTACCTTTAGCAGTGATGCTGAAATCAGTATCGAAGTTGACCCGCGTGAAATTCAGATCACCATGCTGGATCACCTGCGTAGTGAAGGCTTTAACCGCTTGAGCATCGGTGTTCAGGACTTCAATAAAGAAGTGCAAAAACTGGTGAACCGTGAGCAAGATGAAGAGTTCATCTTTGCGATGGTTGCGCGCGCAAAAGAGTTGGGTTTCCGTTCGACAAACCTAGATTTGATCTACGGCTTGCCAAAGCAAACCAAAGACTCTTTTGCCAAGACGTTAGAACAAGTACTGGAAATGCAGCCGGGCCGTCTGTCCGTGTTTAACTACGCGCACATGCCACAGCTATTTGCAGCGCAGCGTAAGATTAAAGACGAAGATCTGCCTAAAGCAGAAGAGAAGATGGCGATTCTGCAAGATACCATCGCGACACTGACTGGTGCTGGCTACCAGTTCATCGGTATGGACCATTTTGCATTGCCTGATGACGAACTTGCCGTTGCTCAGCGCGAAGGTATTTTGCATCGCAACTTCCAAGGCTACACCACACAAGGTGAATGTGATTTGGTTGGCTTTGGTGTCTCTGCAATCTCGATGATCGGCGATGCATACGCGCAAAACCAGAAAGAGCTGAAGAAATACTACGCTCAAGTCAACGAACTTCGTCACGCACTGTGGAAAGGGGTCTCGCTGGACTCTGATGATTTGCTACGTCGCGAAGTGATCAAGCAGCTGATTTGTAATTTTAAACTAGACAAGAAAGCGATCGAGTCTGAGTTTAAAGTGAAGTTTGATCAGTACTTTAAAGAAGATTTGCAGCTACTTCAGACCTTCATCAACGATGAGCTGGTGGAAGTGGATGACAATGAAATTCGTGTGACGCTGCGAGGTCGTTTGCTGATCCGTAATATTTGTATGAGCTTCGATAAGTACCTGCGAGCGAAGGCGCGTCAGCAACAATTCTCTCGTGTTATCTAATCATAGACGCCGATTCAAGATATAAAAAATGCCAGCAGATGCTGGCATTTTTTTATGTTTTCGCTGGATTTAAGCGCGATCTTTTACTTTTGCTTTCAGTTCCGCTTTTTCTGCTTCTGAAAGGAACGCAATCTCAAGGCCATTGATTTGTGCTTGGCGAATCTGGTCTTGGCTCAGACCAGCTGCTGGTGCCGCTACTTCGTATTCGTATGGCAGTTCGATGCCTTCTACCGCTGGATCGTCAGTGTTCAGACACGCAAGAACGCCATGCTCTAGGAACTGTTTGAGAGGGTGGTTTTCTAACGTTTCTACCGTGCTTGTTTGGTAGTTTGATGTTAGGCAAGACTCAATACCAATGCGGTTTTCTGCTAGGTAATCCATCAGTTTTGGATCGTGGATCGCTTTTACGCCGTGACCGATACGAGTTGCGCCCAGCTCATTGATTGCTTGCCACATGCTCTCTGCACCTGCTGCTTCACCAGCATGAACCGTTACCCCAAGGCCAGCGTCGCGTACTTGTTTGAAGTGAGACACAAAGCGATCGCCCGGTTGGCCCAGTTCGTCACCCGCCAAGTTGACGGCAACGATGTGATCTTTTTGGCTCAGAATGCCGTCCAGTTCTTGTTGGCATGCGTCGGTGCCAAATGTGCGACTCATGATGCCGATCAGGTTGGCTTTCACGCCAAAATCGCGCATACCCGCTTGCACACCGTCCACGACTGCTTCAACAACACCCGCTACTGGTAACTTGTGTTTCATTGCCATGTAGTATGGTGAGAAACGCAGTTCAGCGTAATCGATTTGAGCGTTTAGTGCGTCTTCTACGTTTTCGTACGCCACACGACGACATGCATCTAGGTCGCCCAGTACCGCAACACCCCAGTCGAGCTTAGAAAGGAAAGCAACAAGAGAGGGTTCCGCTTCGACAATTTGAACGTGAGGAGTGAGAGACTCAATATCGTACGCTGGCAGAGCAATACCAAATTTTTGGCCAAGCTCAAGAATCGTTTTAGTACGAATGTTACCGTCAAGGTGGCGGTGCAAATCAGTAAGAGGAAGGTTCTTCGTTATCATTATGTCGATCCGGATAGTTATGAACTGGAACAGGGCCCAAACATCATCTGTGACAATACATGGGTAAGATTTGCAGTTAAGTATAAATAACAGTTAGGTAGATTGTCAGTAGAGGATGACTAGGAAATCAACGATTCTCGCTCTTTTCTACTTCATGTTAACCAAATGTGTTGGCCACTCTTCTAGTGGCATTGGACGACTGTAATAGAAGCCTTGCACTTGGTTGCAGCCTAAAGAGCGCAGTAATTGTGCTTGATTGCTATCCTCTACGCCTTCTGCGACGACATTGGTTTTGAGGCCTGCGGTGATATTGATGACCGCAGCAACGACCGAACTGTCTAAGTTTTCTTGCGTGAGTTGATTGATGAAGGTGCGATCAATCTTCAAACAAGTAAATGGCAGTGAGTGAAGATAACCCAGTGATGAGTAACCGGTACCGAAATCATCGATCGCGATCCCAATCCCCATATCACGCAGTTTGGTCATGTTTTCCAGTGTGGTTGGTGCGCTATCAATAATGCGCGACTCGGTGATCTCCAGTGTTAGGTTACTGGCGGGTAATTTTGTGATATCCAATACGTTGGTCACTGTATCGACAAAATCAGGGCAGGACAGTTGATTAACGGAGATGTTCACATGCAGTTGGAAGTCTGATGGCCACTGATTACTTTGAATGGCTTGGTATGTATCGCGGCAAGCTTGTAACAGAATTTGTTGGCCAATGGCTTTGATCATGCCGCTTTCTTCTGCGATTGGAATAAAATCTAATGGTGACACCATTCCTGAGTCACTGTGCCAGCGCGCCAGCGCTTCTGCGCCACACACATTACCACTAGCGAGATCCACAATAGGTTGATAATGAGGGACAAATTCTTGGTTTTCGATGCCAGTTTGAATCTTAGTCAGCATTTGGGTGCGGAACTTTGAAGCGCTTGCTAGTTCAGGGCTGTAATGACAGACACCGGTCAGTGAGTCTTGCTTGGCGTAGCTTAATGCGATGCTGGCGTTGCGAAGCCACAGCGGCATGGTTTCATTTGGTTGGGTTTGCACAATGCCAAGTGAAATTTTCATCACTACATTCTCACCTTCCACCATAAATGGGGTGGAAAAGAGTTGCTGTAATCGACGCTCGGTTTGTTTAACTTTGGCTTCAGTATCGGCGTTTGAGAGAAACACTGCGAACTCATCACCACCAATCCGAGCCAGTAACGCGTTATCACTAAACTCTTGTTTTAGCCTTTCTGCGATGCTGACCAACAGTTGATCACCGTTATGATGCCCCACACTGTCGTTGATATCTCTAAATTTGTTGATACCAAGTAAAAATAAACTGCCGTGGCACAGGTGAGATTGGTTCTCACAGATTTCGACCAAGCCCTGACGACTGTATAAGCGTGTCAGAGAGTCATAAACCAACTGCTCACGCAACGCTTTAAATGAGGCTCTGAGGTTACTC
The DNA here is from genome assembly GCF_012275705.1 of Vibrio chemaguriensis. NCBI lineage: Bacteria > Pseudomonadati > Pseudomonadota > Gammaproteobacteria > Vibrionales > Vibrionaceae > Vibrio > Vibrio chemaguriensis. The sequence continues at coordinate 32,556 of NZ_SHOE01000016.1, forward strand.
GTCATCTCATTAAAGGCATGCACAAGTACCGTTGTCTCATACACATAACCAGGTTTTGGCATACTGCTGTCCCAATCGCCATTCGCAAGGTGTTGGGCGGCGTCGGCCGTCGCGTTAATCGGTCTGGTGACTCGGTTGAAAATGATCCAACTGATGGCGATACCAAATAAGCTGACGATAAACCCGACCAGCCAACTCTTTTGTTGGCTTTTCGGCAATGTACCCAGCAACTCGGATTCAGATATAGAGGTGCCAATAAACCATGTTAAACCGTTTTGATCTCGGTATGGGGTTAGTCGGCTGAAAATACGTTGGCCGTCATGCTCAAATGAAAAGGTGTAAGGTTGCTTAGTATTGTTGAGATCAAACGACCGAACGCGGCTCGCACTGATTTTGATGATCGGATCTGCGTTTTCAGCCGCAAACAAACGCTGCCCTTTATCAGAAAACTTTGTACCCCATGAGATGACGCTTCCCGGGCCTGAGTGAGCGATTAAACGATGCTCTGGGTCCATGATGTAGACCGAAGCTTTGGTGTTGTATTTTAACTCACGTAGAAATTCGTTAAATGTGTTGATGCGAATGTCTGTCACCAACACGCCAGCAAATTGGTCGTGTTTATACACTGGTGTCATGGCTGACAGCGTAATATCCTGGCGTTCATCGGCATTCGTATAAATCTCAGACCACATCGAGGTTTGAGTCTCTGCGACGGGCGTATACCATGGGCGAGTGCGAGGATCGTATGGAGAGATAACCGTTCGAATGCTATTACTCACATGGTTGGTGCCATAAATAATCAGATCACCATCGGTATATCGATCTTGAACCATTAAGGTGTAATCGTCGGAAAGCTCGCGGCGGAACCCGGCAAAGTCACCGCTTTCTGAACCAAATGCGATGACATCCAACTGCGGTATCGATTGGTAAAGGTTTTTGAATGCACTCAGCAGGTAGCTTTGAATATCTGAGGTGTCGTGAGGGTGATAAAGGTTGTGATAGCTGACGTTATGCGCGAGAGCCATAACCGCAGTAAACGGTTTGCGCAGATAGCTATTAAGGTGGTCGTGGACACTTTCGGTTAACACGGAAAGTTGTTTGTCGCTGATATCTGTGACCACTTCTTCGTAGCTTTGTTTTTGGACGTAGACAATGACACCGATCGCCAGTAAGAAGATCATGACAAATGGAATGAGAACAGCGGTACGCAGTGTAATTTGAGTCGTAGCAGTAGACATTGCCTAATCACATAGATGGTGGTGCGCCACAATTGTACTGATATTTTTGTTAATATCGAGTGACAAACGACTCTCGTTGTTAACGCACCACGTAAGTGATTGTCAGTACAATTCTTTTAATTTTCTGGTAAGCGTGTTTCGCCCCCAGCCTAATACTTTAGCGGCATCTTGCTTGTGACCTTTAGTGTGCTCCAAAGCGGCCTCTAATAAAATGCGCTCAAATTCTGGTAAAGCATAAGAAAGCAGTTCTTTATCTCCTGCCGCGAGTGATTGACGTGCCCAATCCGCCAATTGTTCTTGCCAGCTGCCATGTTCAGAGTCCAAAATGGATTTTTTCTCTTCGAGCAGTTCGCTTGGTAAGTCGTTTGGCAATACCTCGCTACCACTGGCCATGACGGTTAACCAACGGCAAATATTCTCTAATTGACGCACGTTGCCCGGCCAATCAAGGCGGTTAAGAATTTCAACGGTCGACGGATGCAGAGTTTTGGTTTCGACCCCCAGCTCATCAGCCGCTCGGATAAGAAAATGCTGCGTAAGTTTTTCGATGTCCTGCTTACGTTCACGCAATGCCGGAATCTGCACTCGAATCACGTTCAAGCGATGGAATAAGTCTTCACGGAAATCGCCTTCATGCACCAGCTTTTCTAAATTCTGGTGTGTTGCCGCGACAATCCTTACGTCGACGCTGATTGGGGAGTGACCGCCCACTCGATAAAACTGTCCGTCGGCCAGAACACGCAGCAAACGGGTTTGAATATCTAACGGCATGTCACCGATTTCGTCTAAAAATAGGGTGCCGCCATTGGCTTGTTCGAATCGACCCTGACGAACATTGTTCGCCCCGGTAAATGCCCCTTTTTCATGACCAAACAACTCTGACTCAATCAGATCTTTGGGAATCGCTGCCATATTGAGTGCAATAAAAGGTTTGTTGGCGCGAGGACTATGGCGGTGCAACGCATGAGCAACGAGCTCTTTACCCGTGCCCGATTCACCGTTAATCAATACTGAAATTGAGGAGCGAGAAAGACGACCAATGGCTCGAAATACTTCTTGCATGGCTGGCGCTTCACCGATGATTTCTGGCGTTTCCGCAGGAATGTCTTCTGGAGAGAGTTGCTCACGTTTATTTTCGTGACTGTGTGCAATCGCTCGCTCAACTAACGTTAAGGTTTCATCGATATCAAAAGGTTTTGGTAAGTATTCAAAGGCGCCTTTTTGGTACGCATTCACTGCCGCATCCAAATCCGAGTGGGCGGTCATGATAATCACGGGAAGGTCTGGGTAATCGCGCTGTACTTGTTTTAGCAGCTCTAATCCATCAATGCCCGGCATGCGAATGTCCGATACCAGCACATCTGGTACTTCGCGTTCGAGCGCCATCAAAACGCTTTCCCCATCGGCATAGGTTTCGCATTTTATGTTGGCAGAGGAGAGCGTTTTCTCCATCACCCAGCGAATGGAACTGTCGTCATCAACGACCCAAACATATCCTTTACTCATGTAGTAATCCTTGCAGCAAACCGAAAAAATGATGCGACTTGAAGTCCATTAGCGCAATCAGATCGGCAAATAAATAGTAAATGTTGTGTGACCAGGCCAGCTTTCTACGTCTATTTTTCCATTGTGCTGGTCGATCAAATTTTGTGAAATAGACAGCCCTAAGCCAGTTCCTCCCTCGCGGCCACTGACCATGGGATAGAACAGCGTGTCTTGTAATTCCGGTGGAATGCCTGGGCCGTTGTCTGTGATTTCGACACGCGCAGCGAGTTTACAGCGTTTGCCGTGAATATTAGCTTGATGCACCGTTCTGGTGCGAATGGTGATTTTACCGTGTTCTTGATGGCTAAGAATTTGCGCCGCATTACTGACGATATTAAGCATCGCCTGTTCGATTTGGTCCGCATCCATCAAAATTTCTGGCAAGCTCGGGTCGTAATCGCGTTCAATCACGATTGAACGTTGCGATTCTAATTCAACCAACTGGCGAACCTTTTCCAGAATTTGATGCAAGTTTTCTTGTGTCTTCTTACCTGGCTTTTGTGGCCCGAGTAATCGATCAACGAGCGCTCTTAAACGGTCGGCTTGCTCAATAATGATGTGCGTATACTCGGTGAGAGAGGGATCTGGCAGCATTTTTTCTAGCAATTGCGCTGCACCACGTAATCCACCTAGCGGGTTTTTGATCTCATGTGCAAGCCCTCGGACTAACAGTTTCGCCGCTTGTTGTTGGGCGTGCTGGTTTAGTTCTTGAGAGAGTCGGCGCTGTTGATCAATTTTGCGCATCTCAACCAGAAGCATCAACTGTTTTTGCCAAGTGATTGGGCTAACTGTCACCTCTAGCATTAAGGGGCGGCCATCAACAACGAAAGTGACGTCACTGTCGGTGATGCTTTGGCCACTTTGCAATGGTTGAGTGAGCAGCGCGAGATCCAGCGACGCATGTTGAATCAATTGAGAAAGCGATTGTTCAACAATACGTTTCGCGCTTTGAGAAAACAGCAACTCGGCAGCCGGATTGGCATAACGGATAGCCAATCCATCATCAAGAATCAGTGTTGCTGTCACCATGTTGTTGAGAATGGCACTAGGAAGACTGGTATCCACATTACGTCCTTGTTTTGCTTTAAGATTGTGCGTTGCACAATAATGGTGCAATTGAACGTTAAGTATGGCGAATAAATCTCAGAAGAAAAAGTGAAAAGCACCGCAGTGATGCTATTTTTTTCACCAGATATTCTATTTTGCCCCTTTTACGGTCGGCTTAACACTTGCTCTATGTAAATGCACCGTTATAGGGCTAGTAGATGCAATAAGCTTGCCGCTTCTTTTCGCGTGCACGGCCAGTGTGTGGGTGCCTCGGTCAATATTGTTTAACTGCCACGTCATATGGCTTTGTGGCGCACCATAAGGTTTTCCGTCGAGCAGCAGTTGCAGCTGTTCACCGATACCAAGCTTGCGATTGGTTTCCAGTTGAATATTGATGATTCCTCGGTTGCTGCGGATGGTTTCGTTATGTTGAGGAATCAGCATCGAGAGCTTTAATGGGAGAGGTTTATCGGTTTTCTTTTCCGGCTTGTCTTGTGGCTCTTTCGATGGCTTGGCCTGAGGGGCGAGTGATTCCGTGCTTTCTACCTTAGGAGCCGGTGCGCTGGCTTCAAGGTTTGGCAGCGCGATGGCTTTTGCACCTTGGTTTGGCGTATCACTAAAATGAACCACGCCATTTTTATCTACCCATGTATAAGCAACCTGCGCTGATGCGATGGAGACGATTAATAATCCGCTGAGAGCACATAGCGATGGAATAAGCTGAACTTTCATTGCTCACCTTCTTTTGATCGATGATTTCACGTTTCAATGGCTTAGCTCTTTGACCTACAAGGTAAAAAGTCCAAGCGTATTTTTATTATCCCCTCATGTTAAACGTCGAATCTTGACTGACGAATACAAAAAAGGCCCGCCTGCGAGGCGAGCCTAATATTTTGTTGCTGTGTTTACATTTTACACAGTGTCGACCTTATACAGAGTAGTAAAGTTCGAACTCAACTGGGTGAGTTGTCATGTTCACGCGCTCTACGTCCTGAGATTTCAGCTCGATGTAAGAGTCGATGAAGTCGTCAGAGAATACACCACCCGCTGTTAGGAATTCACGGTCAGCATCTAGCTCTGCTAGTGCGTCTTTCAGTGAGTATGCAACCGTTGGGATTTCTGCTGCTTCTTCTGCTGGTAGATCGTAAAGGTCTTTATCCATTGCTTCGCCTGGGTGGATCTTGTTCTTAATACCGTCAAGACCAGCCATTAGCATTGATGCAAAGCATAGGTATGGGTTAGCCGCTGGGTCACCAAAGCGAACTTCGATACGACGTGCTTTCGGGCTTGGTACCACTGGGATACGGATTGAAGCAGAGCGGTTACGTGCAGAGTAAGCAAGCATAACTGGCGCTTCGAAGCCTGGTACAAGACGTTTGTACGAGTTTGTTGATGGGTTAGCAAATGCGTTGATTGCACGAGCGTGTTTGATGATACCGCCAATGTAGTAAAGCGCCATTTCAGATAGACCGCCGTACTTGTCACCAGCAAATAGGTTTACACCATCTTTCGCTAGAGATTGGTGAACGTGCATACCGCTACCGTTGTCACCAACAAGTGGTTTAGGCATGAACGTCGCTGTTTTACCAAACGCGTGAGCAACGTTGTGTACAACGTACTTGTAGATTTGGATTTCGTCAGCTTTGGTTGTTAGCGTGTTGAAACGAGTTGCGATTTCGTTTTGACCCGCTGTTGCCACTTCGTGGTGGTGTGCTTCAACAACAAGACCCATCTCTTCCATTACTAGACACATAGCAGAACGGATATCTTGAGATGAATCCACTGGAGCTACAGGGAAGTAACCACCTTTAACACCTGGACGGTGACCTTTGTTACCTTCTTCGTAATCAGAACCTGTGTTCCATGCTGCTTCTACGTCATCGATCTTGAAGAAAGAGCCTGACATGTCAGTCGCGAACTTCACGTCGTCAAATAGGAAGAATTCTGGCTCAGGACCGATAAGTACAGTATCTGCAACGCCAGTAGAGCGCATGAAGTCTTCAGCGCGTTTTGCGATAGAACGTGGGTCACGGTCGTAGCCTTGCATTGTTGCCGGCTCTAAGATGTCACAACGGATGTTTAGTGTTGCGTCTTCCGTGAATGGGTCAAGCACAGCAGAAGATGCGTCAGGCATCATTACCATGTCTGATTCGTTGATACCTTTCCAGCCAGCAACTGATGAACCATCGAACATTTTACCTTCTTCGAAGAAGTCTGCGTCGATTTGGTGAGCAGGGATCGAAATGTGCTGCTCTTTACCTTTTGTATCAGTGAAGCGTAGGTCAACAAACTTAACTTCGTTTTCTTGGATCAGCGATAGAACGTTTTCTACTGACATCTTGGATAACCTCCAGTGTTAATAAGCGGTAAAAGCTCGATTTATGAATTATTCATGAAACCTGGCATTGATTAATCAATTTGACTTTTCATTAATCGATGCTGTTTTAACTAAAGCCAAAACCGTGCCAAAAAAAATATTCCATTAATTTCAAGCAATTGTGTTTTTTGGCGCTAGCTTGGTGCAGATGATTGCACCAAAATGATCTTTACTTGCACTATTGTGGTGCGGAAAATAATTATTGCACCATAATGTGACAGGCGCATTGCTTATTCAGCCCAGTTTTTGAGCAAGAGTCAATTTGAATTATGCATCGATTGGAATAAAGTTGCGTTTAATCAATTCGTTCTGAGGAAGAAAATGGGCATTAAGCGTAAAAATCGCAGAAATGCTCGGGAGTAGATCACATATTTCTAGGCTTTTTGCTAAAATCTGGTACATTATGGCCGTTTTTTTAATCAGCAAATGTCGCCAGAGAGCACCCGTTCTCAGCGTGGGGGCATTTCATCTATCTAAGTGAATCAATATCCATGGCTACTCCACAGATTGATAAATTAAGAAATATCGCGATCATCGCGCACGTTGACCACGGTAAAACCACGTTGGTTGACAAGCTGCTACAACAATCAGGCACGCTTGAGTCTCGCGGTGAAGCTGAAGAGCGAGTCATGGACTCGAACGACATCGAGAAAGAGCGCGGTATTACCATTCTTGCTAAAAACACAGCAATCGACTGGAACGATTACCGTATCAACATCGTAGATACTCCGGGACACGCGGACTTCGGTGGCGAAGTTGAACGTATCATGTCGATGGTAGACTCTGTACTACTTATCGTTGACGCGGTTGATGGTCCAATGCCTCAAACGCGTTTCGTAACACAAAAAGCGTTTGCTCATGGTCTAAAACCAATCGTTGTTATCAACAAGATTGACCGCCCTGGCGCACGTCCTGATTGGGTTATGGACCAAGTGTTCGACCTATTCGACAACCTAGGTGCTTCTGACGAACAGTTAGACTTTAAAGTGGTTTACGCTTCTGCTCTTAACGGTTGGGCTTCTCTAGAAGAAGGCGAAACTGGCGAGAACATGGAACCGCTATTCGAAACTATCGTTGGCGAAGTAGCTGCACCAGAAGTTGACCTAGATGGTCCACTACAGATGCAAATCTCTCAGTTGGATTACAGCTCTTACGTTGGCGTTATCGGCGTTGGCCGTGTAACTCGTGGTAGCGTTAAGCCAAACCAGCAAGTAACGGTTGTTGGTGCCGACGGCAAAACTCGCAACGGTAAAGTGGGCACAGTAATGGGCTACCTAGGCCTAGAGCGTCACGAAGTTGAGCAAGCTAACGCGGGTGATATCATTGCAATCACTGGTCTTGGCGAGCTTAAAATCTCTGACACTATCTGTGCACAAAACGCAGTAGAAGCACTACCAGCACTGTCTGTTGATGAACCAACAGTAACCATGACGTTCCAAGTAAACACGTCTCCATTCGCTGGTAAAGAAGGTAAGTTCGTCACTTCACGTAACATCCTTGAGCGTCTAGAGAAGGAACTGGTACACAACGTTGCACTGCGCGTTGAACAAACAGACGATCCAGACAAATTCCGCGTATCAGGCCGTGGTGAGCTTCACCTGTCTATCCTGATCGAAAACATGCGTCGTGAAGGCTTCGAGCTTGCCGTATCTCGTCCAGAAGTAATCATCAAAGAAGAAGATGGTCAGTTAATGGAACCGTTTGAAACGGTAACCATCGACGTAATGGAAGAGCACCAAGGCGGTATCATGGAGAATATCGGCCTACGTAAAGGTGAGCTGAAAGATATGGCTCCAGACGGTAAAGGTCGTGTACGTATGGACTTCATCATGCCATCTCGTGGTCTGATCGGCTTCCAAACGGAATTCATGACACTGACTTCTGGTTCTGGTCTTCTATACCATACGTTTGACCACTACGGCCCACACAAAGGCGGTAACATCGGTCAGCGTATCAACGGTGTTCTGATTGCTAACGCTGCGGGTAAAGCGCTAACTAACGCACTGTTCAACCTTCAAGAACGTGGTCGTCTATTTATCGGTCACGGTGTGGAAGTTTACGAAGGCATGGTTATCGGTATTCACAGCCGCGACAACGACCTAACAGTAAACGCACTGAAAGGTAAGCAGCTAACCAACGTTCGTGCATCTGGTACAGATGACGCACAGGTTCTAACTCCGCCAATCATCATGACGCTAGAGCAAGCGCTTGAGTTCATCGATGACGACGAGTTAGTAGAAGTAACACCTGAAAGCATCCGTATCCGTAAGAAATTCCTAACGGAAAGCGATCGTAAACGTGCTTCTCGTGGCGCGAAATAATTTTCGTTAAGCGATTCAATTAAGAAGAAGCCCTGAGTTATGCTCAGGGTTTTTTGTATCTAGAGAATGAACATATCAGCATGAAGCCAATTGTGATTACTGGTGGCCCAGGTGCGGGGAAAACCACCCTACTGAATGCATTAGAGCGGCAAGGGTATGCGACGTTTGCAGAGAGCTCTCGTACGCTAATTGAACAGCAAAACCAGTTAGACGACGGTATCTTGCCGTGGACGAACCTGCCTGAGTTTGCTCAATTGTGTCTCAACTTGATGAGCAAGCAAAAGAGTGATGCGCGTTGTCATGACGTTGCGTTTGTTGATCGCGCCATCCCAGACATCATTGCTTACTTACAAGTGGGCGGTTGTAAGGTTGACCAAGCTTTCTTAACTGAAAGTGCTGGGTACCATAGTCAGGTGTTTACTTGTCGACCTGAAGCATCCATTTACGTGCAAGATGAAGTGCGTCCGCACAGCTTTGAAGAAGCATTGGAGATTCATCAATCCTTAGTGGATATCTATGCTGAATTAGGTTACGAAGTGGTAGAAGTGCCATGGGGCAGTGTGCTAGAACGAGTAGGTTTTGTTCGAAGAGTCATCGGTTTAGTTGATGAGGTCGCAGACTAAAACCTCCTCGCTAGGAGGAGGCTTGAATCATTTACTTTTGATTGAGCTTTTGTAGGAACTTATCAGACTCTGCAATCGCTTCGTTCATCTGTTTGATTGCAAACTGAATGTCTTTCTCTAGACTAGAAAACTCACCTTGTAGAGAGCCAATCGCACTCGCGTTAAGGTTGTGTTTCAAGTACAACGTGTTGTCGCGCAGTGTATTTAGTACAGGCGTCATCTTTTTCTCTGCACGCTTCATTGCGCTAAGCATGGTTTTGTACGAAGCTTTGGTTTCACGTAGCTTTTGTTCGCTTGAACGGCGCAATTTCGCGCTCGAGTACAGCTCTAGTTCGTCTTGCCATTCATTAAACAGTGCGCCGGAAACGTCTTCAATCGCAGCAATGCGGTCACGAACGTCTTGCGCCGCTTTTTCGCTGTCTTCGTACTTGTCATTGATTTTGTTGTAGACACTTTCTAGCTCACCCCCATCAAAATTAGTGATCGCAGATAAGGCCTCGAGTGCACTGGTGAATTCTTCTTGTGCATCTTGTTGAGATTCTTTGGCATCTTCAACGCGGTCGACCATAATATCTCGTTTATGGTACCCAACTTGCTCCATCGCTGAGTAATAAGCAGATTGACACCCTGTTAAAGTGAAAATTGATAGTACAATTGCTAATAAATAAGGCATTCTTATGTCCTCGACGCTAATTATGGGATGAACTATGAACCAGTTATCAGAGAGTTACAAGGCAAGATTAATCAATCTACTGCCAAGTTGCGTCGCGTTTTTTAAGTATCTTCTTAAGCGATTAACGCATGATCGCGTCAATGTGAACGCGGGCTATCTTGCCTACATTACCTTGTTATCCATCGTGCCAATGCTGACGGTATTGTTATCAATATTGTCGAAATTTCCCGTTTTTGCGAACGTCGGTGAGGTGTTGCAAGGCTACATTATTGAGAATTTTGTTCCGGCATCTGGGGAAGCTGTACATACGGCATTGCAGGAATTTGTGGCGAATACGGGCAAAATGAGCGCGGTTGGCGGTGGGTTTTTATTCATTGCTGCAGTCATGCTGATTTCGAACATTGATAAGAACTTAAACTACATTTGGCGAGTTAAAGACAAGCGCCGTTTAGTCTTTTCATTCTCTATGTATTGGATGGTACTCACGTTAGGGCCGATCATGGTCGGTGCGAGTATCGCGGCGACATCGTACGTGACCTCACTGCAAATTTTAGAGAACGAGACATTATCTGGTGCGTTCAATCTGTTTTTACGTTGGTTACCGCTGTTGTTGTCTTTTTTCGCTTTCCTTGGCTTGTATATTCTGGTGCCGAATAAAAAAGTGCACCTGGCTCATGGTGCGATGGGGGCAGCTGTCGCCGCGATACTGTTCGAATTAAGTAAAAAGGGCTTTGCACTCTACATCACGCAGTTTCCGTCTTATCAGCTCATTTACGGCGCGTTAGCCGCGATTCCTATCTTGTTTGTTTGGGTGTATTTATGCTGGATGATCGTGTTATTGGGTGCGGAAGTCACAGCAGCGCTTGGTGAGCGAGAGCACTGGAGTGAAGATTTAGACATGATACACTCGACCGCTGAATCTCAGTTAACAGATGAAGGAAGCGAGAGTAGTGATAGCGCTAATTCAACGAGTCAGTGAAGCTGCCGTCCGTGTGGATGGTGAAGTCGTAGGGGAAATTGATCGTGGTCTGCTGGTCTTATTAGGAGTAGAGAAAGACGACGATGAGGCCAAAGCAAAACGCTTGATGGAGCGTGTTACGACCTACCGCGTGTTCGAAGATGATGAAGGTAAGATGAACCTGAACGTCAAACAGGTAGAAGGCAAAGTGCTGGTGGTTTCTCAATTTACGTTACCTGCGGATACAAAAAAAGGCACTCGTGCTGGCTTTTCTCGCGGTGCGCATCCTGCTGATGCTGAGCGCTTGTATGATTACTTTTCTGATTTGTGTGAACAAGTTTTACCCACACAGCGTGGCCGCTTCGCTGCCGATATGAAAGTGTCCTTAGTGAATGACGGTCCGGTGACGTTTTGGTTGCAGGTCTAGTCTGGTAACACAAGCGCCATGGTCTAAGCTTTAACTCCAAGCTCATGGAATTGGCTTGGAGTGATTTTCCCGACATTTATTAGTGTTGTGCTTTCAAAGGATTGATATGTTCAAACTCATTACTCCCAAAACCGATAATCAGATAAATAAGTATTATCAGTTTCGCTGGCAACTGCTTCGTGAGCCATGGCGTATGCCAATTGGCTCTGAACGCGATGAATACGATGAAATGAGCCATCACCGTATGATTGTTGATGGCCGAGGTCGTCCTATGGCGATCGGTCGTTTATACATTACGCCGGATAATGATGGCCAAATCCGCTATATGGCGGTTAAAAATAATCGCCGCAGTAAAGGTATGGGCTCGCTGGTTCTGGTCGCGCTAGAGTCGTTAGCACGCCAAGAAGGGGCGAAGCGCTTGGTGTGTAATGCCCGTGAAGATGCCATCGCATTTTACGAGAAAAATGGCTTTGAGCGTCGCGGTGAACTGACCGACGAGCGCGGTCCTGTGCGTCACCAGCAAATGGTGAAACCATTGGATCCGATGGCGAATGTGTTGCGTCGCCCAGAATGGTGCACTGAACTTCAGCAGCGCTGGGAGCAACAGATCCCAATTAGCGACAAAATGGGGATAAAAATTAACCAGTACACGGGTTACCAGTTTGAATGCTGCGCGCAACTTAATCCAAACCTTAATCCGCATAACACCATGTTTGCGGGGTCGGCTTTTACTTTAGCTACCTTGACGGGGTGGGGTATGACGTGGCTGCTGCTTAAAGAGCGCGGTTTGCATGGTGATATTGTGTTGGCCGACAGCTCGATTCGTTATCGTCAACCAGTCGAACAAAACCCCGTGGCAAGTACTTCGTTAGATGGGATCAGTGGTGACCTAGATCGATTGGAGTCAGGGCGTAAAGCACGCATCGTCATTCACGTGGTGATTTATAGTGGCGACACGCCAGCCGTAGATTTTGTTGGTACCTATATGCTGATACCGAACTATTCGCAATTACTCAGCTGTTAATTGAGAGGGCGCCTTACTGATCTGTAGGGCGCTTATCTGTTTCGTTTTCTCGCTCTGTCGGTGGGAGGATTTGTTCCTCTGTGGTGGGATCAGTGACAGATGCTTCGTCTTCTTCGACAATTTCTTCGGAAAATTCTTCCTCTTGAATCTCCACATTGATGTTATCAATCGCAGTTGGCAGCTCCATGGCTGATTCACTTGTTTGTGGAGTGCTTTCAACATCAGCCGGTGCTTTTGGTGCTGGTGCTTTTAAACATTCATTATGATGGATTTCGCCACTGAGTAGATCGCCTTCAACGCTCCCGCACGACTCTTTCAATTGATAAACAATGCCATTTAGCGGGTTGTTGGCCATATCAAACTCGCCCCAAACCCTACCACTCATAGCTTTCCCAGAAATGGTGACTGGTTCTATGGCGACTTTCCCTCGTTGCGCGCTTAAACGCAGCGGACTTAAGGCAATGGCTTTGAGCGAATGATTCGCTTGGGATTTAAAACGGGTATCTCGTAGGTTGGCTTCCACTTCACCAGATAAGCTGTAGGCCAGCATGTTGCGATCACCTGATAATCCTTGTAAATCGAGGCTGAGATCGGAAAAACCATCAATGGCCAGTGTGTTGGGTAAATAATCGTGGAAGAGTGATAAGGGAATGCCATCGGCATTGAGGTTGAGTACCCAAGGCTGGCTCGGAGTACTTAGGTTTATCTGTCCGATGCCTTCTACGTAGCCTTGCTCGAGTGGTGCAAAAAGGCGTGTCAGTTTCCAAAAGCCATTCTCACTTTGCATGGCAAGTGCAGCATGAGACGTGAGCACTTGGTTATAACTGGCGTTTACAACGCTAGCGTCCAGATCGCCATGCCAAAGGCCCCAACGTTGATTGACCTGTTTAAGATCAAGCTGCTGCCCTTCGATGTTTAAACCGGAGAACTGCCAATAAGGTTCGTGAGATAGCTGAATGATCTGGCTGCGCTCGATGTCGAGTCGTTGGATTGTGACATGATCTAACTTACTGATGGCTGCGTGCCACCAGTTTTGGTTATCTTCAGGTTGTATTGCCCACTTGAGGCCTTGAATGGAGGCTTCTTCGAGTTGCCATTGCGTTGGAGTGAACACCCCAGAGACCTGCACACGACCTTGCTGCCAATCTAAGCTGAGATCGTTGAGCTGGATTTTTCCAGGCTTGATAACAGCACTTAAACGTGGCTCTATTGCGGTTTGCTGTTGGAATCGGACGCTATCCGCCTGCAATGAAACTTGAGCCGTTGTCTCCCAGAGAGACAGTGGCAGTGTGGCGTTTTCTACGGAGAGCTCTAAGTTTTGCCAGTGCCAATCGCCCCATTCAATATCGGCGTTCAGTAAGTCTAAGCTATTAATGTGATTAATCTTGAATGGTATTGCTTGCCAAGGCTTAGCAAGCAGTGATTGGAGCTGGATATGATTGAGTTGCAACTTATTGATGGTCACATTCACTAAAGACCAGCCTTGTGGATACTGCTCGCCTTGCCCTGAAATTTGACTGTTACGCCAGTTAAATGAAGTGCCATAGAGCGTACTGTCTTGCGGTTTGTAGTCCATGTCGACCAAGACCTGATTAAAGGCTTCGCCATTCCAATAGATCTGGTCGGCTGCAAGTTGAACCTCGCCATATGGTATTAACTGGCCATTCCACTGTGGTGATTGAATTTGAAGGTCAATGCCATTACCAGAAAACTGCTCGTCGGCGTAATCAATATTTTTGAGCGCGATTTGATGGAACAAAACGTTATCTAAAGGCGGGAGCTTTGGCGCGCCATACTGCAAATTAAGTCCATCAATCAATAAGCTATCAACGATCCATTTACCATCGCGATAAACATCGGGATTCATCCATAAATCGACTTGCTCGATGTAAGAGCCGTCGTCTACGTTTGTGTTCACACCCTGTAAAGTTAAGTGGTAGGGAAAATCGTAACGCACGCTTTCTGCTTGAAAGGGCAGGGAGAGGCTGTTTGATAGCAGACGCCAAGTTGCATCGGCGTAAGATGTTGTTAACAGCGCAATCATAGTGGCCGGAATGGCAACTAAGATAACCAGTAACAGAATTAGAACTCGACGCGCTGTTTTCATCCCTGCTAGAACCTACGTTTGCTATTAAATAAAACTAGATAGGCTTTAGCTTGTATCAATATTCTGCGGTATTCAATAAAAAGCCCCTCAAAAGAGGGGCTTGAAGCGGTTTTTTTGTAACTTGGTCTACGTAAAAGTGATAAGTGGCTGACCACTTACCACTGTGGTTTACGCGACGTCGTTGTTACTCGATTTAATCAATCTGAGGGCCAGCGGCAACCAGAGATTTACCTTCCGCATTGTCCGTGTATTTATCAAAGTTATTGATAAAGCGTTCAGCCAAGTCTTTCGCTTTGCTTTCCCACTGAAGTGGATCAACGTATGTGTCACGAGGGTCTAGAATGCTTGGATCCACACCTGGTAGTGAAGTCGGTACTTCAAGATTGAAGATAGGAATGTGCTTAGTTGGTGCATCTTCAATCGAACCATCAAGAATCGCATCAATAATTCCGCGCGTATCTTGAATCGAGATACGTTTGCCAGTGCCGTTCCAACCTGTGTTCACTAGGTAAGCCTCAGCGCCTGCTGCTTCCATACGTTTAACCAGTACTTCTGCGTATTTAGTTGGGTGAAGCGTTAGGAACGCTGCGCCAAAACATGCAGAGAAGGTTGGTGTTGGCTCAGTAATACCACGCTCTGTTCCTGCCAATTTTGCAGTAAAGCCAGATAGGAAGTGGTACTTAGTTTGCTCAGGTGTCAATTTAGACACTGGAGGTAGCACACCAAATGCGTCCGCTGATAGGAAGATCACTTTATTCGCGTGACCGCCTTTTGATACTGGCTTAACGATGTTGTCGATATGGTAGATAGGGTAAGAAACACGAGTGTTTTCTGTTTTCGAACCATCATCAAAGTCGATAGAACCATCGCTACGTACCGTTACGTTTTCTAGCAGTGCATCACGGCGAATTGCGTTGTAGATGTCTGGCTCCGCTTCTTTCGATAGCTTGATGGTTTTCGCGTAACAACCACCTTCGAAGTTGAAGACGCCGTCATCATCCCAACCGTGCTCATCATCACCAATTAACGCACGTTTAGGATCAGTCGATAGTGTGGTTTTACCCGTACCAGAGAGACCAAAGAATACCGCTACGTCGCCGTCTTTGCCCATGTTAGCGCTACAGTGCATTGATGCGATGTCTTTTAGAGGAAGGAAGTAGTTCATCATTGCGAACATGCCTTTCTTCATCTCACCGCCGTACCAAGTACCACCGATAAGTTGCATGCGCTCGGTTAGGTTAAATACGGTGAAGTTTTCTGAGTTCAGACCTTGCTCTTCCCATTTTGGGTTAGTGCATTTTGCGCCATTCATTACCACGAAGTCTGGTTCAAATGTTGCCAATTCTTCTTCCGTTGGGCGGATAAACATGTTTTTAACGAAGTGCGCTTGCCATGCGACTTCCGTGATAACACGAATGCTCAAACGCGTATCTGGGTTTGCACCACAGTAACCGTCAACAACAAACAAGCGCTTGTTAGAAAGCTGGTTTGTGACCAGTTCTTTCAGCTCGTCCCACACTTCTGGAGTGATTGGCTTGTTGTCATTTTTTACTTGATCAGACGTCCACCACATATGCTCTTCTGTCGTAGCGTCTTTGACGATGTATTTATCTTTTGGTGAGCGACCAGTAAAGATGCCAGTGTCAACGGCAACCGCACCTAGTTCAGTAACCACGCCACGCTCATAACCTGTTAGGTCTTCACGCGTTTCTTCCTCAAACAACATTTCGTAGCTAGGGTTGCGAATAACCTCTTTAACGTTATGCAGTCCGTGCTTGGTTAGATCAAGTGTTGCAGCCTTAGTATGTTCCATAACGGTCATAGGTGCTCCTTATAAGGATTTTTGTAGGGATTTTGTAAGAATGTTTTAATTTTAATCTGCTCACCATGCTAGCAACGGGGCGGGGAGAAAACAGGGAGATAGCTCAAAATTTATCCATGATTTCAATAAGGTTTTAGGTAACCCGTCACATATTGGTGGGAATAGTTTATCGTGCACGCAATCCTTTGCGCTAGGGCAAAATCATTATTAATTGTTTAAAATTAAGCAGTTGTTTTATTACGCTTGAAGCGAGGTATTACGAGGGGTTGATCACAAAAATGCCAGCATTAAGCTGGCATTTTGTAGGGTAAATTACGTGCTTGATAAGCTATGTAAATTAATGCAGGGTTTTCTTGTCCGCAGAAGCTTGTGCATATAGCTCGGTGACTTCTGCTTCGTCGAACGTATAGGTCGTGCCACAGTAATCACAATGTAAAGAAACGGATCCTACTTCAGCCAAAATGTCATAAATTTCAGCTTTCTCAACGGTGATGATAGCGGCACCACTACGATCACGAGAACAGCCACAATGGAATTCGACAGGTTGCGGTTCGTAAAGGCGCACTTTGTCTTGGTTATATAGGCGGTAGAGTAGTTCGTTAGCTTCTAGACCAAATAGCTCTTCATCTTTTACCGTGTCAGTCAGTTGCTCTAGATGCTCGAAATCATCTGGTGAACCAGTGCCATCAGGGATTACTTGAATCAACATACCTGCTGCGTGGGCTTTACCTTCATGCTCGCCCGTGCGGATCCATAGGCGCGTTTTTAGCTGCTCTGAGTTTGCGAAGTAGCCTTCTAGTACGTCGGCTAGAGTATCACCTTCTAATCCAACAACACCTTGGTAACGCTCACCGTTTTTCGGTTCGATAGTGATAACGAGGTAACCTTTACCCATGAGATCGTGGAGGCTTGCATCATCGGCAATATCGCCTTCCCAGCGAGCCACGCCACGAACGCGTTGCTTGTGGTCACCGTTGATAACGGCAAGAGATACAGGGCCGTCGCCTTGTAGCTGAATGGTGATTGAGCCTTCGAACTTAAGAGTGGCAGTTAAAAGAGTGGTTGAAACGAGTAGCTCACCCAGCAGTTTCTCTATTGCTGCCGGATATTCCTTGCTGGAGATAACACGTTGGTACGCTTCATCCAATTGTACCAACTCGCCACGTACTGAAAGATCTTCGAATAGGTAGCGGTTTAAAACATTATTTGCCATGGAGTGCTTTCCTCGTTGGTAATTCCGGCTTTTATTGGTGTTTGAACTTAATGATGTCTCTGCGCTGCTTTTTATCTGGGCGGCGTTCTGGACTTGGGTTGTGGGCATTAAGCTTACGTTGAGTCGCGTGTTCCTCACGTTTCGCTATACTTTCATTAGTTTCGCGATACAAGGTCTGTGCGATGGGAGCGCCTCGGCGTTGATCAGAAATTTTTTCGATGATCACCGTTTTTTCTTCGTTGCCTTGACGAAGTCTTACTTCGGCGCCCACTTCAACGATTTTACTCGGTTTGCTTCGTTGGCCATTATAGTGGACTTTACCACCATCGACCATGTTACGAGCGATAGAGCGGGTTTTATAAAATCTTGCGGCCCATAGCCATTTATCTAGCCTAACGGCTTCATTTAGGGAACTCATAGAACACTACGCTATCTAATCACTGCCCGAATATGGCAATGAGTGATGGATTATTCACCTACAGATGGAGTCAAGGCGTATTTTTTTCAAGGGAGTTGGCAAAAACTGCATAAGAAAAAGGTATGAAAGACAACTTGTGATATAGTTCACTGCTCTTTGTTGAGTAATAATTTTATTGCAAATTTAGCAATTTAAAGTCGATAGCTATTGTTATAGCTTAAATGACGAACGTTAGAATAAAGGAAGCCATTCAGTGAAACGTTTAGAGCTAAGTGCAGGATTATCAAGCAGACCGCTACTGGCTCAGATCAAGTCCAATAATTATACAATTCAAGCCAAACTTAGCTTGTTGCTCACCTGTCTGTTTATTGCGATAACCGGATGGATACTTGGCAAAATTGTATGGTTAGCCATACCTCAATCGTCGGAAGTGCCGCAATGGCGTCCATCGACGAGCAGCGTTGTTGCGAGCAATAAAGGCGACGCGATAGATTTTAATGCCCTTCAGAATGCCAACCTATTCGGTAAATTCACTGAACAAAAGCCTGCAGTTGTAGAACAACCTGTTGTTAAAGACGCTCCTAAGACGCGCCTTAACCTTACACTGGTTGGCGCGGTTGCAAGCAGTGATGCGAATACCAGCCTTGCTGTCATTGCCAACCGTGGCAAGCAAGCAACGTATGGTTTAGGTGAAGAAATTGAAGGTACGCGTGCGACACTAAAAGCCGTATTAGTGGATCGCGTCATCATTGACAACCAAGGTCGAGACGAGACCTTAATGATGCAGGGTATAGAATATAAGAAGCTATCTGAGTCGCCGCAGATAGCCAGAGCCCAATCTCAACGAGCAGAAGCAGCGTCTGACGTTGGAGAAAAATTAGAGCAAATCCGAGAGGAAATTGCGAAAGATCCACAAAGCGTTTTCAAATACATCACCATTTCACCCGTCAAAAGAGACGGGGGCATTGTTGGTTATCGAGTGTCACCTGGTCGTGATGCCGCGCTGTTTAATGATGTGGGTCTAGAACCTGGTGATATTGCGGTGCAACTTAACGGGATCGATTTAAGCGACCCGTCTTCTTCAGTACAACTGATGCAAGTGATGAGCGATCCGCAAGAATTAAATTTAACTGTTGAGCGCGACGGCCAACAGTACGATATCTATATCCAATTGTAAGACTTAGGCAACCGGCGTAAGTTCAGGGAGACATACGTGAAACATTGGTTCAGCAAAAGTGCTTGGCTACTAGCAGGAAGTTTACTCTGCGTCCCAGGTGCAATAGCAAACGAATTTAGTGCCAGCTTTAAAGGCACTGATATTCAAGAATTCATCAACATAGTGGGTCGTAATCTCGAAAAGACCATCATTGTTGACCCTTCAGTGCGCGGTAAAATCGATGTCCGCAGCTATGACGTGCTTAACGAAGAGCAATACTACAGCTTTTTCCTTAACGTACTCGAAGTATACGGCTACGCCGTCGTAGAAATGGACAACGGTGTACTTAAGGTTATCAAAGCGAAAGACTCAAAAACGTCAGCAATCCCTGTATTAGGTGATGGCAGCGCGCAAGGCGACAGCGTTATCACTCGAGTTGTTGCGGTGCGTAATGTGTCGGTTCGTGAGTTGTCTCCTCTACTTCGTCAACTGATTGATAATGCTGGTGCTGGTAACGTAGTTCACTACGATCCAGCGAACATCATCTTAATCACAGGTCGTGCGGCGGTCGTAAATCGCTTAGCGGAAATCATTAAGCGTGTTGATCAAGCGGGTGATAAAGAAATTGAGCTGGTGGAACTGCGCAATGCTTCTGCTGCTGAAATGGTGCGTATTGTTGAAGCACTGAATAAAAGCACCAATCAGAAGAGCACGCCTGAGTTCCTTGAGCCTAAAATTGTTGCCGATGAACGTACCAACGCGATTTTGATTTCTGGCGATCCTAAAGTACGTGCGCGTCTGAAGCGATTGATTCGTCAACTTGACGTTGAAATGGCGACCAAAGGTAACAACCGCGTGGTTTACCTGAAGAACGCGAAAGCTGAAGATTTGGTGGATGTACTAAAAGGTGTTTCCGATAACCTACAAGCTGAAAAGCAAGTCGGCCAGAAAGCGTCAGGTGCCCAGCGTGGTGAAGTGGTGATTGCTGCGCACGCAGCGACCAACGCCTTAGTATTAACGGCTCCACCAGATATCATGAATGCGCTACAAGATGTTATTGCTCAGCTTGATATTCGTCGTGCTCAAGTCTTGATTGAGGCGCTGATCGTTGAAATGTCAGAAGGTGACGGCATTAACTTAGGTGTTCAGTGGGGCTCACTGGAAACCGGTGCGGTGATTCAGTACGGTAACTCTGGTGCACCGATTGGTCAGGTAATGGTTGGTCTAGAAGAAGCAAAAGATCAAACTCGAACTGAATACTACACAAATGCGAATGGCGAACGAACGCCATATGATGTTACTGAATCTGGTGACTATTCTACTCTTGCATCGGCACTGAGCGGTGTTAACGGTGCTGCGATGAGCATCGTGATGGGTGACTGGACTGCTTTGGTCAGTGCAGTAGCGACCGACTCCAACTCAAACATTCTATCTTCTCCAAGTATCACGGTAATGGATAATGGTGAAGCATCATTTATTGTTGGTGAAGAAGTGCCTGTTATCACAGGCTCTACGGCTGGCTCAAACAACGATAATCCATTCCAAACGGTTGATCGTAAAGAAGTTGGTATCAAGCTTAAGGTTGTGCCACAAATTAACGAAGGCGACTCTGTTCAGCTAAATATTGAGCAAGAAGTGTCCAATGTATTGGGTGCAAACGGTGCGGTTGACGTTCGATTTGCTAAGCGTCAGCTAAATACCTCAGTTATGATCCAAGATGGTCAGATGCTGGTTCTTGGTGGTTTGGTTGATGAACGTGCACTTGAAAGTGAGTCAAAAGTACCGCTACTGGGTGACATCCCAGTGCTTGGTCATTTGTTCAAATCAACCAGCACGCAAACAGAAAAGCGTAACTTGATGGTGTTCATCAAGCCGACGATTATTCGTGATGGTATGACTGCAGACGGCATTACACAGCGCAAATACAACTTTATTCGCGCAGAACAGCTCTACAAAGCGGATCAAGGATTGAAGTTGATGGCTGACGAGAAGATCCCAGTCATGCCAGCCTTTGGCCAGGAGCGTCAGCACCCAACTGAGATACAAGCGTTTATTGATCAAATGGAAAATAACTAATGGTTGATATGTTAGACACAGCGCCAAGTATGCGTCGTCTGCCATTCAGTTTTGCCAATCGCTTTAAACTGGTGCTGGAGACAGAGCATCCTGAGCGTCCGCCCATTCTTTACTATGTCGAGCCGCTCAACCCAGCGGCTCTGGTCGAAGTCCGTCGTGTGCTGAAGAAAAGCTTCGTGCCACAACCTATCGATAAAGAAGCCTTCGATAAAAAGTTAACCGAAGCTTATCAGCGTGACTCGTCTGAAGCGCGTCAATTGATGGAAGACATCGGTGCCGATAGCGACGACTTTTTCTCATTGGCTGAAGAGCTGCCGCATGATGAAGACTTGCTAGAGTCAGAAGACGATGCACCAATCATTAAGTTGATCAATGCGATGTTGGGTGAAGCGATCAAAGAAGGGGCGTCGGATATTCACATTGAAACTTTCGAGAAAACCCTTTCGATTCGTTTCCGTGTCGATGGCGTATTGCGTGAAGTGCTCACTCCAAGTCGTAAGCTTGCACCACTGTTAGTGTCGCGAGTGAAGGTCATGGCGAAGCTGGATATTGCAGAAAAGCGTGTACCTCAAGATGGTCGTATCTCACTGCGTATTGGTGGTCGTGCGGTTGATGTGCGTGTTTCTACAATGCCGTCGTCACATGGTGAGCGAGTAGTTATGCGTCTGTTGGATAAAAACGCGACGCGTCTCGATTTGCATAGCTTAGGTATGACGCCTTCCGTGCACGACAATTTCCGTCATCTTATTCAGCGTCCTCACGGTATCATCTTGGTCACCGGCCCGACGGGTTCTGGTAAGTCGACGACTTTGTACGCTGGCTTGCAAGAGATCAACAGTAACGAACGCAATATCTTAACGGTTGAAGACCCGATCGAATTTGACATTGATGGCATCGGTCAGACTCAGGTGAACCCGAAGGTCGACATGACTTTTGCGCGTGGCTTGCGTGCTATTCTGCGTCAGGACCCTGACGTGGTGATGGTCGGTGAGATCCGTGACTTAGAAACCGCACAAATTGCAGTGCAAGCGTCCTTAACGGGTCACTTAGTGATGTCGACCCTTCATACCAACACCGCTGTTGGTGCGATCACGCGTCTACGCGATATGGGCATTGAACCATTCCTTATTTCTTCATCGTTATTGGGTGTGTTAGCACAGCGCTTGGTTCGTACGCTTTGCCCAAGTTGTAAAGAACCATATGAAGCCGATGCTGAACAGAAGAAACTGTTTGGTATGGAAGCGCATGAACCACTAGAGCTACACCGTGCTAAAGGCTGCGAAGCGTGTAACCAAAAAGGCTACCGAGGTCGAACAGGTATCCACGAGCTCATTATGGTCGATGAGCAAGTGCAAGAATTGATTCACCGAGAGTCTGGTGAGCAAGAAATTGAGAGAGCCGTTCGCGCCCATACGCCAAGTATTCGCAGTGATGGTCTAAGCAAAGTACGTCGTGGTATTACGTCACTTGAAGAAGTGATGCGAGTGACGAAGGAAACCTAATGGCGGCATTTGAGTACAAAGCGCTAGATGCAAAAGGCAAGCATAAAAAAGGCACGATAGAAGGGGACAACGCCCGACAAGTGCGCCAGCGACTCAAAGAACAAGGGATGATCCCGATTGAAGTGGTCGAGACGAAAGCTAAATCGGCTAAGTCTTCAGGTTCAGTCAGCTTTAAGCGCGGCATCTCAACATCTGAGCTGGCACTAATCACACGTCAATTGTCCACGTTAGTCCAATCAGGTATGCCTCTGGAAGAATGTTTGCGCGCGGTCTCTGAGCAGGCTGAAAAGCCGAGAATTCGTTCTATGCTGGCTGCGGTTCGCTCGAAAGTAACCGAGGGTTATCCGCTCGCCGACAGCTTTGCTGATTACCCACACGTGTTTGATGAGCTCTATCGCTCCATGGTTGCGGCGGGTGAAAAGTCAGGCCATCTTGATACGGTATTAGAGCGTTTGGCAGACTACGTCGAAAACCGTCAGAAGATGCGTTCCAAACTGCTTCAAGCCATGATCTACCCGGTGGTTTTAGTGGTGTTTGCGGTTGTTATTGTTTCTTTCTTATTAGCGACAGTGGTACCCAAAATCATTGAGCCAATCATTCAGATGGGACAAGAGTTACCTCAGTCAACACAGTTCTTACTGGCAGCCAGTGAGTTTGTGCAAGATTGGGGGCTTATCATCTTCGTCGTGCTGGTGGTGTTTTTCTATGGGCTCAAACTGGCGTTGCAAAAACCAGACTTTCGCTTAGCTTGGGATAGAAAAATCTTGAGTCTACCGCTATTGGGCAAAATCTCTCGAGGTTTGAATACCGCACGATTCGCACGAACACTTTCGATTTGTACTTCCAGTGCGATTCCAATTCTAGAAGGCATGCGTGTCGCGGTGGATGTTATGTCTAATCGCTATGTGAAGCAGCAAGTGTTACTTGCTGCAGATAACGTTCGAGAAGGTGCCAGCCTGCGTAAGGCGTTAGATCAAACTCGTCTGTTTCCACCAATGATGCTACACATGATCGCCAGTGGTGAGCAAAGTGGTGAATTGGAGAGCATGTTGACGCGTGCTGCCGATAACCAAGATCAAAACTTTGAATCTACAGTCAATATTGCGTTAGGCGTATTCACTCCGGCATTAATTGCCTTAATGGCTGGATTAGTGTTGTTCATTGTGATGGCGACCTTGATGCCAATGCTAGAAATGAATAACTTGATGAGCGGATAAATTCGAATTAAGACGTGTCTACTTACGGCATGGCTTGAATCTAACTTTCGGAGAAAAAAATGAAATTTAAACGTAGTAAACAACACGGTTTCACACTTTTAGAAGTGATGGTTGTTGTCGTTATCCTTGGTATTTTGGCAAGTTTCGTTGTTCCAAACCTATTGGGTAACAAAGAGAAGGCTGACCAACAAAAAGCGATTACGGACATCGTAGCGCTGGAAAATGCCCTAGATATGTACAAGTTGGATAACAGCGTTTACCCAACGACAGACCAAGGCCTGGAAGCATTAGTTAGCAAGCCTTCTAACCCAGAGCCTCGTAACTACCGTGATGGCGGTTACATCAAACGTCTTCCTAATGACCCTTGGGGTAACCAGTACCAGTACCTAAGCCCGGGCGATAACGGTACGATTGACATCTTCACTCTAGGCGCAGATGGCCAAGAGGGTGGAGAAGGCCCAGCTGCAGATATTGGCAACTGGAACATGCAAGATTTCCAATAAATAGAGCCTAAGCCAGCACTAATGAAGCAAATGCGAAAACACAACGGTTTTACATTGATAGAAATTCTATTGGTGCTGGTTTTGCTATCCCTCACGGCAGTGGCCGTGATCACGACATTACCGACCAGCCAAAAAGATCTTTCCAAACAGTATGCTCAAAGCTTTTTTCAGCGTTTACAGCTGCTTAACGAAGAAGCCGTACTAAGCGGTAAAGACTTTGGCGTTCGTGTGGATGACGCTAAATCAACGTACGCTCTACTGAGTTTGACCGCGGAAGGTTGGCAGCCTCTGGAGTTAAAGCAGATTCCGAGCAAAACCAAGTTGGAAGATGACATTACGCTACTGCTCGAGCTAGGTGACGGTGCTTGGGATAATGATGATCGCCTATTCAAACCGGGCTCTCTTTTTGATGAAGACATGTTTGCTGAAGAAGACGACGACGAAAAGAAAGTTAAGCCACCGCAAGTGTTTATCTTCTCCAGTGCAGAAGTTACGCCATTTACTCTGTCTTTTTTTCCGCAAAATGGTGACGCCTTTAATGACGGGTGGCGAGTCATCGGCAAAGAAAGTGGACAAATCTTGTTACTAGCGCCGGGCGAAGAAGTGAAAGAGGATGAGAATGCGCAATTCTAAGCAAGCTCGCCCACATTGGAGTCATCGCCGGACGAGAGGCATGACACTACTGGAAGTATTGGTCGCACTGGCTATTTTCGCCACCGCTGCCATCAGCGTCATTCGCTCGGTGAGCCAGCATATTAATACGATCAGTTATTTAGAAGAAAAAATGTTTGCAGCCATGGTTGTGGATAATCAGATGGCCAACGTGATGTTGAGTACCAGTGAACTTAAAGTAAAGAACGGCACAGAAGAGCTGGCTGGGCGCACTTGGTACTGGAAAATCACGCCTGTTGCCACCACGCAGCCATTGCTGAAAGCATTTGATGTGAGTGTCGCGCTCGAGAAAAACGCGAGCCCAGTCGTGACGGTACGAAGTTATGTGGCGCAATAAGAATCCACGCGCAAGTAAGCGCCAACTGGCAAAAGGTTTTACACTTATTGAAGTGTTGGTCTCGATTGCCATCTTTGCCAGTTTAAGTGTCGCCGCGTATCAAGTGGTATCGCAAGTGCAGCGCAGCAATGCACTATCACAAGAGCGAACTCAGCGCTTAAATGAAATTCAGCGCGCCATGGTGATGATGGATAATGACTTTCGTCAAATGGCGATGCGCCAAACGCGGACAAATGGTGAAGAGCCCGCGAGCCAACTGATTTTTTGGTCAGATTACTTGCTCGACTCCGACACTAAAGGGCTAATGTTTGCTCGCTTAGGATGGCACAACCCTCAACAGCAGTTTCCCCGAGGGGAGGTCACCAAGGTTGGCTATCGTTTAAAAGAAGAAACATTACAACGAGTATGGTGGCGCTACCCTGACACGCCAGTGGGTCAACAAGGCATCGTTACCCCATTGCTGACGCAGGTCGAATCGTTTGATATGCGTTTTTACGATGGTAAACAATGGAAAAAAGAGTGGGATGATGAAAAATCGCTACCGAAAGCGGTTTCTGTAATCCTTACTCTCAAAGATTATGGAGAGATTGCCCGCACCTATCTGACTCCTGATGGCACATTGAGTCAGAAAGAAGGAAGTTCAGGAGGCAGCAATAATGGTTAATCGTCAGCGCGGTGTCGCTTTGATTATTGTGCTGATGTTACTGGCGATTATGGCGACAGTTGCCGCCAGTATGTCGGAGCGTTTGTTTTTGCAGTTTCAGCGGGGCGCCAATCAAGTTAACTACCAGCAAGCGTATTGGTATAGCCTTGGGGTAGAGGCGTTGGCAAAAGTCGGTATCGAGCAAAGCTACAAAGACACCGATACGATCAATATGAGTCAGCCGTGGGCAATAAAAGAACAAGTCTATCCGCTAGATTATGGTCAAGCGGCGGGACGAATTAGAGACAAACAAGCGTGCTTTAACCTCAATGTATTGAGCCGTGTACAACCGACGGGACAGCAAATCGCAAGACCTTATTTAGTCAATGTGCTGCAGCGTTTATTGGAAGAATCGGATGTTGAATCGTATCAGGCAGAAATCATTGCAGACTCTACCTGGGAATACATTGATGCTGATGACACCGTTCGCTCCACAACCGGGGTCGAAGACAGCACATATGAAGCGATGAAACCCGCGTATTTAGCGTCAAATGGTTGGATGGCAGATGCCACCGAGTTGCGAGCGGTTTATCAGGTGAGTGGTGAGATTTTCCAAAAATTGGAACCGCTAATCTGCGCATTGCCTAGTGATGATTGGCGTTTAAACATAAATACGATTGAAGTCGAGCAAGCTCCGATTTTGGTGGCGATGTTCTCACCAAACTTAAGCAGTAGTGATGCTATTCAGCTAATAGAAAAACGCCCGTTTGATGGGTGGGATAGTATTGATGAGTTTTTAGCTGAGTCAGAGATCGCTGGCTTAAGTGAAGATGTAAAGAAAAACGCCAAAGGCTATTTGGGTGTGGATAGCGCCTTTTTTGAATTGGATGCACAAGTGTTGGTGGATGAATCACGTGTACGTATCCGAAGCCTTTTGCAAAGTACAAATAGAGAGACGGTGACCGTAGTTCGCCGTCGTTTTGGAGGGATCAGTGAGCGAGTTTCTGACCGTTCGGCTGAGTAGCGAACAACAAAGTACCATTCCTTGGGTGGTGTGGTCGACAGATCAACAGGAAGTGATTGCCAGCGGTGAAATCGCCGGATGGGAACACTTAGATGAGTTGATCTCTTATGCAGGTCAGCGCCAAGTTGTGGCGCTATTGGCGAGTAATGATGTGGTCTTGACGCAAGTGGATATACCGCCAGGCGCAACACGTCAATTCGACGCGATGTTACCGTACCTCGTGGAAGATGAAGTCGCGCAGGACGTTGATGGCCTTCACTTTACCGTGTTAGGTAAACAAGCGGATAAAGCGCAAGTGTGCGCTGTTGAACGCGCTTGGATTCAGACCGTATTGCAGCGTTTTTCAAGCCAAGGCATCACCATCAAACGCATCTTGCCAGATGTGCTTGCGTTACCTGTTCAGGGAGAGCATAGCAGTGCCGCGATGCTTGGTGATCAATGGTTGATTCGTCACTCAGCGACAGAGGGTGCGGTTGTCGATGCTTCTTGGTTAGACCTTTACCTCTCTTCTTATCTACAAAATCATGAAGGTTGGAAGCTCGATTGCTATAGCTCAGTCCCTGAATCTGCGTTACCTGAAGTATGGGAGCCGCAGCCAGAAGAAATGACCATGGGGTTACTGGCGAAGGGGGTGACAGAAAGCAAAGTCAATTTGCTGACCGGGATCTTCAAGCCTAAATCTTCTTGGGGTAAATACTGGAAGCTCTGGCAAAAAGCCACCATTGCTGCGGGCGTGCTTATCGTTGTTATGGTTGCGCAGCAGTTGCTCGTCGTCCACAAGTACGAAGCACAAGCACAAGCGTATCGTGAGGAGAGTGAGCGTATTTTCCGCCAGGTGTTCCCGAATAAACGACGAATTCCTACCGTTAGTTATCTCAAACGACAAATGGATGATGAAGAGCGCCGCTTATCTGGTGGTGGCGGTCAGCAGGCGATGTTGTCTTGGTTGGCGGCACTGCCCGCGACACTGGGTCAGGTCAGCGATTTGGAAATCACCAGCTTTAAATATGATGGTCAACGTGGCGAAGTGCGAATTCAAGCTCGCAGTTCAGACTTCCAACCTTTTGAGCAGGCTCGCGTGAAATTGGCAGAGAAGTTTAATGTTGAGCAAGGACAGCTGAACCGTAGCGATAACGTTGTGGTTGGCAGCTTTGTTTTGAAGCGTTTGTGAGGTGATGATGAAAAACTTAATTTCTCAAGCTCAGGTTTGGTGGAGCAGCATCTCACAGCGTGAGCAGCGTTTGGTCATGGGATGTGGCGCTATCGCCGTTATCGGCATTATTTATTGGGGGTTGCTACAGCCAATGAGCCAACGTGCGGATCTAGCTCAATCACGTATTCAAAGTGAAAAACAGTTGCTGGCTTGGGTACAAGATAAAGCGGATGGCATTACTGCACTGCGCAAAAGCAGCGGTGTGAGCTACTCTAGCCAACCGTTGAATCAACTGGTTTCTTCTTCAGCCCGTCGTTATAAAGTTGAGTTGATTCGAGTACAACCTCGCAATGAGAGTGTTCAGGTGTGGATCAAACCACTCGCGTTTAATCAGCTGGTGGATTGGTTACGTTACTTGAAAGAGCAACAGGGTATTGAAGTCGAATTTTTAGATATCGACCGAACGGATCAAGCGGGCATGATTGATGTGAACCGCCTTCAGTTTAAGCGAGGTTAAGGTGAAGCGAGCAGTACTTTACGTTGTTATCTTTATCGTCTTTTTTTCAGTCAGTCTTTTAATGGGGTTACCCGTTTCTTGGGTGTTACAGCAAGCACCAACCGTGAGAGGACTAGACATTCAGGGGGCCAATGGCTCTGTATGGCAAGGTCAAGCTTCTAGTGTTCGTTGGCAGCGCCAGAACCTTGGAGAAGTTAATTGGGATTTCCAGTGGTCGAGTCTACTAACTGGTAAAGCTGAGTTTGCCGTACGCTTTGGTCGTGGTAGTGAAATGGACGTTCGTGGTCGCGGTTTTGTTGGCTATAGCTTGAGTGATGGCCCTTATGCCAAAAACTTAGTTGCCTCGATCCCGGCAGTAAAAGTTGTTGAGCAAGCACGTCTCCCTGTTCCCGTCGGCGTTGATGGGCAACTTGAGTTAAATATTCGTCATGCGACTTATGCCGCGCCTTGGTGTAAGAATGGTGAAGGCACTTTAGTATGGAATGCCAGTGGTATTCAAAGCCCTGTTGGTAGTCTAGAACTCGGTCCTGTGATTGCCGATCTAAACTGTCAGGACAGTGTGTTGACGGCTGCAGGTGAGCAAAGCAGTAAACAAGTCTCAGCGGCGTTCTCGGCAGAGCTGATGCCTAATCAGCGATACTCAACCAAAGCCTGGTTTAAGCCAGGAGCTGAGTTCCCATCCAGCATGAGTGAGCAACTGAAATGGTTGGGCAAGCCGAACCCTCAAGGTCAATACGAGTTTAATTACCAAGGTCGCTTCTAACCTATCATGACAAAAACCAAAATTCTCAAAGAGCTGCGATTGTGCAGCTCTTTTTGCTTTTGGAACATAGTAGGCGAAACCCTCTATTCGCTGTACAAAGATCGTGGTGATAATAGGATGTAATTATAAGGTTTTGATTTTAAAGGGATGTTTTTCTTGTGTTCAGCGCTTTAAGCGATTGGAACATAGTAGGCCAAATGCTCCTAACGCTGTACAAACAGGTCAAAAAGAAAAGGCCACGAACATATTCGTGGCCTTTCTATTGCTAGAATTTTGTGTTCTAAATTTTACCGATAGGGGCTTAATCTTTGCGTTGTAAAATCTCATTCCAAGGTAAATCCGCATCACCAAGCACAATAAAGTTTGGGTTTTCTAGTGTTTCCCGCTCGTTATATGACAGCGGCTCCAATTGCGTGCTGAGAATACGTCCGCCCGCTTCTTCAACAATGCATTGTGTCGCAGCGGTGTCCCACTCGCCAGTTGGGCCTAGTCGGAGGTAGCAATCTACAGCGCCTTCTGCAACAAGACACGCTTTTAATGCTGCAGAGCCGAGCGGAATTAAATCGTAATTCCAAGCGCTGCTCATGCGGCTAGTGATGCGATTGATGTCTTGACGGCGGCTAATAGCAATCGCGATGCTTTGCTCTGGCTGCTCGTGTTTGTGCGTATGGATTTTTACGCTGTCCGACATGTCGGGAATTTTCCAGGCACCTTTGCCACTATAAGCGTAATAAGTCACGCCAGAGACAGGGCCATAAACGACCCCCATGGTTGGTTTATTGTTGTCGACCAGTGCAATAATAGTCGCAAAGTCGCCGCTGCGAGCGATGAATTCTTGAGTACCATCGAGAGGGTCGACTAACCAATACCGTTCCCACTGAGCCCGTTGCTCGAGGCTGATGTCTGCGTCTTCTTCTGACAATACGGGAATGTCGGGTGTGAGTTCACTCAAGCGTTCTGTGATGAGCTTGTGAGCCGCGATATCTGCGCTCGTTACCGGAGTCTCGTCACTTTTTGTGTAGGCCTCGTACTGTTTTTTTTCATATATTTCGAGGAT
Organism: Vibrio chemaguriensis; assembly: GCF_012275705.1. Classification (NCBI taxonomy): domain Bacteria; kingdom Pseudomonadati; phylum Pseudomonadota; class Gammaproteobacteria; order Vibrionales; family Vibrionaceae; genus Vibrio; species Vibrio chemaguriensis. The sequence continues at coordinate 62,969 of NZ_SHOE01000016.1, forward strand.
CATTTGCCCGGCACTACGGGCAATTTCGATGACTTGAGGAAGCAGGTGAGATAGATCTTTTGTCATTGGCATAAGTGATAGTCCTTACTCACAGTATTATTCGGTTCTCATGACCGTTATTGGTTATGTTTGTGAGTGGTGTTTGGTAAGTGTTTCAGTGCCAACATTAGCGCGGTGATGCTTCGTGCTTCACAGAAATCCATGTGAGTTAATAACTCTTCGGCTTGCGCAAGTGGCCAACGCACAATTTCCAGTGGCTCAGGCTCATCGCCTTCTTGCTTCTCTGGATAAAGCGCCTGTCCTAAAAATAGAGTCATTTTGCTCGAAAAGTAAGACGGCGCGAGGATAACTTGTTTCAACGGAGTCAGCTGATTGCAGCCAAAGCCGATTTCTTCTTTTAACTCTCGATCCGCAGCTTGGTGTGGGGTTTCACCTGGGTCAATCAACCCCTTCGGGAAGCCCAACTCGTAGCGTTCAGTCCCAGCGGCGTATTCACGTACCAGTAATAAATCGCCTTGCTCAGTCACAGGAACCACCATCACCGCATCGCGCCCACTTGGCTTCATGCGTTCATAAGTACGGTGTTCACCATTGGAAAAACGAAGGTCGAGCGCTTCCACGGCAAACAGTTTGGATTTTGCGACCGTTTGGCATGAGAGTATCTCTGGTGGGGTCCGTTTCGACATGGCGCTGGCTCCTTGGTGTCGTTGGCGTTTACGAGATGCGTAAGATTCTTAATATATGAGAACTCCGCCTGAGTTTCTAGCGGATTTTGCGGGCAGAACTAAGCATCTCAAGGTTACCTCAGTATCGATACAAAAATGGGAGACCGAAGCCTCCCATTTTCTGACCGTATTTACTCTTAGTAGTAAGAGTGATCACCACGGTCATGTTCTGTTGCATCACGAACAGCGGTGAGTTCACCAACGAATTGGTTTAGCAGTTCTTTCTCGATGCCTTCTTTTAGTGTTACGTCAACCATAGAACAGCCATTACAGCCGCCACCAAATGCAACAATAGCAATGCCGTCTTCAGTGATTTCAACCAAGTTTACGTGACCACCGTGGCCAGCAAGCTGTGGGTTGACTTGAGTTTGGATAATGTATTCAACGCGCTCAACCAGTGGCGCGTCGTCCGCAACTTTACGCATTTTAGCGTTCGGAGCTTTTAGCGTTAGCTGAGAGCCCATTTTATCGGTAACAAAATCGATTTCAGCGTCTTCAAGGAATGGCAGACTTAGCTCATCCACGTAAGCTGAAAAACCGCTGTAAGGGATTTCAGTGTCGGTCGCTTCTACTGCTTCTGGTGGGCAGTAAGACACGCCACACTCAGCGTTTTGTGTACCTGGGTTCACAACGAAAATACGAATGTTAGTCCCTTCAGGCTGTTGACCTAAAAGGTTAGCGAAATGCGTTTGCGCAGTTTCTGTAATAGTAATATTTGACACGACGAATACCCGAGTAAATTTGTAGGTTACTGCTGCTATTCTACTCTTGTTGACGTATGGGTCTAGTCTTTTTGATGCTAAGGCATGGCGAAGCGATCTAGAGAGAACGAGGAGCAGGTGTTCTGCAGATGCAGTAAATATCGATGCTTTCTACGCCAACTTCAAGTAGTAAATGACATAATTGTCGGACGGTACTGCCTGTGGTGACCACATCATCGACGATGGCAACATGGGAAGATTGCGGTCGCTTATTGAGAACAAACGCGCCTTTTAGGTTTTGTTCACGGCTCGCTTTAGTATTGCCGCGCTGTGATTGGGCGAGTCTGACCCGGCGAAAGACCTTCGCGTCGAAATTGGTTTGCAATTGCTGGGCGAGGTGTCGGGCTAAAACATCACTTTGATTAAATCCCCGGCGCAGGTAACGCTGCCAGTGCAGTGGCACACTGGTAATGATTGGAGCTGGTGTTGTAATGTGCTGCGCCAGTTGCTCGGTCAATGCCTTTACATGCCAAGACTCTCCGTGATCTTTAAAGCGTTGTACTTCCCGTGAAAGGGGAAAGTCGTAATCGCCTAACGTGTATAGCCTTTGCCATGGCGGTGGTTCTGAAAGGCATTCACCACAAATACTATCCGTACTCATCTCCTCTTTCTGTAACGTTAAACCGCAACGTTGGCATCGCTTGATTGGAGTTAGGTGCTGTAAACAGTGCTCACACCAACGCAGAGCATGCGTGTGGTTTGGTGTTTGAATAGGGAACCGACACAGACCGCATTGACTGCTCAACACGCGATGCATGATGTTTTGCCAGTGATGAGATAACATAGCGCTTATTCATGGTGATATTTTACTCAGCCTAACGCTTGGCTGATGGCGTAGGGAATAAAATTAGTGGGAGAGATTGAGAGCATGAGCACGAAATTACATTGGCAGTCGTTTGGTGAAGGACCTGATCTGGTGTTGCTACATGGTTGGGGTATGAATGGCGCGGTTTGGCAACAAACCGTCGAATCACTTCAAACTGATTTCCGTGTTCATGTTGTTGACCTTCCGGGCTATGGACACAGTGCCGAGCATCATGGTGAAGATTTAGACCATATTGCTAACTTGGTCGCGCAAAGTGCGCCAAAGAAAGCGATTTGGCTTGGCTGGTCCCTCGGAGGCTTAGTGGCGACGCATGTCGCATTAAACATGCCCGAGCGTGTGACTAAGTTGATCACCGTCGCCAGTTCACCAAAATTTGCCGCAGAGAAGCCTTGGCGCGGTATTCAACCGAATGTACTGAGCGCGTTCACCTCTCAGTTGTTAGAAGATTTTTCACTGACCATTGAGCGCTTTATGGCGTTGCAAGCGATGGGCAGTCCATCTGCACGCAAAGATGTGAAACAACTCAAGCAAGCGGTACTGTCGCGCCCTCAGCCAAACCCTGAGTCGCTGTTGGTTGGGCTAAACATCCTTGCTGATGTGGACCTGCGCGATGCATTGACGTCTCTTTCTGTACCAATGCTGCGTCTTTATGGTCGTTTGGATGGATTGGTGCCGATTAAAGTGGCGAATGATTTAAGTGAACAGTTACCTCATACTCAGCAGTTTGTTTTCAATCAGTCCTCTCATGCGCCCTTTATGACTGAACATGATGAGTTTTGTGCCCAAATTCGAGAGTTTGCTCACGATTAATCAAATACGAGCGGAAAAAGCTCAAGCTGTTTAAAAAGTGGTCGACATAAAGGTTGGTGAGGTTTTATTAGCCAATAAAGCTAAGCCATATTGACGAGTTGGGCGACTCTGAGGAGGGTTCGCAATGATTGTGTCACCGACCAACGTAAGTGTGCCACTGATCGCCCCATCCGTGAATGTGCAGACGGAACAAGCAGCTCGCGACAATAAAGTCCGAGAGCCTGTGACGCCAACGGTCGCATTGGCCAAAACCAATGCAGAGCGAAAAGTAAAAGGCGATGACAAGCGCCGACGTCAGTCTTCTTGGGATCCTTCAGAGCATCCTGATTATGACATGGAAACAGAAGTCGACACGCGTTATCAAGAAGAGCCGGAAGATACACTAGAACGGCTTTTTAGTTTGCTTGCGCTCAAGTCGTACAGTGAAGACCAAGGTAAGGGCTACGCAATTCGTTTTCGCTTACCAAAGCGCATTTTGGATGCTGCGATCAATGAAGGATTAATGGAAAAGCGCAGGAAGGTGATCAAGTTTCATTATGGTCATGCAGTCGCTCCCCATACCCCGTCAGAAGTGATAGCAGTATTATGACGACTCAATATCCTACTCAAACAAAAACGCTCCAAGCAGATTGAACTGATTGGAGCGTTTTCTTTTTAGCAGTGAAACCTAGGTAAGGTTACTTTTTCGCTTTAGCAAACGCCGCCGCAAAAGCACCGCCCATTGCACTGTTCGATGAAGACTCATCGCGGCGAGGCTGACGACGTTGTGCTTGGTCATTACGACGTGGTGCGGCTGAAGAGCGTTGGCTACGGTTATCTTGACCCGGCTCGTCGTTCAAACGCATCGATAGACCAATACGCTTACGCTGTACGTCCACTTCCATCACTTTTACTTTGACGATGTCACCTGCTTTCACGACTTCACGTGGATCAGAAACATAGCGGTCAGTCAGCGCAGAAATGTGGACCAGACCATCTTGGTGAACACCGATATCGACGAAGGCACCAAAGTTGGCTACGTTAGAGACCACGCCTTCTAGTATCATACCCGGTTCTAGATCAGAAACTGAGTTTACGCCTTCTGCAAACGTAGCGGTCTTGAATTCAGGACGTGGGTCACGACCCGGTTTATCCAGTTCTTTGATGATATCGGTAACCGTTGGGACACCAAAGTGTTCATCGGTATAGTCCACAGCGTGTAAGCCTTTGAGGAATGCTGAGTCACCAATCAGTGCCTTGATGTCTTTGCTGTTTTTCTCAGCAATTGCTTTGACTACTGGGTACGCTTCCGGGTGGACTGCTGAAGCATCAAGTGGGTTCTTGCCGTCCATAATCCGTAGGAAGCCCGCACACTGTTCGAACGCTTTAGGACCCAAGCGAGGTACTTTCTTTAACGTCGTACGTGCTTCGAAACGACCATTTTCGTCGCGGAAGTCGACAATGTTCTGCGCGATGGTGCTTGATAAGCCTGCTACGCGCGTTAATAGTGCGGCAGAAGCCGTGTTCACATCAACTCCAACCGCGTTTACACAGTCTTCCACAATCGCATCTAGGCGTTTTGCCAACATAGATTGGCTTACATCGTGCTGGTATTGACCCACACCGATCGATTTCGGATCGATTTTCACGAGCTCAGCCAATGGATCTTGCAAACGACGCGCAATCGACACTGCACCACGCAGTGATACATCCATATTCGGGAACTCTTTCGCTGCGAGTTCAGAGGCCGAGTACACCGATGCGCCTGCTTCACTTACGATGATTTTCTGAACTTTTAGGTTGCCGCGTTTGATTACGTCTGCGACAAAGCTATCGGTTTCACGAGAAGCCGTGCCGTTACCAATCGCAATTAAATCCACGTTGTACTTACGCACTAACTGGTCAACGATTTGCGCTGATTTGTCGTATTGTTTTTGCGGGGGGTGAGGGTAGATGGTTTCCGTAGCCAGAACTTTACCCGTTGAATCGACAACCGCGATTTTTGAACCGGTACGCAGGCCAGGATCGAGACCTAGTGTTGCGCGAGGACCTGCCGGCGCCGCCATCAACAAATCTTTTAGGTTGGTCGCAAAGACTTCAATCGCTTCAATTTCAGCACGCTCTTTCATTGCGCCCATCAATTCGGTTTCCATGTGCATCGATACTTTGATGCGCCATGCCCAGCTGATCACTTGTTTGCGCCATGCATCTGCTGGTGCGCTACTTAACGTCACACCATAATGGTCGGCAATGATGGTTTCACAGTAAGATTGGCGAGCACCTTCTTCCTGCTCTGGGTCAGCGTTCATGGCTAAAGTCAGGAAGCCTTCATTGCGGCCGCGCAACATCGCAAGTGCACGGTGAGAAGGGACTTTGCTCAGCGGTTCGTTGTGATTGAAGTAATCTTTGAACTTCTCACCTTCTTGCTCTTTTCCTTCAACGACTCGTGAGACAAGTTCCGCATTACGATTTAAGTGGTTACGGATTTTTTCCAGTAAGTTTGCGTCTTCAGCAATGCGTTCCATGATGATCGCACGGGCACCGTCTAAGGCGGCTTTGGTATCTGTGATGCCTTTGTCGGCATCAAGATATTTACTTGCTTCGCTTTCTGGCTCGGTTTGCGGATGATTCCACAGCATGTCAGCTAGCGGTTCTAAGCCGGCTTCAATGGCGATTTGGCCTTTAGTGCGGCGTTTAGGTTTGTAAGGTAAGTAAAGGTCTTCAAGACGAGTCTTGCTATCGGCTTGAATAATTTCTTGCTCAAGCTCAGGCGTCAGTTTGCCTTGCTCTTGGATCGATTTGAGAATGGTTTGACGGCGGTCATCCATTTCACGAAGGTAAGACAGACGGCTGTCCAGAGTACGCAGTTGGGTATCATCAAGGCCACCCGTCACCTCTTTGCGGTAACGTGCAATAAAAGGGACGGTGTTACCGTCATCAATTAGGGTGACAGCGGCGTTGACTTGCTCAGGGCGAACATTCAGTTCTTGAGCAATCATACGACAGATAGCTTGGCTCATCCGTGTTTTCTCTTTCAATTCGGTTTGGGTTGTATAGAACATTGGGGTCGTTCGAAGAATTTGCAATGTTTTAAATTAACGAGACAAAAATTTACCGGGCGCTGGTGGACATCAGTCAGATTTGTGTCAAAACTGTAATTAAATTGAGAACTTATATCCGCAACTATCGACTAACCTATATCCACGGTTATTGATATAACTAAATGTACCTCGGCTTATACGGATAATCATGATGAAAAAAATGTCTTTGGCGTTAGCGCTTACGAGTGCCTTACTTGTCGCCCCGCTTAGTTGGGCACAATCCATATCAGCAACCACACAAGACCCTGTATATCAGCTTGATGACAAGTTGGTGCTTGGACGAGTGGAGAGCGTTTACTACAGTGATATTCCAGAGCTAAAAGCGGTACCATTTATTGGCAAGATTGATACTGGTGCTGACACCACGTCTATGCATGCAGAGAACATCCATGTCAGTAGCTCTCATCCCGACTACCAGAACTTGAAAGACAACGAGTTGTTGTGGGCGATTGTCGATGATTTAGGTGGGACGAAGGCGAAGTGGGATGCCGATACTTTTAAACCATATCAAGTGAAGGTGAGCTTTACGGTTCCTCATCCTTACACAGGAAAAGAAATACAGATTACCGACGATCTGGAGCGAGTGAGCGCCATTCGTAGTCGAACAAGCAAAAAACCTATTTTACGCCCGACGATAAAAATGCCGATGACGATTGCAGGCCGCACCGTCGATACAGAAGTGAACCTGACCAAGCGCACGCAATTCTCTTCTCCTATCTTGATTGGTAAAACCTATCTCGATAACAATGCGTGGGTATTCGCTGGCTACGACTATCTTCAAGAGCAACCAAGCGCAAAAATGATCGGCAAAAAAGAGACGGTTGAAGTTGAGGGAGTGCCATACAAGATCAGCATCTCAACCACCAGCCGCTACACCAACGTTCACGCACTGGATATCAAGGTTGATAAAAAGAACAATGAAGTTTCTTTCACGCTAGAAGGTGAAAACGGCAAGCGCCACCCAATGACGTTACCTTTGGTACGCATGCTGAAAACCACCAAGAGCGAGCGTCCGTTGGTCTACTTACCAGTGAAAATCGACGAAAACGAAACTCAACGTTGGTTAGTCTATTTGCGTGACCGCAGTAAGTTCAGTTCACAAATTCGCTTGGGTCAGGATGTCGCGAGCCAACACTTTGTGATTGATACCGACAGAGAAAACCTATTGGGCGGTGTTGAAAAAACGTTCAAGAGCGCACTCAAGTCAAAGCCCCTCGTGATTTCACCGGAAGAACAAGTCACCATTGATGGTTATACCGTTCCTGCTTACCCCACGTTTACGGTGAAAACGCCATTACTGCGTGTAAATGGCTTTGAAGTAACAGAAAAAGGTAAGGATGAATCCGTCACGTTTTATTTAATGAACAATGAGGGTAAAGAAGAAAAAATTACCAAGCCTGTGGTGAAAAAACTCAAAGTGGGTAGCACTGTGCGTCCCGTTGTTGATGGCGATTTCCTTTTCGGTAGCAAAGAGACATCAATGGAATTTGCACTCGACGTGCTAGATGAAGACGAGACGCAACCATTTTTCGTCTTTGGTCATGACATCGCCAAAGGCGGTGTGCTGCTGAATACTCGCGCCGACCATTTACTAGATGCAAGGCCACTTTTCAAAGCTGGTCATATCGAAGTGGCTGAAGTGGAAGGGATGTCTTTCCCTGTTAAATTGGACACTGGTGCTGACGTGAGCTCGATTAATGCCAAGGACATCAAGCGCTTTCAAAAAGACGGTAAAGATATGGTGAGCTTTACTTATGAAAACGATCTAGGCATGACCAAGGCGTTTACCCGTGAGGTGGTGGATGTCATGCGTATAACGGCCAAAAAAGGAGAAAAGGCCAACGAACGGCCGGTAGTAGAAATGCACGTTAAACTTGGCGAGTTAGAGAAGAAGATCCGAGTCAATCTGCAAGACCGAGGTCGCTTCCATTACAGCATGATTTTAGGTAAAAACTTCCTAAAACATGGCGCGGTTGTTTCGAGTGATACGAATTACATCGTGACGCAAAAACCAGATTACGAAAAGTAGCACTCTGGCCGCCTTATTATCTTGATACCCAAAGCCCGAACGAAGCCAGTGCTTTGGGTATATCATCTCCTTAATGCTGCTCAAGAGCGGCATTTTTTAGTTGAGATAGGAGTTAACTTGAAAACTAAGCTGATTACCCGTGAAGGTTATAACAAACTCAAACAAGAGCATGATTACCTTTGGAATGAAAAGCGTCCTGAAATCACCAAAATTGTCACCTGGGCGGCGAGCCTGGGCGATCGCTCAGAAAATGCGGATTACACCTTCAACAAACGTCTGCTTCGTCAGATCGACCGTCGTGTTCGATTTCTTCGCAAGTTTCTGCCTGAAGTCACGATCGTTGACTATTCTCCGCAGCAAGAAGGCAAAGTCTTTTTTGGTGCTTGGGTTGAAATAGAAAATGAGGCAGGAGAGGTGAAGAAGTTCCGCATTGTTGGGCCTGAAGAGATTTATGGAGATGCGAAAGACTACATCTCTATCGATTCACCTATGGCGCGAGCGATGTTGAAAAAACAAGTGGATGAAGAGTTCACGGTGCGAACCCCAGAAGGTGAAAAAGAGTGGTTCATTAACTCGATTGAATACAACAAACCAGCCTTGGAAGACTGAGGCTTTATCACCGATTCAAGTCTTTTGGAGTTCACTAGAAGTGACTTGAGTCTCAACGTCAGCTTATTGGATACAAAGGCATGGTGCCTTTATCGGAGAAGTAAAATGAACAAAGCAGTCATGTGTAGCGCTGCACTAACAATAGGATTCTCACTCTCAGTGTTTGCTCAAGATGAAGTGAAAGGCTGTGACGCCAAAGAGTTAGCGGTAGAACAGCAGCTTGAGTATGCGAAAGCACAAGGTAATGAACATCGAATTAAAGGCTTAGAACAGGCACTTACCGCTATCCAGAATGAATGTTCGGAAGGTGAACTGCGTCAAGAACTGCAAGCGGAAGTGGACGAAAAGGCGCGAGACGTTGAGGAGCGTGAGCAAGAACTAGCGGAAGCGCAGCGCTCAGGGAAAGCAGACAAAATCGAGAAAAAACGTCACAAATTGGCAGAAGCACAACAAGAGTTACTTGAGGCCAAACGTGAACTGGAATGGAATTATGGCCAATAGTAGGTGCTGAAAATACCTGCTAGAGAGAGAATAAAGCGCTTAAGATAAAAAGAGTAACAATTTGCTTGAGCACGTTAGGAAAAACAGTGATACATTTTCGACAATAGATGCTTCTGAAAGGATGTTTCAATGCAAGAAAATCATAAAATTTTAGTGGTTGATGACGATGCTCGTTTACGTGCTCTATTGGAGCGTTACCTTTCTGAGCAAGGTTTTCAGGTCCGAAGTGTCGCCAATGGCGAACAGATGGATCGCCTACTAACGCGCGAAAACTTTCACTTAATGGTGCTGGACCTAATGTTGCCAGGTGAAGACGGTTTGTCGATTTGTCGTCGTCTACGCCACGCGAACAACATGCTGCCAATCTTAATGCTCACCGCGAAAGGTGATGAAGTGGACCGCATTGTGGGTCTGGAAGTGGGGGCGGATGATTATTTGCCAAAACCATTTAACCCACGTGAATTACTCGCTCGCATTAAAGCCGTACTACGCCGTCAAACCGTAGAGTTGCCGGGCGCGCCAAGCACCGAAGAAAAAGTAGTGGAGTTTGGTGAGTTCCGACTCAATCTAGGCACTCGCGAGATGTTCCGCGGTGACGAGGCAATGCCACTGACCTCAGGAGAGTTTGCTGTCCTGAAAGCGCTCGTGACGAATGCGCGAGAGCCGATGTCACGAGACAAATTGATGAACATGGCACGTGGCCGTGAATATTCTGCGATGGAACGTTCTATTGACGTGCAAATCTCACGTTTGCGTCGCATGTTAGAAGACGATCCGAGCAAGCCACGCTACATTCAAACCGTGTGGGGGTTAGGTTACGTTTTCGTCCCAGACGGCAAAGAGGTGTAATCTCCTCACTCCATAGCCAGCACTTGGCTATAGCAACTTCAGCCTTCAAGTCCTTCCCTTCGAAGGCTGAAATTTCGCGATTAGGACCACCAGGAACGTTCCATGCGCATCCGAAGTTCACTGACACAATCTATCCTGCTGTTCATCTCTTTGCTCCTCGCTAGCCAAGTTTTCTCTTACTACGCCGTTTTTAACTACGCGTTGATGCCGAGTTTGCAGCAGTTCAATAAAATTCTCGCCCATGAGCTCAATTTGGTGCTTGATGATGAAGGGCCATTAAAATCTGATGCACCGCTGAGACGTCAATTATTAGAAAGGCTGGGGGTGACGGTTCACAGCCTCGACAGCGATAAAGCGGTTGAATTTCATCACGCGATGTCGATTGATTTGATGTCTGAAGAAATGAGCCAAGAGCTAGGTTCGCCCACCGAAGTGCGCTTATTGCTTGGCGATGAAAGTTACATCTTGTGGATGCACATCGAAAAGTTGCCGAACTCCATCATTCGTATTCCTTTATCTGAGCTGCAAGAAGAAGATTTTGCACCGCTATTTCGTAACAGCTTGATTATGGCGCTGCTGATCATTGCTGGTGGTTGGTTGTTTATTCGTTTACAAAACCGCCCACTTTTGGCTTTAGAGAGAGCCGCGAAAGACGTCGGTCGAGGTGAAATCCCGCCACCGTTGGCAGAAAAAGGCGCATCGGAAATTCGCTCTGTCACCCGAGCGTTTAATCAAATGTCCAAAGGCATTCAGGAGCTCGAAGAAGATCGCGCCCTATTAATGGCGGGGATTAGCCATGACTTGCGAACACCGCTGACGCGCATTCGCTTAGCGACAGAAATGATGTCTCCCGAGGATAGCTACCTTGCTGAAGGGATCATTAGCGATACGGAAGAATGTAATGAGATCATTAGTCAGTTTATGGACTACCTCAAACCGGTGAATAAAGAATCGTTTGAACCTGTGGATATCAGTACGATTGCCAGTGATGTCGCCAGTTCAGAAGGTGGCTATGAGGCTGAAATTGAAACGGATCTTAATCCTAACCTGCCACCAGCTAAAGGAAGCGCCATTGCGATTAAACGGGCGATCAGTAATTTAGTTGTCAATGCACTGCGTTACGGCAATGGCTGGGTCAAAATCAGTACCGGTGTGACGGCAGATAAGCAGCTAGTGTGGATATCGGTAGAAGACAACGGACCGGGCATCGAGCATTCTCAAATCGCAAAATTATTTGAACCCTTTACGCGTGGTGATACAGCTCGCGGTAGTGAAGGCACTGGGCTTGGGCTGGCGATAGTGAAGCGTATAATCAGCCAGCACTCAGGCTCTGTGGTGATGCGTAATCGCAGTGAAGGCGGTTTAATCGCTCAAATCAGCTTTCCTACCAAGTAAGTCGGTGACTGTACCATTTAAAACAAAAAGCCCAACCTAAACTGGTTGGGCTTTGCTTTTCTCTACAATCTTAAGACTCTTTCACTTCTTGAGGAAGTTCATCTTCGTCTTCCAGTTTCTCTGGCAGAAGTAGGTTTAAAATGATCGCTGTGATACCACCTGCAGCAACGCCAGTGGAGAAAATACTCTTAATAAATTCTGGCATGAATTGCAGGATCTCTGGTTTTTGCGCGATACCAAGCCCCATTGAGAAGGATAAGGCCATGATCAGAATTGCGCGGCGATCGAGCTCAACACGAGAGATAATACGCACACCAGCGGCTGCAATCGTACCAAACATGACAATCGTTGCGCCGCCAAGTACTGGCTCAGGAATCAGCTGAACAAAGCTAGCGACACCAGGAAACAAGCCAAGAATCACTAACATGCCAGAAATAAAGTAACCCACGTAACGGCTCGCAACCCCTGTTAGCATGATGATGCCGTTATTCTGGCTAAAGGTGGAGTTCGGGAAACTGTTAAACACGGCTGCGATTGCAGAGTTTAAGCCGTCTGCTAACACACCACCCTTAATGCGTTTCATGTACACAGGGCCTTTGACTGGCTCGCCAGACACTTCGGATGTGGCGGTAATATCGCCGATGGCTTCTAGTGCGGTAATAAAGAAAATCAGCACCAGCGGAATGAACAGAGACCAGTCAAGCGATAAGCCATATTGCATTGGTACCGGTAGTGCTACAAGCTCGGTTGTGCCTAGCTGAGAAGTATCTACCATCCCCATAAAATACGCCATGATGTAGCCTACTAGCATCGCAATCACAATCGAAGCCACACGGATATATGGGTTTTTCGAGCGGTTTAATATCACAATCAAGCCAAGTACCGTTCCAGCGAGCGCTAGTTTGTCTAAGCTGCCGAAGGTTCCTTCATTTAATGCCGCGTAGCCACCCCCCATTGATACCAAGCCGACTTGAATCAGTGTGAGACCGATAAGAGTGACGACAATGCCTGAAACGAGCGGAGTGATAATGCGACGGGCATGCTCTAATACGCGAGATAGGAAAATCTCCGCAAATGATGCCACTAAAATCGTACCAAAAATGGCTGCCATCATGGTGCTGATGTCTGCTCCACCTGCTTTCAGCGATAGGCCTGCACCAATAATAGGACCTAAAAAGTTAAAGCTGGTGCCTTGAACAGAGAGTAAACCAGAGCCAATTGGGCCAAAGGTGCGAATTTGAATAAACGAAGACACGCCTGACGCAAATAAAGACATGCTGATGATGGTATTCGTTTGGTCTGCTGGTACACCCAAAGACTGACAGATGATCAGTGACGGAGTGATAACCGCGACGAACATCGCCAATAAGTGCTGAAGTGCGGCAAAAATGGTTTGAGGCAAAGGTGGTCGATCATTGAGTTGATAGACCAGTTCCGAAGATCGGTTTGAAGTTGTCATTGTTTGTCTCGCTAGTCGCAATATATTCCCAGATCTCGCTGAATGGGAGAGCAGGGTGGAGTTGACGTCGTTACCTGTGATTGCTGTTAATCAGAGTCAACTCAGGTTGGTGGAGTGTGATGCAACACACTTAAAAATTTGTGCGCGATTATAGAGAGATTTATCTAAAAAGCAAACGATTGCTTTGGTTTTTAGCGTATTAAAAAACGAGCCATTTGGCTCGCTTTCAATCATTACGCTTTGGAGTAAATATCCCGCTCACCCAACCAGCGATCGATAATCGCTGTTGCGTTAGTCGGGTAATTGTCATGAATATGACGCGCAATACGCTGAACTTCGGGAATCAGGCGTTGATCTCGAACTAAGTCTGCAATTTTGAAATCAGCAAGACCAGTCTGCTTTGTACCCAAGAGTTCGCCCGGACCACGAATCTCTAAGTCTTTCTGTGCGATGACGAAGCCATCGTTACTTTCACGTAGTACTCCCAGACGTTTTTGCGCGGTTTTCGACAGTGGAGAGTGGTACAGCAGCACACAATGGCTAGCAACGGAACCTCGGCCCACGCGACCTCTCAACTGGTGTAATTGTGCCAAACCAAGACGTTCAGGGTTTTCTATGATCATCAAGCTAGAGTTTGGCACATCAACGCCAACTTCAATAACCGTCGTTGCGACCAGCAAATGCAGTTTATTGTCTTTGAAATCTTGCATCACCGCTTGTTTCTCTGCCGGCTTCATTCGGCCGTGTACTAGACCAATTTTTACGTCCGGTAGCTTACGTTGAAGCTCTTCAGCGGTATCTGCCGCGGCTTGCGCTTCTAATACTTCCGACTCATCAATCAGAGTACACACCCAATATGCCTGCTTACCTTCGTTTAAGCAGGCATTTCGGACACGCTCGACGATGTCGTCACGTTTTGTGTCAGGAATGGCGACGGTTTGAATCGGCGTTCGACCCGGAGGCAGTTCGTCAATCACAGAAGTTTCCAGGTCAGCGTATGCGGTCATCGCTAATGTGCGAGGAATGGGCGTTGCCGTCATGATCAACTGATGTGGGTAGGCGCCTTGTTTAGCACCTTTTTCACGTAACTCTAATCGCTGATGGACACCAAAGCGGTGCTGTTCATCAATGATGACCAAAGCAAGGTGATGAAACTCAACGTGCTCTTGGAATAGCGCGTGAGTACCCACTACCATTGGCGCTTCACCACTGGCAATGCGAGCCAGCTCGGCTTCCTTTGCTTTACCTTTGAGTTTGCCCGCTAACCAACCGACTTGAATGCCCATTGTTTCAAACCAGTTGGCGAAGTTGATCGCGTGTTGCTCAGCCAATAGTTCGGTTGGTGCCATGAGTGCCACCTGATAGCCGTGCTCAATGGCACGAACGGCGGCCAGAGCGGCAACCAACGTCTTCCCCGATCCCACATCACCTTGCACTAGGCGCATCATTGGGTGGGGTTTTTCTAAATCGGTTTCAATCTCTTGTACTACTCGGGTTTGAGCGTTTGTAGGAGAGAAAGGCAGTTGGGCTAAAAGCTGCGTTTTTAGTTTATTACAAGGACCGAGAGGTAGCGCTGAATCCTTCTGACCTTTGCTACGCACCGCCAACATCGAGAGATTCTGTGCGAGCAACTCTTCCATGATTAAGCGGATTTGGGCAGGATGTTTGCCTTCGTCAAACTCATCTAAATTAATGGTTGGTGGTGGGCGATGAATGGTGTGCAGTGCTTGCGACATCGTGATTTGATGGTTATACAGCCCGGCTGGAAGTAATTCCTGCACTGCGGTTTTATCAAGCAGGGCTAAAGCTTGTTCGGTAAGGTTGCGCAATGTGATTTGGCGTAAACCATCTGTAGTGGGATAAACAGGGGTTAAGCTCTGTTCTACATCGGGCTTTTGCTCGCTGACGTAAAACTTGTAGTCAGGATGAACAATTTCCAAGCCCATGCCACCGCGCTTAATTTCACCGTAAGCATGTACTAACTTACCTTGTGTGAAATTGTTCTTCATGGCCGCGGTAAAGTTGAAAAAGCGCAGCGTGATAGTGCCATTACCGTCGCTGATTTTTACCGTTAACATTTTGCGCTTACCGAAGATGGTATCGACTGCCATGACCTTGCCTTGCACGGCCGCCCAAAGGCCGGCATGCAGTTTAGCAATAGGATAAATACGGGTACGATCTTCGTAGCGCAGTGGAAGATGAAACAGCAAATCTTGAACGCTATGTAAGCCAACTTTGGCGAGTTTTTCTGCGACTTTCGCGCCAACCCCAGAAAGGGAGGTTAATGGGACGGCAGATAACATTTGGGCGGACATAGAGGGCTCAAGAAAATGGTTAACATAGCAGTATGTTAACCATGGAGCTGTGTTTTTGTACAGGAAAAAATAGTCATGCTTTAGTTCGTGTCATGATCTGACTGATAACCTGTCATTCCGAGGAGCCTAGTGACATCAGGAATCTATTTCCAACAAGTATGTCGTTGAAGTTAACACTATCAGCATCAGCACACTCGGGAACTAGATCCTGAATCACGCTCCTTCGTCGCTGTTCAGGATGACGAAAGCCTGTTACTTGCTTTGCATCTCTTGCCACCACGCGTCATCGGCGATGATTTGACCTTCTTCATCGAGTGGTGGGTAAACGAGCCCTTTTCGTTTCGCGACTTTTGCCAGCACAGGGTGACCACGTTCAAAGAGAATACGGTTGATTGTCTCTTTAGGCAGAGCGCTTTCTTCTCGGTCATACATGCCTGCGGCTTCACGTTGACGTTGCGCTTCATACAAAATTACGGCACTGGCAACCGATACGTTTAGTGACTGCACCATGCCCACCATCGGGATAATTATGTCTTGATCGGCAAGTTGTTTGGCTTGCTCTGAAGCGCCAACTTTTTCACTGCCTAAAATGATGGCAGTTGGTTTGGTGTAGTCGATCTCGCGAAAGTCGACGGCGGTGTCCGAAAGATTGGTCACCAAAACCTGCATACCTTGCGCTTTGAGTTCGGTAATCGCAGTTTCAATCGAATTGTGAGTATCAACTTCCACCCAGTTACGCGCGCCAGCTGAGGTATGGCTCAGCGTACGCATTTTATCAGGCCAAATGGCATGAACTTTGTGTAAACCTGTCGCGTCAGCGGTGCGGATCACGGCAGAAACGTTGTTTGGCTTATGCACTTCTTCGAGACAAAGTGTCAGATCAGTTTGGCGAGTTTTTAGGACTTGGTGAATGCGGTTGTAACGTTCTAGGTTCATATTTATTGAGGTATAAAAAATCGCCACCTAACAGAGTAGGTGGCGATAGAAGTTAGTTCTTTCTGCGTCTGACTCGGGTTGCTTGAGGCATTGCCTTAATCTTACGCATGATACCAGCAAGGTGGACGCGATCTTTCGTCGTCAACAGCACAGTCACAGTGTACAAACGACCATCACGTTCTTCCGTTGAAAGACCATGAATGTTTGACCCTGTTTTCGAGATCACGTTGGTCAGTTCTGCAAGAGCACCTTGGTTGTTCAGCATGTCGACTTTAAGTTCAGCAATAAACTCTTTGTCGTAGTCGTCAGACCAAGCGACAGCCATATAACGGTCTGGCTCTTTCTGATAACCACGAACGTTCGGACATGTTTCTCGGTGAACAACCAAACCACGACCAGGCGATACGTGAGCAATAATGTGATCATCTGGGATAGGATGACAACAATTTGCAAACGTCAGCAATAAGCCTTCTGCGCCACGAATCGGAAGCTTCTTCTTCGAGTCCGTTGGGATTGAGCTTGTTGTCGTGAGCTCTTCGGTATCACCAAGGAGACGACGTGCAATCACAATACTCATCAACTCACCCAATCCAATAGCTGCCAATAAATCATCGATGCTTTCTAGGCGAAGATCATTCAAGACTTCTTGGATATTTTCTGGATAAATTGAATCAATCGAGTGGCGGCCAAGTGCGTGATTAAGTAGGCGACGACCTAAAGTAATCGACTCTTCACGACGCATCGTTTTCAGTACTTGTCGAATCTTAGTGCGGGCACGAGAAGTCACGACATAGTTTAGCCATGCCGCATTCGGACGCGCACCAGGGGCACTGATAATTTCCACCGTCTGACCGTTTTTCAATGCCTTACTCAATGGGTAAGGGTTACGATCAACACGAGCACCAACACAAGAGTTGCCTACATCGGTATGTACGGCATAGGCAAAGTCGACAGCCGTTGCGCCTAAAGGCAATTCAACGATACGACCTTTTGGTGTGAAGACGTAAATCTCATCTGGGAAAAGATCGGATTTTACGTTTTCAATGAATTCGAATGAGTTACCCGCGCTTTGTTGTAGCTCTAACAGGCTTTGCATCCAACGCTGAGCTTTCACTTGCGCAGTGGTGCCAGACTTGTCGCCTTTGTCTTTGTAAGACCAGTGTGCCGCGACACCTTTGTCCGCCATTTGATCCATATCTTCAGTACGGATCTGAACTTCAACAGGTACGCCATGTGGGCCAACCATGGAAGTGTGTAGCGATTGGTAGCCGTTCGCCTTTGGTACCGCGATGTAATCTTTCATGCGACCAGGACGTGGCTTATACAAGCTGTGTACTTGGCCTGAAACGCGATAACAAGTATCAGCGGTATCAACAACGACTCGGAACGCATAGATATCCATGATGGTGTGAAAGCGCTGTTCTTTGGTTTTCATCTTGTTATAGATAGAGAACAGGTTTTTCTCACGACCAACCACACGAGCATTCAAGCCGAAATCTTGCAGACGGCCTTCTATTTCGCTGTGAATACGTTGGATCATCTCTTTACGATTGCCGCGTGCCGCTTTTACCACTTCTTTTAGTACGCGGTAGCGGTTGGGATATAGCGCTTCAAAGCCCAGCTCTTCGAGTTCGGTTTTGATATTGTGAATACCAAGACGATGAGCGAGTGGCGCGTAAATCTCTAACGTTTCACGAGCAATACGACGTTTTTTATCTGGTCGAAGCGCGCCAAGCGTACGCATGTTGTGCGTGCGGTCAGCCAGTTTGATCAGAATGACGCGGATATCTTGCACCATGGCCAGAACCATCTTACGAAAGTTCTCAGCCTGAGCCTCTTTCCTATCGCGGAATTTGAGTTTGTCCAGTTTAGATACACCATCAACCAATTCTGCGACAGTGTTGCCGAATTTCTCTTCGAGATCTTCTTTAGTTACATCACAGTCTTCAATGACGTCATGCAGCAAAGCAGCTTGGAGGGTTTCGATATCAAGGCGCATTTCGGCCAAGATACGAGCCACAGCGACAGGGTGGATGATGTATGGTTCACCGCTAGAGCGGGTTTGCCCTTCATGGGCATCTCTCGCTACCACATAAGATTGACGCAGAGCCTCAATCTGAGGCTCTGTTAGGTATTCTTGGGCAACGTCTTTGAGGCTATCGAATAGATACAAATTATAGGCCCGGGAGGTTGTTGAATTCTAAAGTCAGAATTAACGGTTGTGAGCGATGCTGCTTACTGCCGCTAGCTCTGCCGCTTCTTGCTCTTGCTGTTCTTGACGTTCACGAGCGTCTAGAACTTCTTTAGTAATTAAACCTTCTTCGATTTCGCGTAGAGCGATAACCGTTGGCTTATCGTTCTCTTCTGGCACTAGTGCATCTTTACCGCCAGTTTGCATTTGACGAGCGCGGCGAGCCGCAATCAGTACTAGGTCGAAACGGTTGCCAACTTTTTCAACAGCGTCTTGAACAGTTACGCGTGCCATGAGGACTCCAAATAGTTAACTAAAATTTTAGAATGACGAGAAAGTATACAACCTAACTACTTTATTTACTAGCAATTAGACAAGCCACCGTTTGTGGACTTTCTCAGGTAGTTTATTGTGTTTTTCGCACTGAGCAAAAAACGAGAAATTCTTTATGTTTTACAGCGTGACTTTTTTGAAGTTACTCTGCTAACAACGCGTCAAGCATACCTTTATATTTAGCAGCTTGCTTTTCTTCCTTCAATCTCTCTGCACGCAAGATGGCTTTAAAGTCCATCAAAGCGGTATCAAAATCGTCGTTTACGATCACGTAGTCGTATTCGCTGTAATGAGAGATTTCTGACTTGGCTTCAGCCATACGTTTTGCGATCACTTCATCGCTATCTTGACCACGAGTGTTCAAGCGACGCTCTAGCTCACCGTTTGATGGTGGCAGGATGAAGATGCTTTTGGCTTCAGGCATTTGCTCACGGATTTGACGTGCGCCTTGCCAGTCGATATCTAGAAAAACGTCGATACCTTTATTTAGCGTTTCTTCAATCCACACACGAGAGGTGCCGTAATAATTACCAAACACTTCAGCGTATTCTAGGAAATCACCTTTAGCGATCAGGGCTTCAAACTCATCTTTCGCTACAAAATGGTAGTGGACACCATTTTCTTCACCAGGTCGCATGTTACGCGTGGTATGAGACACAGACACTTTCATTGCGTAGGTTGGATTGCGTTCCAACATCGCTGAGATCAAGCTAGATTTACCTGCGCCGCTAGGTGCAGATACGATATAGAGAGTACCTTTGCCCATTGTACTGTTCCACTTTTGATTGGATTGATTGAGTGCCGAAGGAAAGTCCGACATTCTTATAACGATAGCACTGGCAATGATAAATCAACCACCAAAGGGATGGATATTGGTGATAATCCCGCCAGAAAAATGGAGGCGAAGAGTATCATGATCTCTATTTTGTTACCAGTTGATCTTTTCGTCTTACTTAAATGTTGAAAAGAGATCGCGTGCGCACAAACAAACGAAAAAAGGGGAAGCTTTCACTTCCCCAGGCGTGCGACTGACTCACACTTAATCTTCAAATTATCCTTGGGATTCTAGGAAATTTATCCAAGGGCTAACGGTAGACCTAAATTTTGGCGATTGAGCCGCGCCTTTCATTGCCTGTAAGGCCTTTTGTGGCTGTTTAAGCTCGAAATAGGCCATTCCGCGAATGTATTCAAGTTCTGCCTTTTGCTCTTTAGAGGCATTCGATGCTGCGTTTTCTACAAAGCGAGTCGCTTCAGAATACTGCTTGTCTTGTACCATTAAGCGAGCAATCTGAATTTGCGTTTTAGCAGAAGGAGCGATGTTATATGACTTTTTATAAGCGAGAATCGATTTATCTAGCTCTTTAGCTTGCTGCCAGAAGCTGGCCAAGCGATCATAGTTTTCCTTCGTCTTTTCAATGTTTCCAGATGCCATCTCCTTCTCAAGAGTTTTGGCCGCTTTATATGGAATACCTTGGTAAGCTAAGAAGTTTACAAAACGTAAGTACTCTTTCTCTCCTTCCAGTTTCCCCATTTTGTAAACCATTTCTAAGGTTGCTAAAGAGTTTTGCTCTTGACCCAACTCCATATAAACGCCAGAAAGTTGCATCCAGTAACGCTTTTTCTGAGGGTACTTTGAAGTAAGGGTTTTAAGCACACTGGCAACGCTTTTCAGCTGGCCTAACTCGTAGTGAGAGGCAACGAGAATTAAGTACCAAGACTCACTTGGGCTCTTGCTCATCGCAATTGCTTTTTTGGTTGGTGGGATTGCATTTCTGTAATCTTCCAACTGGACATAAGCGCTTGCTAACGTGATATAAGCATGAGCTTGAGGTTTTTCTTTGGTTGTTTCTGCAACTTTGAACCATTCCTTCATCGTTTTCACAGACAACGTGTACTTCTCTTCAGCTAGGTAAAGCTGAGCCAAGCTGTAGCGAACTTGTTGAGCGACTGGAACGGGAAGCGCATCGAGCTTTAATGCTTCGGCAAAGTATTTCGCGGCTTGCACATAATTGTCTTGTAGCGAATACAAAAAGCCCGTTTGCTGAAGTAAAACTGCTCGGTCGTATTTTTTCGAACTTGTGCTTTCTAAAGCGCTTGCTAGTTTTTCTTTCGCTGCTGAATATTTTTCAGTTGCGATCAACTCTTGCACTTTGTTGACGGTTCGAAATGTCCGATCTGATAACTGAGGAGCTTCTTTTGCCATCGTAGGAGCGGCAAATGCCACTCCTGCGAAGAGAATTAAAGAAGCCACTTTGCTTTTCCATAAACTTTTCATCGTGACTCCTTAATTGGTTGAGAACTCTATTTCTTGCGATAGGCGCGAGCTAACAGGTTTCCCGTCAACCAATTTTGGTTTAAATGTCCATTTAGAGACTGTTTTTCTTGCCGCTCGACCGAGGCCTAAGCGTCGTGGTTGCTCTTTAAGAACTTTGATGTCCTCTACGGCACCACGTGCATTTACAGTAAACTCTAGTAAGACAACCCCTTTTTCAATTCCTGCTTTCGCAGCCTTTCTAGGCATTTGAGGCTGGAATGTTGCAAGAGGGGTCGGACCTCCGCTACCCGCTAATTGTGCACCTCCACCCTGGCTATAATGTCCAAGCACCGAGCCACCTGTAACATTTACGGGTAGGTCAAGTTTTGGCATATCCATTGGGGTCTGCTCCATCACCGGTTTTACTGTCGCTGTCACTTTCATTTCTGGCGGCGGCGGCGGACGCTTAGGTGGTGGTGGTTTTGGAAGTTCGCGTTTTTTCTCCTGTATTTTTTCTTCTGGTTTAATGCGAATAAACTCGACCATACGCAGGTCATCATTCGACACTAACTCGTGGCGCTCTTTGTTTACTAGCTTGTCCATCCCCCAGAACAACCCGAGGGAGACAATGAGCGCCAGTGCAATTGAGGCCAGATACCGCATAAGCTTAATCCTTATTGGTTGCGGCAATGGAGATGCTTTCTACACCTGCCATTTTGATCTGGTCCATAACCTTCACGACTACGCCAGCATTTGCTTCAGTGTCGGCTTGGATAACAACTGCGCCATCAGGACTTTCTGCACGAAGACGTTCAATATTCGCGCGAACCGCGTCCACTTCGATGCGGCGTTTATCAACCCAAACATCACCCGCCGCACCAACTGCGACCATGATGTTACCTTTCTTAACGGTTTGCGCTGAGCTTGCCGTCGGACGGTTTACTTCTAGACCTGCTTCTTTTACGAACGATGTTGTTACGATAAAGAAGATCAACATGATAAATACGATGTCGAGCATCGGTGTCATATCGATAGCGGTTTCATCACTGCTATCACTGCTATAGCGTCTTTTCATGACCTATACCTCTAATTCCATTTACTCAGGCAATATGCTTTAGCTTATCTTCCAGCTTTTGCGTTGTGACTTTGGCTAAATGATCAAGACGTGAACTAAAGAACAGTCCTGATAGAGAAGCCACCATCCCGGCTAAAGTTGGGATTGTTGCCTTTGAGATCCCCGAGGCCATTGCTCGAGGGCTTCCTGTTCCTGTTACCGCTAAGATGTCGAATACTTGGATCATGCCGACAACGGTGCCGAGTAGACCCAGTAGGGGACAGAGTGCAATCAATACTTTCACGATTGGTAGTCCCTTTTTATTCTCAATATCCTGACGAGAAACGATTTCTTGTCGGATCATCTTAGCGTTCCAACTTTGATGCTCTGAGCGCCCTTGCCATGAGCCAACGGCTTTTTTCATGGCTTTTGGAGCGACGGCAGCAAAATAGAACCAACGTTCTAACAATACTGCCCACAGCATAAAGCTGAGGATGAAGATGGCTACGAGTACATCGCCACCCATTCCCAAGAAGCGCCTAATTGATTCAAGTTCTCCAACTAACCACCACATAACGCCTCCTTAGCTTTCGGCTTTATGCAGTTTTTCCTGATAGCGAGCGATGAAGCCTGCACTCTGTTCTTCAAGAGTTTGAACCAAACGACGACCTTTGCTGTGTACGATGGTGTAAAGGAACAGCAATGGAATTGCGACAACCAGACCTAGCATAGTGGTAACAAGAGCTTCAGAAATACCGCCAGCCATCAGTTTAGGATCGCCGGTACCGAACAGAGTAATGGCTTGGAATGTGCCGATCATACCCATTACCGTACCCAGTAGGCCAAGTAGAGGAGCTACAGAAGCAAAAAGCTTGATTGAGCTGATGAAGCGCTCAATGCTTGGAGCATTACGTAGAATGATTTCGTCCAGCTTCGCTTCCAGATCTTCAAGGTTGTCACCTTTGTGCTCTTGGTAAGCTTGGATAACTTCACCCAATGGGTTGCCAGGAATCACGGTTTCTGATTTCGCTTGCTTACGCATTTTACCGCCAATCACTTGAAGGCGTAGGAAGCAAACAAGAGCAATGATAGCGCCAACTGCACCCATACCAAGGATGACGTAACCTACAATGCCACCTTGATCAATACGTTCTTGAACGGTAGGACTTTGCACAAGTAGAGACAAAATGACACCACGGGATGGGTCAATAAACAGTGGTTCATAGCTGTTTGACGCTGATTCAAAGCCTGCAACATGACGTGTAATATTGGTGCGAGGCTGTCGAGAGAGTTCTTCGAACTTACCTGTTTGAGGTACATAAGTGACGTACTTACCATCGGCAATCGCGTTAAATTCACCGACAAGAGTGACATCGCGAACCGCTTCTTTACCTTCGCCATAAACAACCGTTGCTTGGGTTGTTGCAGTTTTGCCAGAAGCAACCACTTGTTGGAGAATGGTATGCCAGAAAGCTTCTAGCTCTTGTGTTGACGGCAGTTCTTTACTTTCAGCCAGTTTCGTTAGTAGAGCGTCACGCTCTGGGAACTGAACAGCGTTTTGAGAGGCTGCAAATAAGCCCTTAAACTCTCCCGCATACTGGCGGACCACACCAAACATTTCGCCCAAAGTACCAGAGCGAACACGTAGGGTTTCTGTTAGTTCAGTTAGCTGCTTATCGTTTTCATCAAAGGTTGCTTTAAGTTGATCGCCCAGTGCTTGCTGCGCAGCTAACTCTTCGCGAGCTTGTTGCAATAATGCCGCTTGCTTATCGCGATTGTTCTTGAACTCAGCTTCACGGGCTTTGTTCTCTTTCGACTCAACGATGCTTTCTGATTTTACGTTTTTAAGTAGTTCAGATAAGTTTTTAGGCGCTTCTGCTTGTACGCCAGAAACCATAAATAAGCTCGCTAGTAGGCCAGCGGCTAGAGTTTTGAATCCTTTCATCTCTTATTCCTCCCCAGCAAATACAGGCAGTTTGATTAGCGCTGGTGGCGCTTGCTTCTTCGCGATACGAAGGCCTTGCTGTACCGCGATGCGGTAGCTTTCTGGTAATGTTTCCCATTGACGTGTTTGTTGGTTCCACATACCTGTCTCACCACCGTCTGGAGATTGGAATAGAAGTGCTGTGCGACCAATACGTAGGAAATCGTAAGTCACGATTTCACCATTTCGGTCTAGGCTAGCTTTGTAAGATTCGATTGAGCGAGAGAAGCCTTCTTCAATTTGGTACGCTTCCATTACTTTACGGAATTTTTCTGAAGTTGTTACGTCGGCGCGATCCATGAGACGACGCAGTTCTTGAACTCGCTTATTACGCTCTTTTTTCTGGAAAGGCAGATCGAGAGTCACAAATTCGTCGAGTGCATCGATCATTTTTAATGTAAGTGGCACCACTTCTGTTGCCGTTTGATCGATTTGAGCAATTTGGTTATTTAATGAGTCCAACTCGCCTTGCTGCGATTGAACCATACGGTTAATTTGCTCGTTGTAGACTTTCATACTGTCGATTTGACGAAGTAAGCCTTTGTATTCTGCCAACATGCCTTCAGTGCTTTCGGCATAGTTGTCGATTTTTTGTTGCGAAGCTTCTGAAGATTGATTTGCTTTTGCTTGTGTGGAAACGACAGCACCAGAGTTGGCCGCTACAGAGCTACTACTGATAGTAAGCAATGCTGCAGCTATGGCACTGAGACCAAATTCCTTGAATTTCATGGTTGCATCCTTGTCAGTGTTTTAGTCAGTCGAAAAGGGCGCGGAAAACCCGCGCCAAATATTTTTTAGAAGTCGTATGATGCCTCGATGTAAAGCTGACGGCCGATTGGATCGTCATATCCAGTTGCATAGAATGGAGAGGTATCATTTAGAGGATCGGCAGGCGGTACCTTGTCAAACATGTTGATAGCACCAAGAGTTACACGACCACTCTCGTTGAATTGGTAAGAAGCCGTTAGGTTCCATGTTGTCATGCTAGCGATTTCTGCTTTGTAACCAGCTTTCTTAGCAGAGTCACAGTCATCAAAGTAGTAACGGTTCGCATAGCTTGAACACATACGGTCACGGTATTTACCAAATAGGTTGATAGCGACATCTTCGTATGCCCAGCCAAGGTTTAACGTTGCGGTATATTCAGGCATGAAATCTCTTTCATCCGTTACTGGCTCACTGTCGTTTTCTTGATATTCAGCAATCAAGATCTTAGTTACAGCTACGCGCGTATTGAATGAACCGAACTCATTAGTGTCGTAAGCATATTTCACAGCAAGGTCAACACCAGAACGCTCTTCATATGACTGGTTGACTGGGCCGTAAGATACGGACTTGATTGTACCATCTGTATTACGAACTACTTCTGTGCCTGGGTATTTACCTGGATCGTTAATTACGTCTTGGTAAGTTGGTGCTGTTACGACGTCTTCCATCTTGATGTGGTACCAGTCAACGGTTACGCCAAGGTCATCCACAGGTTCCCAAGCTAGACCCAAGTTAATGTTTGTACTTGTTTCTTCTTTCAGCTCAGAGTTAGGGCCGTTAAGCGTATCGAAGTATTGAGTATCACACTCTGGGTACTTA
This sequence comes from Vibrio chemaguriensis, assembly GCF_012275705.1. Taxonomy (NCBI): domain Bacteria; kingdom Pseudomonadati; phylum Pseudomonadota; class Gammaproteobacteria; order Vibrionales; family Vibrionaceae; genus Vibrio; species Vibrio chemaguriensis. The sequence continues at coordinate 88,667 of NZ_SHOE01000016.1, forward strand.
TCTTTATCTTGTGGGCCGCTACCACCAGCGTTGGCACAAAGCACAGGGTCAAAACCAGAACCAAAGCCTCGAGTTTGATCACCAAATAGTCGTTTCAAGTCAGGAGCTCGGAAACCTAGACCGTAGCTACCACGAAGCAATAGAGTGTCAGTAGGACGGTATGCTAGTGCTACTTTAGGAGTGAAGGCTCCGCCTGTTGCCGAGTCGTCGAAGTAGTGGTCATAACGACCAGCGACAGTCATTTCCAAATCTTCAATGATAGGAATTAGGGCTTCGACACCAAGACCAATCTGATCACGGTCACCGCCACCTGATGTTCCGCCTAGACCAGAGAAACCACCAGCTGCTGTTGTCGCATCAATCGTTTCATTGTAGTCAGTACGGTTCCATTCACCATAAACAGCAAAGCCAGACATACCAGCAGGCAGTTCAACCAAATCACCAGCCAGTGAGCCGTTAACAGAGTAAAGCTTTGAGTAGGCTTCTTTGCTTGATGTGCCGCTGTATTTGTTTACGACGTCTTGAGAGATAGGCCCTAGAAGATCGACATCGCCATTTTGTACGGCTTGATCAAGAGTTAGGAAGATTGCTGGATTGCTTGTTTCAACGCTTTGCTCAGAGTAACCAGCTGATAGGTCCCAATCATACGTATCAGCAAGCAGGCCGTTCAAGCCTAAGGTTAAGCCAAAAGAATCGGCTTCAGTGTTACTTTCGCGTGGGCCAAATTCGACCATACGGCGAGTGTATTCACCTTCGCCGCGGAAGTGAGTGGCATCAACTTCTACGCTGTAAGGGTTAGGTTCGAATTCAGATTCTGTAGACTTGTAGCCAAAACGGGCTTCTGCCATGGCAGTGACATTGTCGTTAATGTCCATTTCACCACGTAAAAGCAGGTCTACTTGTTTATTTTCTGGTTTCAACGTTCGGTATGCAGAGCGGTTAACACCACACTTGCCATCCGCTCGTTCAATAGCGGCATCACCAACGACTTCTTTACATGAAGAACCAGCATCAGCTGGTGTTAGAAGTGTTCCGTTTGCGCCTTCAAAGTTTGCACCGTAGCTAGAGTAACCACTTAGCTGAGAACGGCTTGAACCGTCATCGCCAGCCCAATCATCTCGGTCAGATTGCTTAAGCATTTCGTTGCCCGCAAATTGGCCAACGAAGAGAATACGTTTATCGTCAAAATCTTTACCGGCAACAACGTCTAAACGGCCATTTTGGTAGCCACCATCTGTTGCGTCACCCGCACGTACTTTTACAGAAACGCCATCAAAGTCTTTCTTTAAAATGAAGTTTACGACACCGCCGATCGCGTCGGAGCCGTAGATAGCGGAACCTGAATCAGTCATTACTTCAACACGCTCGATAGCGGCAACAGGGATTTGACCAATGTCTTGGAAGTTAGATGTGCCATCTTGAGCCAGTGGGTATTGAGGAAGGCGACGACCATCGATAAGAATCAATGTGCGTGAAGCGCCAAGACCACGTAAGTTGACTGACTGTGCTGCAGGTGTGAATGAGAAAGAGTTCGTTTGAGCCATTACACCACCGGTGTTTTGAGTCAAACTGTTCAACACGTCTTGCGCGCTGTTAAAACCTTTAGATTCAATATCTTTACTATTAATAACAGTAACTGGTGAAGGACCTTCCATATCCGTCGTGGAGATACGCGAACCAGTAACTTTCATCTTTTGAAGTTTTTCAACTTGTTGCTCTTCTGCCAGTGCTGTTGCTGGGGCTACGACTGCTGCTGTCCCCAACGCAAGGCTTATCGCAACAGATAAAGCGGTTGTGTTTTTATACATCCTTGTTGCTCCGATTATTATTATTTCCTATGTCTGGCCGCATAGCGGCCAATTGTGACGTTAATATTTCGTTAACGTTCGGCCAATGTATAACCGAGATGAAAAAAGGAAGTCAAACCAGTGGTAAACGGGGATGCTTAAATGTAAAAAAGATGTAAATAACCAGGGTTGGTTTAAAACGCGGAATAAAAAACTAAATAGCCTTACCAAGGCGACATCAAATTTCAATAAAACACCGTATTTTGTGTTTCTTATAAACTTTAATGACTTATCTTGCCTATGGTTTTTTAGTGGGTAATTGAATCTGAAAAAAGATATTTTTCCAGTGAATTATTCTGAGATGAGTTTTATATCGAATCCATACTTTGGTGACTCGAACTTATAGGGTGGTATCAAAATATGATACCCATTGCTGTAAAAGGGCTCACTCGTATTTTTAGGTCAAATATACATGTGGTGGATATGTCTATTTATTCCATGTATTTGCATTTTTATGTAGGTTTTTGGCTCTAAACAGCCTAGATTGATATTCTGTGTGAATTATTTTTGTGGTTTTTTATAATTTTTTACAAAAACATTTCTGTTTTTCGACTTCGGAGGAAGTTTGTCATGTTTTGGTTTCAAACACTTGAAGCTGATGTGGATTCAAGATAAATATGACGCTGAAATTATTGCAGTAGTAGAAAAGTCTGGTTCTTGAAACGCAGGGAGTGTGTTTCAACAGTTTTAGTTACTACGAGATAAATATGCACCACTTTAGGCGGGGAACTTCCTCTTTCACTCCGCCTGAATTGGACAGTAGACAAGGAGCAAGTTGTATATGCTGTCGTACTTTTTACGCCGTTTGGCGTTGGTGATACCAACGTTTCTCGGGATAACTATTCTTATCTTTGCTATCACTCGTTTCGTGCCGGGCGGACCTGTTGAACGCATGTTGTCACAAATGCAGTCTCAAGGGGATGGTGCCGCATCAATGACGTCTGCTGGTGGCAATACCGCCCTTTCTGATGATCAAATCGCTGAGCTAAATGCGTTTTACGGTCTGGATAAGCCAGTGACAGAAGCGTATGTGGAGTGGCTAAGTCGCTTGGTCGTGCTAGACCTTGGTGAGTCAACACGTTACTACGAACCTGTCTCTGACATGATTGCAGAGCGTTTACCTGTGTCGTTATTTTATGGCGGCATGACCTTTTTTATCAGTTATTTTATCTCGATCCCTCTTGGTTATTACAAGGCGCTCAAGCACGGCTCTGTGTTTGATTCCGCTTCTTCAATACTCATCTTTGTGGGCTATGCATTGCCTGGCTATGTGGTGGGTGTATTGCTCATCACGCTATTTAGTTATCACTTGGAATGGTTTCCTATGGGAGGCTTTGTCGGCGATGACTTCGACGATTACGAAACTTTCTTTGAACGCGCCAAGGACATCATGTGGCACGCGGTGTTGCCTTTAATCTGTTACCTCATTGGCGACTTTGCAACACTGACAATGACGATGAAAAACAACCTGATGGAAAACCTTTCTTCAGACTATATCCGTACAGCTATCGCGAAGGGCTTACCTTTCAAAAAGGCGGTTCGTAAGCACGCGTTGCGTAACAGCTTAATCCCAATCGCGAGTCACTTTGGTAACTCTTTGTTGTTCTTCATGACTGGTGCCTTCCTGATTGAAGTTATCTTCAATATTGATGGCATTGGCTTATTGGGTTACGAATCAATCATGGAGCGTGACTACCCTGTTGTTATGGGTATTGTCGCCATTAATGCGCTGTTGCTGCTCATTGGTAACATTATTTCAGATATTTGTGTTGCTTTAGTCGACCCACGTGTGAAGTTTGGAGCGTAACATGATTAAAGTTAGTCCATTAACTCAAAAGAAAATTCGCCACTTTAAAGAGATCAAACGAGGCTATTGGTCGTTTGTCATTCTCTCAATCATGTTGATCTTGTCGCTCTTTGCTGAACTTCTGATTAATAGTAAAGCGCTAGTCGTCAAGTACGATGGTAGCTACTATTTTCCTGTTGTCAGTGATGTCCGTTTAGGCAGTGAATTTGGCCAAGAGTCATCCAGCGAAGCGGATTATCGCGTACTGCAAAAAGCGTTTGAGGCCGAAGGGAGCGACAACTTTGTTATTTTGCCGCTTGTGCCATGGAACCCATATGAACAGGATTTTAGTGGTGATTTCCCGCCAACAGCGCCTAGTGCCGAAAACAAGCATTATTTAGGTACAGATGTTATAGGTCGCGATATTTTGGCACGACTTGTCTACGGATTCAGAACGGCAATGGGATTTGCGTTGCTCACCATGGCAATTTCCTACGCGATCGGCACCGCAGTTGGTTGTGCTATGGGTTTTTGGGGCGGTAAATTTGACTTGTTTGTACAGCGACTTATCGAAATCTGGTCAATGGTGCCGTTTTTGTACGTCATTATGATTCTTGTCTCAATCGTTCAACCGACGTTCGCTCTCTTTGTCGCTATTAACGTGCTTTTCACCTGGATGGGCATGACATGGTACATGCGGACCATGACTTATAAAGAAGCGGCACGAGAATACGTAATGGCGGCACGTGCTTTAGGGGCATCGACGGGACGTATTTTGTTTAATCACATCCTACCGAATACGATGGTAATGATTGTGACATTGGCGCCGTTCACTATTGCAGCAAACATCACTGCGCTGACCGCTTTGGATTATCTAGGTTTAGGTCTTATGCCACCAACGCCAAGTTGGGGGGAACTGCTACAACAAGGTAAATCTAACCTAGACTCGCCATGGATTGTTGCCTCAGTGGTGACGTCAATTGTACTCGTGTTGGTAATGGTGACCTTTATTGGTGAAGCCATTCGAGCAGCCTTCGACCCGAAAAAATTCACACGCTATGTTTAAGCGAGCATTGTGAGCAAAACATAAAAAAGGGAAGTTTTATGAAGAAATTATTTTTAGCGTCCACGCTGAGCGCCCTGAGTTTTGGTGCAATGTCAGCAACGCTTCCGACTGACTTAAACTGGCAAACAAACTGGGATGAGCCTCAATATGGTTCGCCTGAAGCGAAACGTGGAGGGACCTATCGCACCTTCATGTCAAGTTTTCCACAGACGTTACGTAGTGTTGGCCCAGACGCCAATGCGGGGTTGCGTTCCTTTATCTTGGATGAAACCCCTGGATTGGTGGTTCGCCACCCAGACACTTTAGAGTTCATCCCTGAACTTGCTAATGAGTGGGCGTTAGCTGGCGACAATAAAACCGTTTATTTCAAACTCAATCCAGAAGCCAAATGGTCGGACGGCAAGCCTGTGACTGCCGACGATTTTGTATTCATGCTTAAGTTTTATCGTTCTAAGGATATCCTAGAGCCTTGGTACAACGATTATTACAACAAAACCATTGCGGATGTTATTAAGTACGACGCTCATACGTTTGCTGTTAAGGCCGCGAAAGAGTTCAATCCGGAAGAATTGTTGCTACGAATGGGGGCTTTACGCCCACGTCCCGCACACTTTTATGCCAACCCTTCAAAGGATGAAAATGGTGATGGTATTCACGACAACTTTGTCCGTTACTACAACTTTAAGAGTGAACCAACAACCAGTGCGTACTACCTAGATGATATCAAAAAAGGTAGAAGTGTGACTTTCAAACATGTTGGTGAAGATTGGTGGGGTTACAGCAATAAGTACTACCAAAATCGCTACAATGTCGACAAGATTCGCATCACAGTGATCCGCGATAGCGATATTGCGATGAAGCATTTTGAAAAGGGTAAGTTGGATGCATTTGGTCTGGTTCTGCCAAGTCTATGGCACGATAAATCGAACACAGAACCGTACCAAAAAGGCTACATTCAAAAGTTCTGGGGTTACAACCAATTTCCAGTCGGTGCGGGCGGCGTATGGATGAACACCGCGATGCCTTTACTGGATGATTTAAACGTTCGCAAGGGCATTACTTACGCAATTGATTTTGATGGCATGATTGAAAACATCATGCGTGGTGACTACTCCCGTAAGCCAAACCCGACGGGTTATGGCCATGGTAAATACACCCTACCAGACGCAAAAGCACCGAAATTTGACCCCACAAAAGCGGCCGAGGCATTCGCAGCCGCAGGCTTTAACAAAATTGGTTCCGATGGTATTCGTGTCAATGATAAAGGTGAGCGTTTAAGCTTCGAGCTGACCTACGGAACACCTGTTCATACTCCTCGTATTGCTTTTTTGCGTGAGCAAGCCAAGCTAGCAGGGTTGGATATTGAGCTCAAGTTGGTTGATGGCTCATCCATGTTCAAATACGTCCGTGAGAAAAAGCACGATTTGGCTTTCTTAGATATGGGGACGTCCGAGATCCCAACGTATTGGGAGTACTTCCATTCAGTCAATGCAAATAAGCCGCAAACTAACTCTTTCACAAACTACAGCACGCCAGAGCTGGATGAAAAGATCATCGAGTATCGTTTTAGCATGGATATGGATAAAAAGATCCAGCTAGGTCATGAGATTCAGCGTGACATCATTGATGCGCACGTTATCGTAACAGGCTACATGATTCCTTATGTCCGCTACGGTCACTGGCGCTGGCTAAAGTTTCCTGATAAGCCAATGAATCGCATGACAGAGGCGTTGTTCAGTGGTGGCATCATAGGGGATGGCACTTACTGGATTGATAGCGATATCAAGAAAGAAACCAAACAAGCGATGAAATCAGGCAAAGCTTTTGAACCTGTCGTCGTCGTAGATGACACTTATAAGCTGTAAGGATTGGTTATGGAAAACGATGTAATCCTAAGTGTTAAAGATCTCGAAGTTGAATTCACCACCGATGATGGACCAGTGAAGGTGCTGCATGGTGTGAACTTTGATGTGAGAGCTGGACGTACACTCGGTCTGGTGGGAGAGTCAGGCAGTGGTAAGAGCGTAACCTCAATGTCGATCATGGGGCTTTTACCTAAGCCATATGGCAACATCATCAAAGGTGAAGTGAATTATCGCGGCACCAACCTAGTTGATTTGCCTGCGGAAGAGATGTACGCCATGCGTGGCGATCGCATTTCGATCATCTTCCAAGATCCGATGACGGCGCTCAATCCAGTACACACTATTGGTCGTCAAATATGTGAAGTGCTTGAACTCCATCGACCAGAGCTCGACAAAAAGGAGCGGGAGGCGTACTCGATTGAGATGCTGGCAAAAGTCAAAATCCCAATGCCAGAGAAGCGATTGAATGAGTATCCCCATAACCTATCTGGCGGTATGCGCCAGCGTGTTATGATCGCGATGGCGTTGGCCTGTAAGCCGGACATTCTGATTTGTGATGAACCGACTACGGCGTTGGATGTTACGGTTCAGGCGTCTATCCTTGAACTGATGAATGAGCTTCAGGAAGAAACAGGCATGGCGATGATCTTCATCACTCACGACCTCGGGGTTGTGGCAGAAGTGTGTGATGATGTTGCCGTGATGTATGGTGGGCGTATTGTCGAAAAAGCAGAAATTTTTGAGTTGTTTGATAACCCGCAGCACCCATACACAGAGCGTTTAATGGGGTTGATGCCGAGCTTAGATAATGAGCCGAAGCAGATGATCGATATCAAGCCTATTGATGCCAGTATGTTTGCCAGTTAACTGGGCAAAGTGAACGAGTCATAAAAGAGGATGTTATGGCAAAAGAAGTATTAAGAATTGAAAATCTTAAGCAGCACTTTGTTTCTGGTAAAGGGCTGTTCAAGAAAGGCTACACCATCAAAGCGGTAGACGGGGTTTCACTGTCTGTTTCTGAAGGTGAAACACTGGGACTAGTTGGTGAGTCAGGTTGTGGTAAAAGCACCCTTGGGCGCACGATCTTAAAGTTATACGAGCCAACGGAAGGTAAGATTTTCTTTGAAGGTAAAGACATCACTAAACTGTCTGTCAAAGAGATGCGATCGCTGCGTAAAGACATGCAAATCGTCTTTCAAGACCCAATGGAATCACTCAATCAGCGTCATACCATCGGTATGATTCTAGAAGAACCGTTTGTTATTCATAAAATCGGTACGCCAGCCGAGCGCAAACAGTGGGTAAAAGAGCTTTTAATCAAAGTGGGCTTGCCAGAAACGGCAGTCAACCGCTATCCACATGAGTTTTCAGGCGGCCAACGTCAGCGTATCGGTATTGCTCGCGCGATTGCATTGAAGCCTAAATTACTGATTTGTGATGAATCGGTATCTGCGTTAGATGTATCGGTACAGGCACAAATTCTGAACCTATTACTACAACTGCAACAAGAGATGAACTTGGCGATCATCTTTATCTCTCACGATCTCTCTGTGGTGAAACACGTTTCTGACAAAGTTGCCGTGATGTATTTTGGTAAAGTGGTAGAAGCAGGCAGCGCGAAAGAAATTTATGCAAACCCGCAAAACGAGTACACCAAGAAACTCCTATCTGCGATTCCGATCACCCACCCTAAATATCGGAAGAAAAAGCGCCTGGCTGAAAAAAAGCAGCAAGTGGCGTAAGTGATGCCACAGGTCCTCTAACACAAAAACGCTCCGCCAAATAAGCGGAGCATTTTTATAGGTCTATGTTAGGTCTTGGTGTTGATTGACGCCTGAGTATTATGATTGATTGAAGATCGTTGCATGCTAAACTCAAGGCCTATCTTCTTTGTCTGGATAATGGACCATGCCGTCGAATTTACCGAAATCCTTTAGTCGACCGTTCCTGAAAATCTTCCATATTTTGGAGGCGGTATTACTAGTCTCTATTACCTTGGCGACCTTGTACGCCATGATGCAAGAGTTTGTACACGTATTTGTCGAGAAGCGTGTCTTACTCACGGATATTCTTTTGATGTTTATCTATCTGGAAGTGCTCGCCATGGTGCAGCAGTTCGTGATGAACGGAAAAATTCCGGTACGCTATCCTATCTATATCGCGATGATGGCGATCGCCCGCTATATCACACTAGGAATGAAAGAACTGGATGCGGTTTTGGTTGTGTGGTTATCTCTGGCAGCGTTTATCTTAGCTGCGGCAACCTTGCTCATCAGAGTCGGGCATCATTATTGGCCCTACGTTGATAACAGAACCTTGGAAAAAGATGAATAAAAGAAAGTCCCGCACTAGCGGGGCTTTTTTGTTTCAATACTCGATGACTTTTAGATCATTCAATGTTTTGGAACTGTCTTTCTGAGCGTGTGTTTTTATTAAAAAAACAAAACATTAAGCTTTTTATTCATATTTGAAGACTTTTTGAATCAGTTTGGACACTAGAAAACTGCTTGTTAATGCTGGTGGCCTGTTCATGGATAGATACACAGGGGCAATGCCCATGAGGGGTCTAAGACTAAAAATAGAAGTCGACGATGAGTTTAGCGTCAAAACCCCAGAAGGTTACAAAGAGTGGTTTGTGAACGCCATTCGCTACTCATAAATGACGTTGTTCAGCCTGTAGTTAGGCCTAGTGCATACGTTTAGCGCGACTTTCGGCGTACGTCACTAGGCGAATGCTGAAAGCTGCGTTTGTAGGCACGAGAAAAACTCGACAGCTGCGCAAACCCGACTTCGGCGGCAAGTTCTGTCATAGGCATATGGCTGTTACGCAGCAAAAATTGTGCTTTTTGCATGCGTCTCTGCATCACGTATTTTTGTGGTGTCACTCCAAACTGCCTTTGGCATAAGCAGTAAAAATGGCTTTCGCTGAGGTGCATCGCCTGAGCTAGCTGGGCATTGGTTAACGCTGTCGAAATGTTTTGATCGATATACGTATTCAAATGGCTGGCTTCTAAGCGACGATGCGGGGCTGGTGAGGTGACACTGGATGACATTTGCCCAAGCTGCGTTAAAAATAATGACACGAGCTGGCAGTTTATCTGCGGTGACATTTGGCTCTGACTGACTTTCTGCGCAGCAAAGTCCAGCAATATCTGACTTTCTGTACCCAGGTCTAGGAAGTAAGGCTGCTGAAATACCGATTCCTTTAATGACAAGTTACACGCTTGTTCCAGCGCTTGGATGTAAGGATCAGCTGGCGCTAAGTCGATGACCAATAACTCACTATCTTCACTTAAACCATTATAAAAATGAGGGGCATTGTCGGGCACTATCGCCACTGTGCCATGGCCTATATTTCCACTTTCGCGTTCAAACTCGCACGCCATTGTGCCTCGCCAGCCTAACAATACCTGAGCGTAGCTGTGCAGGTGTTGGCCCTGGCGTCTGGCAATAACATTTCTTCTTATCTGAGTTTGATTCACAGTGAGTTTCCTACTTGTATCCGCGCGCTTAGTTTCCCCAATGTAGCTTTTCCTTTCCCAAAGTTTTTCAGTTCCGGAGTCTGGGTTAAATACCGCAGAGTCTCGGGCAAATGAATGGCGCTATTAATAGATAAAATAACAATATATTAACAAGGAAGGAAGAATGACATGCAACTTAACCAGCAACAGGTTCGCGACGCACTAGCTTGGCTACCATTGGTCGACGCTTTAAAAGATATTTTTACCCGTGATGTAACGGCGCCTATTCGTCACCATCACACGATGAATGTGCCGCAAGACCCTAGCGCGACCTTGTTATTAATGCCGGCATGGATTGAAGGCGAGTACTTGGGCGTAAAACAGGTGAATGTCTTTCCGGGGAATTCTGCGCGTAATCAACCTGGACTCAGCAGTCACTATTTACTGAGTTGTGGTCAGACAGGGCAAATGCTGGCTCAGATCGATGGCAATGAGCTCACCGCGCGCAGAACTGCGGCGGCTTCGGCACTAGCTTCTCGTTACCTCTCGCGTGAAACGGCCAGTAAAATGTTGATGGTTGGGGCAGGACGCGTTGCACGACGCCTAGTACCAGCCCATATGAGTGTACGTCCAATTGAAACTGTTCATGTGTGGGATATTAATCCGGCTGCGGCAGAGCAATTGGCTACAGAATTGCGTGATGAGGGCGTTGATGCCATTGCATGCTCCGATGAGCAACTGGAAACGGTCGCGCGCAAAGCCGATCTCATTAGTTGTGCCACGCTTTCAACCGAGCCCCTCATTAAAGGTGAGTGGCTGAAGCCGGGCGCGCACTTAGATTTGGTGGGGAGCTTTACGCCGACAATGCGCGAGACCAACAACGAAGCGTTACAGAGAGCGAATGTATTCGTGGATGTGAAGGCGGCGGCACTGGTTGAAACGGGCGAGTTGATCATGCCTATCCGTGACGGAGCGATTACCGAAGAGAAGATTTTAGCGGACTTTTCGGTGTTGTGTAGTGGCCAACATGCAGGACGTGCAGAGCTCGACGAACCAGAAACGGCGATCACGTTGTTTAAATCGGTTGGCGACTCTCGTGAAGATCTGGCGGGCGCGATTCTGGCTTATCAGTCAGTGCAGGGTGCGTAAATCGTAATCAGGCCGACGCATATCTTGGCTTTTCTTTTGCCCTGCTTGCGGCTTTGTTATCCGCTATCAGGCTTTCCATGCGCTCCGCACCTTTTCAGGTGCGGTCCCTTGCGACGTGATTTGGAAAAAGACCTATGACTAAAAAGAACTCAGATTATACGGCGCCACCACCACTAGGCCTGGCGGTCGTACCGATTATCCTCACCATTGGCTTGTTAGCGACACAGATTTTTTATTATGACGACTTTACTCCACATATCGCGTTAGCGATTGGTTTTGCTATTACCGCGTTAGTTGGCTGGTACCAAGGGCTGCGTTGGCAGGACATCGAATCCGGTGCATTCCGTGTCTTACACGTGGCGATGCCCTCCATTGCAACCCTTATTGTGGTAGGGATGCTGGTAAGTACGTGGATAGCCAGTGGCACAGTACCGACTCTTATCTATTACGGTTTAGTCTTGATTGAACCAGAGTGGTTTTTGGCAGCCACCATGCTGTTGTGCTCTTTGGTATCTCTTTCGATTGGTTCGAGTTGGACAACCGTGGGCACGGTCGGGCTGGCGTTGGTTGGAATCGGTTTTGCGTTTGGTATTCCAGCATATTGGACGGCGGGTGCCGTTGTCTCAGGCGCTTTTTTCGGCGACAAGATCTCACCGTTATCGGATACCACTAACCTTGCTGCCGCCGTAACCGAAACCAATGTATTCGCTCATATTCGTAATATGATGCCGACAACCATTCCAGCTATGCTGATCGCTTTGACGCTTTACTCGATTCTTGGTGGTGTGGTGATGGGGGATGCGACCTCTGACGCTCAACAACAGCTACAACAAATCACCGCGATTCAATCGGGCATGGAGAGTCATTTCTTACTTGGTTTGTTGCCTTTACTGCCGCTCTTGGTGGTGATGCTATTGGCGTTTTACAAAATAGCACCGATCCCAGCCCTGTTTATTGGCTTTGTTCTCGGCGCTGGTGTCGCGGTTCATAATTACGATTACAATCTGAATGACATTCTCACGTTTGCCCACAGTGGGTACAAGATAGAGACCGGATCGGCCGCGTTGGATAACTTACTAAATCGCGGTGGCGTTACCTCAATGACTTGGGTGATCACTTTGATGATGTTTGCGTTGGCATTTGGTGGTGCACTGGAGCGGACTGGGTGTTTAGAGTCGGTCGTGAATGCCGTGATGAAGTCGACACGAGGCTTCAAAGGGTTACAAACGAATGCCATTCTTACTTCCGTTGCGACCAACGCCGTATCGGGTGATGTGTACCTCTCGATTGCTTTACCTGGGCGTATGTTTGGGCCGCAATATGACAAGTTGGGCTATAGCCGACTCAATCTTTCCAGGGCGATTGAAGAAGGGGGCACCTTAGTCTCGCCATTGATCCCTTGGAATGCAGGTGGTGCATTTGTGATGGGAACTTTGGGGCTGATAGTCGCACCAGGCGATTACAGTGCTTTGTTGTATGCACCGTTGGCGTTTGCTTGTTGGTTATCACCTGCGATTGGCATTTTATACGCCCAGACAGGGTGGTTCTCAAAGCGTGTGGAGCAAGAGGCGCCGGCAAGCACAGAGCCTGTCTCACCAGCGAGTAGCAGTACCCATTAAACCGTAGCCAATACATTCTTTAGCTAAGCCAGTAGGTAGAACATGACACAATCCGCGAAACATACCCCTTTTAACGACGAGCCCACCGTTGCGGTAGTGGGGGCTGGAGTGGTGGGGCTTTGTACCGCCCTAGAAGCACAGCGTCATGGCTTTCAAGTCACTTTGTTTGACAAGGGTTTGCCGGGTGAATGCGCTTCGTTTGGTAATGCTGGCTATTTAGCTACAGAACTGATTGATCCTCTGGCAACGAAAAAGACACTGGCTGCGGCGCCAAAGATGTGGATGGATCCCAAGGGGCCGTTGGCCCTTCCTTGGAAGTATTTACCTCAAGCCCTGCCTTGGTTGGCGCGTTTTGTTCGCTCGGCTTCTTCTGCACGAGTGGAGGCAAGCCGACAAGCGCTCTACCAGCTCAATCAAGCGGCCGTTCCTGCTTGGCAACGCTGCTTGGCTGATATAGGGGCCGAAGAATATCTTGTTCCGTCAGGTTACCTGTTGGTATGGGAGTCAGAAAATAAGTTAGACGAGGCCAAAACGCATGCTGCTTACCTTGCTCAATGGGACATAGAAAGTGTCCTACTGCAGGGCGCACAACTGAGGGAAAAAGAGCCAGAGCTGGCTGAGACTGTCAGTCACGCTCTGTTTTTCCCTAATGCGTGTCGAGTGAAAGATCCTTATTTACTATCGAAGCAACTGTTTGCGGTTTTTCAAGCGCGCGGTGGGTGTTTTGAACAAACAGAAGTGAGTGAAATTCTTCCGCAAGAGAACGCAGTTGGGGTGATCACGGCGACGAGTCAAAATAGGTTCGAGCATGTGGTGCTTTGCACCGGCGCTTGGGGTAAGCCTCTGTTAGAACAAACAGGGATATCTGTTCCACTTGAAGCGGAGCGCGGGTACCACCTGACGATAGAGACTGCCGACATGGAGACGCCGCCACTCCAACATCCGATTGGCTCTGCGGAGCGTAAATTGGTGATGAGCCCTTTGGCGTCTGGTTTAAGGGTGGTTGGGATCACGGAAATAGGTGGCTTGCGTTTACCTGAGTTTGCTCGCAGGTTTAATGTGCTGCGCCATCACAGTAGGCAACTATTGCCACGATTAAACAACCCTGCTCTTAAAGTGAGTGAGTGGATGGGACATAGACCGACTCTGGCGGATTCGTTGCCAGTGATAGACCAGCACCCGCGTCATCCACGGTTATTGTTTGCCTTTGGGAATCAGCACTTGGGGCTGACTCAAGCCGCCATTAGTGCAGAGTTGGTTATTAGCCTATTGCGCCAAGTGGAGCCTGAGTTTGACGTGCAGCCGTATCGGGTAGACCGATTCTAAGGCCCGAAGACAGCAGATAGTATCGTGATAAAAAAGCACGTCGAACGGAGATCTCACATGTCGATTCACACTGGCACATCATTGATATATTGCCACTTGCCTGCACCTGATTACCCCCCGCAGATTCGTGGTTGATGATGAATTCCATGGATGTGTATAGAAGAGCGAAATAAGAAAGCCCTTTTAATTAAGGGCTTTATACATGGACATGGAACTGGTTGGAATCTATTCTATATTCTGGATCTGCTCACGCATCTGTTCAATCAGTACTTTCAGTTCAACGCCCGATGCGGTGATGTCGGTGCTGATCGATTTCGACGCTAGCGTGTTCGATTCACGGTTGAACTCTTGCATCATGAAGTCCAGACGACGACCCACTGCGCCACCTTTTTTCAGAATGTTTGTGGTTTCTTTTACGTGAGAGTCCAAGCGATCGAGCTCTTCAGCAACATCCGATTTTTGCGCTAGCAAAATCAACTCTTGCTCGATACGAGACGGATCCAGTTCCACTTTAGCGTCTTCGAATTTCGAGAATAGTCGCTCACGTTGCCACTCTAGTATTTCTGGCATGCGGGCACGCACTTTTACGACTTCTGCAGAGATGGCATCTAAACGCTGTTCAATCAGCGCTTTCATGTTCTCGCCTTCACGAGCACGCGCTTCAATAAACTCATCCATTGCGCCATCAAACGCTTCTAGTAGTACTTTATTTACCGCATCCATGTCTTGCTCTGGCGTTTCCATTACCCCCGGCCATTGCATGACTTGAAATGGGTTGATTCGGCTCAGTTCACCAGTCATGTGCATGACTTGTTCAGCGGCCTTAATTACCTGGCTAGCAAGCGCTTCGTTGATGCTAAGCTCACCTTTTGCGGCAGGGTTTGCTTCAAAGCGCAGATTACATTCCACTTTGCCTCGCGCTAAGCGCTTACGAAAACGCTCGCGTAAAACGGGCTCTAATCCGCGAAATTGTTCTGGCATGCGGAAGTATGTTTCTAAATAACGCTGGTTCACGCTGCGGATTTCCCATACCGCAGAACCCCAGTCGCCTTTTACTTCTTTGCGTGCATACGCTGTCATACTGTAAATCATCGAATTTTCCTGTCTTCATTTTTTGAAAATTACTTCAAGAGTGTATCACGCTGCGTCGATAGGTGCGCGGGATGTATGGATTGTTTATGTTGTGCCAGCGGCGTAACCTATGAATCCGGAATCGATTCCGTTATAATCTTCGCCCAACCAAATCGTCTTCTCCTCATATTTAAGGTAGATGCCCATGCGTCCAAACGATCGCAAGGCGGATCAAGTTCGCCCTATCAAAATTACTCGTAACTACACAGCTTACGCTGAAGGGTCAGTGCTAGTTGAGTTCGGTAACACCAAAGTGTTGTGTAATGCGACCGTAGAAGAATCTGTGCCACGTTGGCTAAAAGGCCAAGGTAAAGGCTGGGTTACAGCTGAATACGGCATGCTACCACGAGCAACACATTCTCGTACTCGTCGTGAAGCGGCAAGTGGCAAACAAGGCGGCCGTACGATGGAAATTCAGCGTCTTATTGCGCGAAGCCTACGTGCTGTTGTCGATCTAAAAGCCATGGGTGAGTTCATGATCACCGTTGACTGTGACGTTATCCAAGCTGATGGTGGTACGCGTACTGCATCCATCAGCGGCGCAAGCGTTGCAATGGCTGATGCGTTCCAACACCTAGTGGATAGCGGTAAGCTAAAAGCGAATCCAATGAAAGGCCACGTAGCGGCAGTTTCAGTTGGTTTGCTAGGCGATGAAGTATTGTGTGATCTTGAATACGTTGAAGATTCAGCGGCAGACACAGACATGAACGTGGTAATGACCGAAGAAGGCAAGATGATTGAAATTCAGGGCACTGCAGAAGGTGAACCGTTCAGTCACGAACAGCTGATGGCATTGCTCGAGTCGGCGAAAATCGGCATTACGGAAATTGTCGCAGCGCAGAAGGCGGCGTTAGCCAATTGATTTTAATAGCTCCCATTATGGGGGCTATTTTTTTATCTCGACAATAGAGAAATGAATGATTGTCGAGAAGAGACACAAGAAACCAAGGATATAGAGAGAAAATAATGAAAGCATACCAGCGTGAATTTATTGAGTTTGCACTTGAGAAAGAAGTTCTTAAGTTTGGTGAGTTTACTTTGAAATCTGGCCGTAAAAGCCCGTACTTCTTTAACGCTGGTCTTTTCAATACTGGTCGTGACCTAGCGCGTCTTGGTCGTTTTTACGCAGCCGCGCTTGCAGATTCGGGCATTGAGTTTGATGTGCTGTTTGGCCCGGCGTACAAAGGTATCCCAATCGCGACGACAACAGCAGTCGCGCTGGCGGATCACCACGATATCGACACGCCTTACTGCTTCAACCGTAAAGAAGCGAAAGATCACGGCGAAGGCGGTAACCTTGTAGGCTCTGCGCTTGAAGGTCGAATCATGCTAGTGGATGACGTAATCACAGCAGGTACTGCAATCCGTGAGTCGATGGAAATTATTAAAGCAAATGGCGCAGACCTTGCTGGTGTACTGGTTGCTATCGACCGCCAAGAGAAGGGCAAGGGCGAGCTTTCTGCGATTCAAGAAGTTGAGCGTGATTTTGGTTGTGCCGTGATTTCAATTGTAAGTTTGGGTGATCTTGTGACTTACTTAGAAGAGAAAGGTGACGCTGCTGAGCACTTGGAAGCAGTTAAAGCCTATCGCTCGGAATACGGCATTTAATTGGTTACTTTTTCTGAAAAAGTAAAAAGGGCAGATGGATATCCATCTGCCCTTTTTTTAGTTTTTGGATTTATCGCCTTGACGACTTACTTATAGCGAATGCCTTTCTCGACATGCTCATCTTGCATGGTTTTGTAGCGTTTATGGAGCCACATCCATTGCTCTGGAGCGCGTAGGATGACCTCTTCCACATACTTGTTCATGTAAGCGGCAGCGGCGACTTCGTCTTTTTGTGGATAGTCGGCTTCAATGCACTTATCGGCGATGATGTCGTATTTCCCTTCACCATTGCGAAACCCTGAGCCTGGGATGATCGCACATTTTGAGGTATACGCCAGAATACTTGTACCCGTTGTCGTACACGCATCGTCTACGGCAAAGAAGGGCACAAATACAGATTTTTTTCGACCGTAATCGTGATCCGGCAGATAGAACAGACGCTCACCGCTGCGTAATACACGAATCATCTTTTTCACATCTTTACGATCAATCAGTTTATTGCCGTTATGTGTCCGTCCCCAATACTGGATAAAGTTATAAGCAGGATTATTATGCGGACGAAACGCGCCGTACCCGGCCACGCCGAGCACGGCGAAAGCACGTGCAGTGATCTCTAGATTAAGAGCATGGACACAACAAAGTAGGACGCCTTTACCTTCTTTGGCTTTTTCACGCAGTGCGCCGAGATCTTTCTCGACGATAAGTTTTTTAAAGCGCCAAGTCGACCAGAACCAAGTGATTCCGGTTTCTATGAGTGCCATACCGGTATTTTTGAAGTTCTCTTCAACAATATGTTGAATCTCTTCAGGTGTTTTGTCTGGAAAGGCCAATTCTAAGTTACGTTGAGCAACGTGGACACGCTTTTTACCGTAGCGCATGCCAAGTTTACCGAGTGAACGACCTAATGAAAGCAGCAGCCGATAAGGAAGAATATTGACGAGGATGGCCAACAGACCAAAACCAAGCCATACGCCCCAGTTACGAGGGTGAAGAAGTGAAAGAGAAAACTCGGGCTGCGTGTATTTGTCTTTACTCATAGTCTTTTACTTTATTTGTGCACTCAAAAGCGCCCAGTACTCGTCAAAGTTTGCAGTCGGCTGGTATTTAAAGTCGCTACGCACAAAGCGGTTTAGGCTCCCCTCAACTTGTCCCAGAATTTGCGCGGCTAGGATGCGCTCTTCGACAGGGAAAGACTTCCCTTCACGAATCTTACGTTCACGCAGGATTTGGCGCAATTGTGTTTCTATACGCTCAAAGAGTTGATTGATGCGTTCACGTAGACGTTCATTTTCAAACATTAGAGCATGACCCGACAAAATGCGTGTCAGACCTGGGTTACGTTCAGAGAACGCCAAAATAAGGTGCATCACCATACGAATACGCTCTAGTGTATCTTTTTCGTCGTCTAGAATACGGTTGATACGTGTCATCAAGGCTTCTTCAATGAACTCAATCAACCCTTCGAACATGCGCGCTTTACTTGGGAAATGACGATACAGCGCGGCTTCTGAAACGCCGACTTGCTTGGCCAGTTTTGCCGTAGTAATGCGTGAAGCGCCATCTGTTGATTCAAGCATTTCTGCCAATGCTTGTAAGATCTCTTCACGACGGTTGGATTTTTTACTGCCGGCCATTAGTTACTTCCTTTCAAAATACAAAGTTGAGCGGAGGGGATTATAAGACGCTATTTCGCCTCAAACTAGACCACTAAGGGTGGAATGGGAGATTTAACACCCTTAGTTGTCATTTTTGTACCAAATTTATGCCAGCTTTTGTAAAAAATTGGCAGGGTTTTCAAACGTTAGTTACATCAATTGATGCATTTTTTCGAGAATTTTAAAGCTCAATGCTTCTTTTGATTCTAAAGCGAGCGCAAGTTCACCTTCAGGCCAGTAAAGGGTAATTGCGTTGTCGTTGCTGTTAAATCCTTGCCCTGAAACCGAAACGTCGTTTGCACAGATCATATCGAGGTTTTTCTTTGTTAACTTGCCTCGAGCATAGGTCTCTACATCATTGGTTTCAGCCGCAAAACCGACGGTAAACGGACGCTTCTCCGTCATTGCTGCCACAGATGCAACAATATCAGGATTTTTAACCATATTAATGACCATTTCGTCGTTGTCTTCTGTCTTTTTCAACTTTTGAGACGCGATCGTTTGTGGGCGGTAGTCGGCAACGGCAGCGCAGCTAATAAACGCATCATGCCTGTTTGCATGTGTCATAACGGCTTCGTGCATCTCTTGTGCACTGGAAACATTAATGCGCTCAACACCTACGGGCGTATTTAAACTGACAGGACCGCTCACGAGGGTGACTTTTGCTCCCATCTGCGCTGCGGCGCTCGCCAATGCATAGCCCATTTTCCCGGAGCTATGGTTCGTAATGTAACGCACTGGATCAATCGCTTCGCGAGTTGGTCCGGCGGTAATGAGTATCGACTTACCTTCTAGCAATTTTGGTTGAAAGAACTGTTCACATAGATGTACTAGCTGCATTGGTTCCAGCATTCGACCTGGTCCTACATCACCACAGGCTTGCTCTCCTGCCGCAGGGCCCCAGATGTGCATACCACGACGCGCTAACGTAGCGATGTTCTCTTGGGTTGCGATATTGCGATACATCTGTTGATTCATCGCAGGAGTAACAGCAACAGGGGAATCCGTCGCGAGCACGAGCGTAGTAAGTAAATCGTTCCCCATGCCTGCGGACATGCGCGCGATTAAGTCCGCGGTCGCGGGCGCTAATAGCACTAAATCTGCCCATTTGGCCAATTCAATATGGCCCATAGAGGCTTCCGCTGCTGGGTCTAGTAAACTGTCCGAGACAGGACGGCCCGAAACGGCTTGCATGGTTAAAGGGGTAATGAACTCTTTTGCGGCT
The DNA here is from genome assembly GCF_012275705.1 of Vibrio chemaguriensis. Taxonomy (NCBI): domain Bacteria; kingdom Pseudomonadati; phylum Pseudomonadota; class Gammaproteobacteria; order Vibrionales; family Vibrionaceae; genus Vibrio; species Vibrio chemaguriensis. Next base: position 108,405 of record NZ_SHOE01000016.1, read on the forward strand.
TTCGTCATTACAACTTGAACTTGCGCTCCCCTCTCTATGAGGCGACGGGTTAGCTCCGCACATTTATACGCGGCAATACCGCCACTGATGCCGAGTAGAATTTTCTTTCCTGCTAGTGTTTGCATGTGAGATCTCCAATTTGATGACCGGATTTTAACACAATTCAAAGTCTGACCGCCCGAGCATATATAACGAGAAGATAATTCACATCAAACTCCAGAGTATTAATCTGACCGAGGAAGGGAAAATTCTCGCCTACCTCACAGACAAGTTGCGCGGAGTTTGCAAGTCTGAAAAGAAAAAGAGGTAGTGGAAACCATGGTGTTGAAAAGTCGAAATAAATTGCTGTTGATAACCCTAATTCCACTGTTGTTGATCACCACGTTGATCTCAGTGGTGTATTACATCAACAGCAGTAAAAGTTTGGAAGCGGAGCTGGCAAGAGACAGGCAAGAGCTCATCGAAACGAAGAAGAAAGAGCTACAAGCCTACATGATGATGGGTGTGACGGCGATAAAACCGTTATACGACACGGATGTAAATGGAAGTAATAAAGAGGCAGCAAAAGAAATTCTGAAAGCCATGCGCTTTGAAAGCGATGGTTACTTTTTTGCCTACGACTCTCAAGGTGTGAATACGTTACATGCCATCAAACCTTCTTTAGAGGGTAAAAACCTTTACGACTTAAAAGATGAAAATGGGGTCGCAGTTATCGCGGGCTTGATTGATGCTTCTCAAAAAGGGGATGGGTTCCTCTATTTCTCGTGGCACAAACCGACCATTGACGCACAAGCGCCTAAGCTAGGCTATGCAGAATATTTATCGAAATGGGACTGGGTTTTAGGCACTGGTGTTTATATTGATGACATCGACCAGCAAGTTGCGATGCACAGAGAGTTAAAGACTCAAGAGCTAAAAGAGCATACGTTATCTGCCGTGTTGATTTCCGTTGTTGGGTTGATCATTACCAGTGTTCTCACCAGTATCGTGGTGTCGAAAGGCATTCAGCCATTACAACATGTCGCGGCGTCATTGAAAGATGTAGCCGCAGGCGGCGGTGACTTAACGGCTCGTTTAAAAGTCGAAAGTCAGGATGAAGTCGGTGAAGTGGCGGCCGCGTTTAATGAGTTTATGGATAAGCTGCACCCACTGATGCAAGACATTCATCGCTCTGCGACGACAGTACAGACCGTTTCTCAAAGCCTGAACACTCAGACCAGCCAAGCGAGCGGTCAAATGCAGGATCACTGTTTAGAGACGGACAAAGTCGTGACGGCAGTGACGCAAATGAGCATGACAGCCAAAGAAGTAGCCAGCAATACCAATGCGACAGCACAGGCGATTGAGGATGCCAACAGTCAAGTTACCGAAGCTCAGCGTGAAGTGGAACAAGCAATTGAAGGCATTACCGAGCTAGTGAGGGAGATAGACAGTACGTCAGATGCAATTTCTGAGTTGAGTTTACAAACCGAAAAAATAACCAAAGTGCTGGATGTGATTGGCGAGATAGCCGAGCAAACGAATTTGTTGGCCCTAAATGCGGCGATTGAAGCGGCTAGAGCCGGTGAGCAAGGCCGAGGGTTTGCCGTCGTTGCGGATGAAGTTCGCTCGCTAGCCAGTCGTACGCAAAATAGTACTCATGAAATTGGTGACATGCTTAAGCAGCTACAAAATGGTGTATCAAGAGCGGTCAGTACGATGTCGGTGAGCCAAAAACGAGGTGTAAAAACGGCGGAAGAATCGGCGCTCATTCAGCAATCTCTTTCTAGTGTTCATCATTCTATCGGAACAATTCGAGATATGGGTATTCAAACCGCGTCTGCTGCCGAAGAGCAAAGTGCGGTTGCAGAAGACATCAACCAAAACTTAGTGGCTATTCAACAGATCGTGAACAACATTAATGAGACGTTGCAGCATGCCGAGTCAATCAGCACGCAGCTATCACAATCTGGAACAGAAATTCACGGCTTGGTTGGCAACTTTAAACTCTGATGAACTGTTAAGTTGCATGGAAAGCACTGATGGTACGAAGAAAGCGAAAGTCATACTCGACTTTCGCTTTTTGTTTTGTGGAATAGGGGCACTTTCCATATAAAGAGACATCAGATGATACTGAAAGCTATGCCAACTGAGTCCATGCCCAGAGAGAAGTTGTTGCAACGAGGACCGCAAGCATTGACCGATGCTGAGCTACTGGCCATCTTCTTGCGCACAGGCAGCCGCGGAATGAACGTGATTGAGCTTGCAGACTTCCTTATTCAAGACTTTGGTTCGCTCAGACAACTATTTTCAGCATCAGAGCAAGAGTTTTGTCGTCATAAAGGGTTGGGACAAGCCAAGTATGTTCAGTTGCAAGCGGTACTAGAAATGACGCAGCGCTATTTAGCGGAAACGCTAAAGCGTGGTGACGCCTTAACCAGCCCCGACCAAACTAAGTTATATCTGTCTTCTATTTTAAGGGATCGGCAAAGAGAGGCTTTTTATATTCTTTTTCTCGATAACCAGCACCGAGTGATAAAAGATGAAATTTTATTTGAAGGAACGTTGGATGCCGCGTCGGTTTATCCGAGAGAAGTCGTCAAGCGAGCTCTGCATCATAATGCGGCGGCTTTGATTTTGGCGCACAATCATCCTTCAGGCGTTGCTGAGCCGAGCCAAGCTGACAGAAGGATTACAAGGCGTCTCACCGACGCATTAGCATTGGTGGATATTCGTATTTTGGACCATTTCGTCATCGGAGATGGGGAAAGTGTCTCTTTTGCTGAAAGAGGCTGGATATAACTGTGCGTTTTTTAGGTTGTTAGTTGCTAAAAATCTGCTATCATCCACGCCACTAAATTTTTAACTGAATTCAGCTTGGACTGCTAAAAAAATCTGCTGTCTAAAAAAAGATCACGAAAACCTGTAAAAAGGATCTGTTCGGGTCTTGAGCAATGCATATCAAGTTAGTATAATGCGCGACCTTTGATAGCCTTGTATGGATTTTCCATAGCGGTTCTTAACCTCTAACTTCTTTTCGAGAGATAGAGAGGTTCGGCCACCAAGGTTGATATCGAGCTGAAACGATTTTGGAGAAGACATTCATGTCACGAGTATGCCAAGTAACTGGTAAGCGTCCAGTAACGGGTAACAACCGTTCACACGCACGAAATGCTACTAAGCGTCGTTTTCTGCCGAACCTACAAACTCATCGTTTCTGGGTAGAGAGCGAAAAACGTTTTGTTAAACTACGTCTATCTGCTAAAGGTATGCGCATCATCGACAAGAAAGGTATTGATACTGTTCTTGCAGACATGCGTGCACGTGGCGAAAACGTTTAAGAGGAAATAAGCAATGGCAAAGAAAGGCGTTCGTGAGAAAATCCGTCTAGTATCTTCTGCAGGTACAGGCCACTTCTACACAACTGATAAGAACAAGCGTAACATGCCAGGCAAATTTGAGATCAAAAAGTTTGATCCAGTAGTTCGCCAGCACGTTATGTACAAAGAAGCAAAAATCAAATAATTGGTTTCAGTCTCTTTGATGAATTGAAAAACCCAACTTTCGAGTTGGGTTTTTTATTACCTGAATAAAAAAGTGCTGAAAAAAGTGTTCAGTACGTTATCGGATAATAAAGCACTGCTGAAGTCATTTTATCGGTCCGACGCTACACTAGAATTTTTGATTTATCGCTCTCTACCGCTTTGCCACCAATTCTCTACACACTTGCACACCGTTGTTCTAGTCAAGCTCAATACTCTTTGGTAGTTTACTCATAACTATAAGAGAGTAGAGATGGTTATGCGTGTGAGTCCGGCTCGTCGCCGCCGATGGAACAATATTCTTATTCTGGGCATTATCGCGTTTATAGTGATCTTAAATGCGCCGATGTGGATCAAAACTTACCTATTAACAGACCAAGCAGACCCCTACCCAAATGTACTTCGCTCCGACTATACGGTGGAGACTTTGTACTATAGTGGCTGGGAGTTCGAACTGCATGATGGACGATGGCAATCTAACGTCAAAGTCGATGCACCGATCAGTGAACTTGTATCACGCTGGCAATCATTGGAAGGGACCGAGCTTACCTCGGAACAGTTCGATCATTTAAAACCTAACCTGACGATACCTGAAACGGTAGAAGTTTGGTATCAGGATCTCGAAGAGCCGCAGCGGGTAACTTTCTTTCGTTTACCTGATTTTTGGCTATTTAAAACCTGGCAAGACAAATGGGTCGCTATCTCCGTCGATGAAAACTACCTTATGCCAGAGTAAAGCCTTTTTGCGCCTATACCTCTAACAAGCTTTCCTATTTATCGTTTTTCTTTTCGATTATGCTAGCAGCGAGAACTATTAGCCGGTGAATTGGAGAATCTAATGCCTGAGTTGCCAGAAGTTGAAGTCAGTCGTATGGGGATTAGCCCCCACATGGTTGGACAAACGATCCAGTCGTTTACTTTTCGAACGCCTAAATTGCGCTGGGATATTCCTATAGAGCTTAAAAAATTGGAAGGGCAGGTGATCCGTGCGATTAGCCGTCGTGCGAAATACTTACTGATCGAGACAAACACAGGTACAGCCATTGTTCACTTGGGCATGTCTGGGTCTTTACGTGTCCTAGATGCCGACTTTCCGCCAGCAAAGCACGATCATGTAGATCTCAAACTAAGCAGTGGAAAAATACTGCGTTATAACGATCCGCGTCGTTTTGGGGCATGGCTGTGGTGTGCTCCTGGCGAGTCACATGCTGTACTAGCAAACATGGGGCCTGAGCCTTTAACTGAAGAGTTCAATGCGGAATATGTAGCGGAGAAAGCTAAAAATAAGCGTGTCGCCGTCAAGCAGTTCATCATGGACAACAAAGTCGTGGTTGGTGTCGGGAACATCTACGCGAATGAGTCGTTGTTTAAATCTCGAATTCACCCTTCAAGGCCTGCAGGTAAGCTAACTTCTCAAGAGTGGGGGTTACTTGTTGAAAATATCAAAATGACACTTGAGATTGCCATTACGCAAGGTGGGACTACGCTGAAAGACTTTGCGCAAGCCGATGGAAAGCCGGGTTACTTTGCACAAGAGTTATTAGTTTACGGAAAAGCCGGAGAGCCATGCCCAGAATGCGGCGAACGACTTCAAGAGCTAAAAATAGGGCAGCGTAATACCTTCTTTTGTGGTGAGTGTCAGAAGTAAGACGAGCTAATATCGAGCTTAAGTTGTTGTAATCTTGCGCTCGAGCCTCAATAATTCAATCAGTTTCGAATAACTTAGTAAATTATATGAAAGTCATTTATCCGGGCACTTTTGATCCAGTGACTAATGGTCATCTCAATCTAATAGAACGCACTCACGAAATGTTTGATGAGGTTGTGATTGGCGTAGCCGCAAGCCCATCGAAGAACACCATGTTTTCATTGGAAGAGCGCGTTGCACTGATGCAGGACGTTGTAGCGCATTTACCGGGGGTGACGGTAAAGGGGTTCTCTGGGTTATTAGTGGACTTCGCGAGAGATGAGCAAGCTAAGGTTCTTATTCGTGGTTTGCGAACAACGGTAGACTTTGAATACGAGTTTGGACTGACCAACATGTACCGAAAGCTATTACCAGGTATCGAAAGTGTATTTTTGACACCTGAAGAAGAGTTTGCGTTTCTATCGTCGACTATCGTGAGAGAAGTGGCCATTCATGGCGGAAGTATCGATCAGTTCGTTCCCAAGCCAGTAGCCATCGCGATTGGGGAAAAACTGAATGAAAGACAGTAAATTCCCTTATTATTTCTCAAACGCTCTCTCGATACTTATCCCTCGTTTTGTATATCGAGCACAAGCAAAGCGTTTACTTTCGAATTTAACTGAAGCCGAGAAGCAACTCTGCCTTGAGCGGGTGAACTATTACAACAAGTGTGAAACGCCGTTTTCAGTCGATAGCCGAGAACAAAGTTACGCGACTGTCGATACATTCAAAAAAACGAAAGGTTGGACGTATTTTTTCGATCTTCGCCAAGTTGTACGCTATTTCCCTTCCAGTTTTGCGTTTAACTACATCAACGGTGATGTTACACACATTCCCAATGTACCGAGCTTTATAAAAAGCCGCCCTATTTTTGGTAACAACCAAAATTCAGTGGTATTGAAACTTAACCAAGTTCGTCATTTTAAATTTGTTGATGATCCTGTTCGCTATCAAGATAAAAAGGACATGGTCGCTTGGCGTGGTGTGGGTTTTCAGCCTCATCGTCAAAAGGTGATTCATGCGTTCTACAACCATCCGCAATGCAACATTGGCCAGACCCGCCCGGTAGAAGGGCAGCCTTGGGAAAAAGGCTTTATGAGCATTGAGGAGCAACTTCAATACAAGTTCTTGTTGTGTATAGAAGGCAATGATGTGGCCACCAACCTTAAGTGGGCTATGTCGTCTAACTCCTTGGTTATTATGTCAAAGCCAAAATATGAGACTTGGTTTATGGAAGGTAAGTTAGAGGCTGGTGTCCACTATGTTGAAGTGAAGGATGACTATTCGGATTTGCCCGAAAAGATGGACTATTATCTAGCGAATGAGCAAGAAGCATTAGCGATCATTGAAAATGCGCACCAGTGGGTTGAGCAGTTCAAAGATAAACGTAAAGAGCGTTTGATCTCATTGATGGTTGCCGATAAGTACTTCGCTTTATCTCAGCAACAATAAAAAAGGGGCGCTTCGCCCCTTTTTTATAACCTTAAGCTTCTAGAAATTGATCAACACCATTCTCACAGCGTTTAAGCTTGTTTTTAATGGTGTTCTCTAAAATATCGTCATTTTGTCCGAGTGACGCACGAGAGTTTTCTACGTGGTACAAGTGGTAGCCTACACCTGCGAATTTTAGGTAAAGACGTGACTTACCCGCATTCAACATGCGATGAACAAACTCGCTGTCTTCGCGTCCCCATCCAACAAAATCTTGGTTGAAGCCATTCACCTCGATGACATCTTGTCGCCAAAACGCCATGTTGCAACCGCGAGTGGCTTTATCGTTATTGCGCTCGTAAGAGAACCATTTCGATAGTAAAGCGTTGGTGATGCAGTTTTTACGATTGCGAATGCCTTTGCTGAAGATAGAAGGCATTAAGCCGTTTTCCATGATGGCCTTGCTGCAGTTTTCATCCGTTAACACACGTCCACCCTGCACAAACCAATTTGGCTTTGCGACTTGCTTATGTGATTCAATAAACGTTTGAGACAACACCATGTCGCCATCAATCATGATGAGGTAGTCACCTGATGCTTTTGCGATAGCACGGTTGCGGCTCATTGAAAGTTGAAAGCCATTATCTTCGTGCCAGCTATGAATAAGTGGTACTGGAAAGCCGTCACGCAGTTGGTCGATCATTGCTTTGGTATCGTCTCGAGAACCGTCATCTGCAACGATGACTTCATCAGGCAAAACGGTTTGACGTTTCACGCTTTCTAACACCGCTTTTAATGCTTCTTTCCAGTTGTAAGTGGTGATAATTAAAGTCGTTTTCATGATTTTTTTGCCTGTTCACGTAAGTAGAGATCGATATATTTTACAAAAGTAGAGTGCATGCTTAGCCAAGCTAGAATGAAACCATGTTTGCCATCAAGGAAGCCTCGTTTGAGAACATACATCTTCAAAAAGCTAGCAAGAGCGTGAACAATTGCAGTGGTTAAGCCGGATTTCTTTTTACCTTCACGTTCATCCGTCCAGGCCTTGAGGTAGCCAGTGGTTTTATTGATGTAATGATGAAGGTGCTCGTAAGTGTAGTGATGCAGTCGACCATCCAGTTTTTCAGTTTGATAGTTTTTCTCATCAACTTTTTCATGAACGAGCGAATCATTATATTGCGTATATTCGGTGCGATATAAGCGCACAATCCAGTCTGGAGACCAACCAGAATGGTAGATGAACTTACCAAACGCTGAGCTTAGTCGGTTAAGCTTGTATAAAACGTTCGGCTTATTGGCTGATACCGCGTGTAAGATACTTTCTTTTAGCTCTGGAGTGACTTGTTCGTCTGCATCAAGCCATAAAACGTAGTCTGCCGTAACGTATTGCTGCGCAAGTTGGCGCTGTTTACCGAATCCTGGCCAATCTAGGTTGGTGTAAAACTTATCTGTGTATTGTCGGGCGATTTCTTCGGTACGATCAGTGCTGCCCGAATCTAGAAGGACAATCTCATCGACCCAATCTTTTACTGTGTCTAGACAAGCTTGTAAGTGCTTCTCTTCATTTTTTACAATTAAGGCAACGGCTAAGGTTGGTTTGGACAAGGTCATTTCCTTCTTAACAAATCAAGACAGTAAGTTTACTGGTATTGAGGATACAAATCTTCTAAGACTTGATCGAACATGCTCATTACTTGAGTGTTAGTAATGCGGTTCATTGCCGTTTCATCTTTAGCGCGAGTTCGCCAGTTTAACTCGTGACTGTTTTTACCTGTTTCTGCAAAGATCGTTTCTTCATAAACAGAGACAACGTATTTTAGGTAGCGGTAAGGTCCCACTCGCAGCGGATTATGGTGTGCATAGAGCCCGATGATTGGCGTTTTCATGGCATTTGCCATGTGTGCTGGTCCGGTATCGGGGGCGATGACCATTTCAACCTTATCTATTAACGCAAGCATTTGCAGAATTGAGCTTTGTCCAATTAAATTTAGACACGGTTCTTCCAAGCGAGATTGAATGGCTTCAGCCAAATCCAGTTCAACTTGAGCTGGGCTACCTGCCAGAATCACGTTCCAGCCTTTAGCTCTGGCGTGATGAATCACATCCACATAACCTTCCGCGTTCCAGTTTTTATAAGCTTTGCTCGCACCAGGCACAATCAGCAGGTTAGGTTTATTACGAGAAATATGAGACTCTGCCCAAGCTTGGTCATGATCTGAATAAGAAAGTACCCAGTCCAGTTCTGCCTTTGGTACTCCAATTTGATGGGCAAAGGCCATTAAGCCATCTGCGACATGCAGAGATTGCGGGGAAGGCACTTTGACATTGGTAAATAGCGTCTGAAAATCTTGGCTTCTATCAGAAGAGAAACCAAGTTTGTATTTTGCTTTAATGCCCAACGTTGCGACACTCGCTCGAATCGCGTACTGCATATGCAATAGCGCATCAAACTCTCTGCCTTTCAGCTGTCGCCAAAGCGATTTGTAGCCATCGAGTCCCGCTTTTTTATCAAAAACAATCACTTCTACGCCATCAATGGCGGCTAATAACTGGGCTTCAAGTTTACCCGTTATCCAAGTAATCTGGGTCGAAGGCCAGTGTTTCTGAATAGCTTGAACGGTGGCGATGGTATTGCAAACGTCTCCAATAGCGGACAAACGCAAGATGCATAATGACGATGGGGCAGAAGTGAACATAATTATTGTCTGATTCGATGAATAGAGGCAGGTAAATTATGCAGACATCCCCAATAAATGTAAAATACACGGCTCGAATATAGCTAAGTACTGATAAGTGTTCTGCAATGTCAAAGATAACACCGCATCAATCGCAAGAATCTGGCAAACCGGGTAATACCGGGCTAAAGCGCATCGTTAAAGCAACGGGTTATTCGATCCAAGGATTAAAAGCGGCTTTTAAGCATGAAGCTGCCATTCGACAAGAGTTGGCTCTGTTGAGTTTCGCTGTGATTTTGGCTTGGCTAGTGGATGTCGGCATGGTTGAGCGTATCTTAATGATCGGGGTCGTGGTGTTAGTCTTGATTGTAGAGCTTGTGAATTCAGCTATTGAGGCTGTGGTTGATCGTATCGGTATTGAGCGGCATGAACTCAGTGGTCGAGCTAAAGACATAGGCTCTGCTGCCGTTATGGTTGCATTGGCGTTCGCCGGATTTACTTGGTTGTATATATTAACCAGCCGATATTTAGGCTAGGGGGTAAGCGCGTGACTCAACAGTATCAAAACAACAACCAAATGATTTGGTTTGATGACGAGATCCTTACAGACCCTAGCCAACCGATATTTGATGCGGAATACTGGCAGTCCTTAGACAAGGTGGTTGGCAGTGCGACGGGGCGAGGCACGACATGGTTTATCCAACTAGAGAACATGCAAGCAGCACTGCGTCATTACCGTCGTGGCGGTTTGTTTGGGAAGTTGGTTAACGATCATTATTGGTTCTCTGGCTGGGATAACACCCGTAGTGCGCAAGAGTTTCAGCTTTTATTGGCGCTAATCGAGGCTGGGGTGCACGTTCCTCGTCCAATTGCAGCAAGAGCCGTAAAGTCAGGGTTCTTCTATCAAGCTGATTTATTAAGTGAGCGAATCCCAAACGCCAGAGATCTGGTTAGTATCTTGCAAGAACAGTCTTTATCGGCAGACATGCATCAAAAAATAGGGCAAGAAATTGCCAAGATGCATCAGGTTGGCGTTAACCATACCGATTTGAATATCCATAATATCTTGATCGACGACAAAGATAAGGTATGGATTATCGATTTTGATAAGTGTCGTTTTGAAACTTCTGGTGACTGGAAGGCTCAAAATCTAAATAGACTCCTGCGTTCATTTAATAAAGAGCGTTTAAAGCGACAGATTATTTGGCAAGAATCCGATTTTGAGCATTTGCAGGACGGTTACGCTTCTCAAATTTAATTGGGTTTTTTATCATTTTATAATTGATTGCCCTAAGTAAGCCTTCTTGAGTCTAACGATGCTCGAGTGAGTCTATAAACTACAATAATCATAAAGTATTCATGTGTATCTGATGACACACAAATTAACGTAGGTAACATTCGTGAAGAAAATATTAGTAACCGGTGGAGCTGGTTTTATC
>NZ_SHOE01000017.1:0-99851 GCF_012275705.1 Vibrio chemaguriensis
GCTTTGCGAGAACTTTTTCTCTCAAAGCGGAGGTGCATTCTAGCGATTTGGTAGTTAGTGTCAAACACTTTTTTCAACTAATTTTTCGTAGAACCTTTTTACCTCTTCGACATTGCTGAAGCCTTGTGGCGTCTGCCGTGTCGATGGATGCGCATTATAGGGAGAAGATTTTCTTTGGCAATACTAAAAGTACATTTTTTCTAAAAAAACATGCCAAGTGGATACTTTCCATCCAACCCAAAAATTACCCCGAAATAACACTCAAGATTTCTACAGCTTACCCACAAAAACCTGTGGATAACTACTCATCACTATCGAAGAAGTAAGAAATGCGTGAACGCGGATTAAGATACTCTTTGATTTTCTCCGGCAATTTAGACGGATGAATCGCGTTAACTATCTTTATATCCTTTGATGCAAGATCAATGATTGGCGCCTGCGTCCTTGGCACTGATGGGTCGTAAACCAATACATTTGGGAATAATAGATGCGATGCATTCACTGAGATAACCAAGCCCACCATATTATTGGAAAGCTGAACCACAGTGCCTGGAGGAAACACGCCCATAAACTTAATCAGGATATTCAGGTTTTCTTCTTTATATAGGTGTTTACAGTTCTTATATAAATGAGAGAGTGCGGTATAAGGAATTTTTTGATCTGAGGCTATAGGTGTATGACACAAGTTATCAAATGCGTTAGCTACAGCAATAATTTGAGCAAACTCGTTGATCTCATCTCCTTTCAGACCTTTGGGATAGCCAGACCCATCTCTTAGTTCATGGTGCTGTGCAATCACAACTCTTGCAACTTCGGGAAAACCTTCTATTTGGCTCGCAAGGTCTACTCCATATTTGGTGTGCAACTTTAAGTAGTTAGTTTCTGGTTCCGTCAGCGGTGCTTGCTTTCTTAATATTGCGGTAGGAATTTTTATTTTCCCGATATCGTGGAATAGCGCTGAGAATGAAAGCTCTTTCAACTGCGCAGCTGAGTACCCCTTAGCACGGCCAATCATCATGGCGATAACAGCAACGTTCAACGAATGGAAATAAATATCTTCAAACTCATTTTTACCGTTCATCAGGTGTAGAGTGACATTATCATCACACATTAACTTCTCGACGATATCTTCAATAAGAAGCTTCGCTTCATCAACGGCAGCTGTTGGCCGATTACGAATTTTCGTCATGACCGAGCGCATACGCGCAAGAGAGCGCTCAAACTCTTTTTCGCACTGGATAACGCGTCGACGATACGCACTTAACTTTTCTATGCGGTTTTGTTTTTCTTGCCAAAGTTTTTGAGTTTCATGATCTAGCGACGCTTCATTCGTTACTCTATCAGCTTGTATCTGGTCGACTGGAAGTGGTGCGGCATCACTTTGCTCTGGATTAAAGTAAACGAACTTTACACCGAGGTGACGGATCATCTCGACTTGTTCTTGATCTTTAATCTTAAAACTATTGAGTAGAAAAGGGTGATCGTTCCACTTTAGCGGAAGACGGATATGTAATCCGGGTTGAATACGATCGACCGTAAGTTTAATGGCTGCCACTTATTCACTACTGATTTACGTTGCCTAAGAGAGTTAGAATACTAGTAAATTTTGTGAATAAATTCATCAGTAAGTATCAAAACATCAGATGGTCATTTCTAATGACTCATTTAATGAGCAAAAGCAAGCTACTTTAAGGTTCGATCTGCTTTGCGTATTTTAAGCTGAGCCTCGAACGTTGGCTTATCTATTATTTCTTGATCTTTGACTAATCCCATTAATGTTTGTACCGCTACACGGGCCATATCACTGATAGGAAAGTGCACTGCCGACACTGTAGGATAAAGGCTTTCACAAAGGTCGACACTGTCAAAGCTAGTTAAAGAGATTTGCTCCGGTACTGAAATATTGTGCTCGTGTAAGTACTGCATTGCACCGACCGTCATTTCCTCACTGCAAGAAAAGACTGCAGTAACTTCAGGGTGTCGTTGTAAAATTGCAGCCATTGCATCATAACCACTTTGCCGACCATAATTCCCTTCTTCACACCAGCTTTCGTCAATATCGATACCTGCGTCCTTCATCGCATCAACGTACCCAAGCTTTCTTAATAAACTATTATGACGTTGGGATGGACCGGTAATACAGGCGATTTTTCTATGACCACCAGCTAAAAGATGCTCGACGGCAATACGGCTTGCATGATGATGATTAAAAGTAACGCAACGCTCTTCTATTCCTTCAACATAGCGATCCAGAAGAACGAAAGGCGTTGGCTGTTTTGCTAATTCACGTAAATCATCATCTGACAAATAACGACTATGGAGGACATAGCCATCACAACGCAGATCATTAAAACGCTGAATGGCTTCCTTTTCACCTTCTGCAGAATGATGTCCTTGAGCGGTAATCAGAAACTTTTTATGAATATCCAGCTCAGTCTGAACCTGCTCCATCATCTCGCCAAAGAAGCCCCCCGTATAGTAAGTCACCAATAAGCCAACCATATTACTGGATGAGGTTGCGAGTGAACGAGCAATCGCACTCGGGCGATAATTCAGTTGCGCCATAGCTTGCTCTACTTTTTTTCGAGTTTCTTCGCGAAACTTCCCCTCCCCATTAATGATTCGAGAAACGGTAGAGCGATTTACACCGGCGAGTTCGGCGACATCTTTAATCCTTGCCATAATGCTATTGGGTCCAACTGCAATTGTTATTAAATATCCGTTTGTGTAGAACGGCTGCCAGCAATTCGTAAGGTGCTTATAGGGGGCGAAGCTGGCAGCCTTTAATCATACACCGACCATTTGATTGGTAGAAACGAGCTCAGAGTAATCCGTGACAGCTATACCATGTTGAGCTAACTGTTCTTTTAAAATGGGAGAGGTTAGAACTTGTAACTCTAGCTCTCGCTGAAGTGCATAACCACTCTTTAAAATCAGCGCTTGATCGGCCTCTGCCGGGTGGCACATCACCTCAACCAAATCATAGTCTGTCTTTAGACTCAATAAATGCGCCATCAAACCATCCAAACTTACTTTTTGATCGTAAAACTCATCAGTAAAGACATACCTTGTTGTCATCGATTCTTGACACAAGCCAGTGCCCCGCAGTGGCACTCGGTATTCACTCGCTACCTCTTTAATAACGGGCAAAATTTGAGGGTGAGTATGCGCGTGATGATGGCTATCTAAGTGGCTTAGCTCTAACCCAAGCGATAAAAAATGTTCCACCTGAGCTTTTGCTTCGTCATAAATGACCTGAGTTTCGAAGTCCTGCTTACCCCACAGTTCGTCGTATTTGATAAAATGCGCTCGACCGTTGGTCAAATTAGGGTGCCCAGTTAGAGGCACTCCCGCTGTAAACCTAAGATGAACACCAATTCTCAAGTCTGGATTATGGCGAGCCAACTCTAAAGCATGTTTCTCAGCATCCATACCGACCATCATGGTGGTTGAATGAACAACACCTTGCTGATGAGCTTTTACGATGCCGTTATTTACACCTCTCGTTAAACCAAAATCATCAGCATTAAAAATGACTTTCATTGGCGTCCTTCCTTAGTACTACAACGTCGTTAGTTTAAATTGAGGTAAATACGGAGCGTTCACCGCCAGAATATCATCCAGAATTGACTTGGCACGACCAATGTCTGGCACCAATGGGTTGTTGGTTAGTGCCATGAGCGCTTTGTCATAATTACCTTCCACAGCGGCGTCTATTGTCAACTGTTCATATGCTTTGACTTGATAGAGTAATCCTTTGATATTGTTTGACAGCTCACCAACCGCAAGAGGTTTCGCGCCCCAACTACCAATCACCGCGCTACACTCAATCACAGCATCATCAGGGAGGCCGTTAATCGCTCCGTTATTTAAGACGTTAACAACATGAATACTATTACGATTGTTATAAATTGAATCAACCAAGTTTAGTGATGCATCTGAATAATAAGCCCCACCCCGCTCTTCTAACTCTTTCGGCTTATGATCGAGATTAGGATCTTGATAGAGCTTGAATAGCGCATTTTCTGTTTCCATTACCTGCTCAGCACGAGTGCCCTTTTCACCCGCGCTTTGTTTCTCTTCAGCGAGCATAGCATCGGTTTGATAGAAATAACGATGGTAAGGACATGGTATCGCCCCCAGCGCTTTTAGAAATGCGGGATCCCACGGTTCTTCCCAGATGTTCTTCATGCTGAAGTTAGCACCATCACCGACTTTCTCTAATACTGTTTGAGTAATATCTTCTCCATTGAGCCATGCTTTGTGCACCCAAACGAGATGGTTTAATCCGGCAAACTCAAGTTGTAGCTCTTTTGGCTCGCACTCCATCATTTCTGCGATCATCATTTCCATCGAAACCGGCACATTACATAAACCAATGCTCTTTACTTTGGTGTACTTACTGACGGCTTCAGAGACCAAACCCGCAGGGTTGGTGAAATTGAGCATCCATGCATTGGGTGCCAACTCTTCAATATCTTTACATATATCAAGAATAACCGGGATGGTTCGCAGTGCTTTAGCAAACCCACCAGGGCCTGTTGTTTCTTGGCCAATGACGTCGTATTTAATTGGAATTCGCTCGTCATTAGCACGAGCAGCAAGGCCACCCACACGGAACTGCGTCATCACAAAGTCCGCATCTTCTATCGCAGTACGACGATCAAAGTCTGCTTTTATCTCAATCTTTGCACCTGCTTTATCAACCATTCGCTGCGCTAGACCTTTGATAATCTCAAGCTTCTCAGCTCCTGACTCAATGTCCACAAAATGAATCTTCTTAACGGGTAAATATTCTAAGCGCTTAATAACCCCTTCAACCAGTTCAGGGGTATAGCTACTACCACCGCCAATAATGGCAAGTTTGATCGCCTCTCTAGACATTTTTCTCCCCTTATTTGTTCGAGATTTTTTTGTTCAGTGCAACGATTTCTACAGCCATTTCTTGAGCCAAAATCGTGGTCATTAAGTGATCTTGAGCATGTACCATCACTAACGTCATCGGGACTTTCCCTTCCCCCTGATCTTCCTCAATCAACTGAGTCTGAATTAAGTGGGCTTTGTTAATGCACTCTCTTGCTTGAGAGAGCTTCTCCTCAGCCGCATCAAAATCTTGTTCTCTAGATAAACGCAACGCCTCGTAGCTCAAACTTCTGGCTTCGCCAGCATTGCAGATGATCTCCATTACAACCAATTCTTGTTCCATCATTTTCTCTCCGAAAATCGGGCCGCGGTAATTGCGGCCCATTAAGCACCGTTAAGCAGTAACACCTTCGCCTGAAGGTTGCGCCTCATCTTTAGTATCTTTCGTCGTCGGTAGTTCTTGCTCCAACATTTGCTTCTCAAACATTTTGAAGAATGGGAAGTAGATAATTAGATCAAGAATCAATAAACCAATGACGAGCAATACTGGAGCAAAGGTCCAACCGCTACCCCACGAAGCACCTATCAGTGCTGGTGTTGTCCAAGGCGTTGTAGCGACACCCATACCCACAAAGCCGACATGCACAGCAAAGTACGCTATCGTAGCGTTGATGACTGGAGCGAAGACGAACGGGATAAACAAGGTCGGGTTCATCACAACTGGGCTACCGAAGATCACAGGTTCATTGATTTGGAAGAAGCCAGGCACCGCACTCATTCGACCAATACTCTTAAGGTGAACAGAACGGCTAAATGACATCAGCATAACAAGAGCAAGTGTTGCACCAGAGCCACCGATAAAGATGTAAAAATCCCAGAAAGGCTGAGTAAATACGTTTGGAATCGGTTCACCTGCAACAAAGGCTTCGATGTTGGCACCAATGTTGGTCAAGAAAATTGGAGAAAGCAGCCCCACAACAATTGCAGCACCATGGATACCCGCAAACCAAAGTAGTTGGCAAAGCAATAGAGCGCCAATAATGGCAGGCAATGAGTTAGACGCACTAATTAAAGGCTTAAAGACTGCCATGACCGCATCTGGAATCAGCATGTCGTACTGGGTTTGCACGAAAAGGCTAAGTGGGTATAAGGTAATGAATATCGCTAAGACTGGTAACAGCACTTCAAATGATCGTGCAATCGCCGGTGGAACTTGCTCTGGCATGCGAATCGTAATGTTGTGCTTTTTCATAAAACGGTAGAGCTCTACCGAGAAGAATGCACACATCACTGCGGTGAAGATCCCGGTTCCTCCCATGTGTGACATAGACAGCGCGCCATCTTTAGCTGGGGCCGCGATGAGTAAAAAAGACATCAGCGACAATACAGCACTCGTGATCCCATCCATCTTGTAAGCCTTAGCTAAGCTATAAGCAACGCCGAGCGAAACAAAAATGGTCATGATCCCCATCGACATGTTGTAGGGCATCATTATGGTATCAAAATGTGTGGTGGCGAAATCGAGCCAAATTCGACCAAAAGTAAAGGTCGTGTCTTCGGCAAATGGTGGGAATGCAAAAATCAAAATGAAACTACCGACAATAATAAACGGCATTGCAACTATAAAACCGTCTCTCATTGCTCGAACATGGGGCTGATTCCCCACTTTTGCTGCTATAGGGGCTATATGCTTTTCGACTGCGCCTATAATTGCGTCATAAAGCTTCATAGAATCCATCCTTATTTTAGGCAAAAGAATCCCGCATCAAATATTTATATTTGATGTACAGTTATCTTTTTTAATTTAAAACTATGGTTTAGTTAATTAATTCTAATGCTTGCTCTAGTACTTCTTCTCCCTTCATCATTCCATAATGCTGAGGAGAAATCGCATCAATGTTTTTACCATGCTCTTGCGCCGTTTTTCTTAGCTCTTCTAGCTGAAAACGTACTTGAGGCCCGAGAAGACAAACATCGTACTCTTTAATTGCATCTTCAAATGCATTCACTGACATCGCGTCAATTTTGCACTCAATTCCTTTATTTTCAGCAGCTTGCTCCATTTTTTTAACAAGCATACTGGTTGACATCCCTGCGCTACAGCATAAAAGGATCTTTTTCATAGCCTTACTCCCGTTGTGTAAATTTCAACCTGCAAAAACTGTAGCAAAAATAACCAAGACAAAAAAGCGCAACCGGTTGCATTATTCGTGAACACAATCCCAATTTAGAAAATACGACCTGTTTTTTAGTAATTATTTAGGTCTAGGATAAAAGTCAGGAAATAAATTAAGACACCACATTAGGTTTCAAATTATCAATATATTACTACTGACAACGTCGTTATTAATTTCTAAAAAGGAATAGAGAATGAAATTTAATAAATTGGCTATTGCAACGCTTGTAAGTGCCGCACTATCACAATACTCATTTGCTCAAACCGACTCTAAAGGCACCATTTATCTAACGTTTGATGATGGACCAATCAATGCATCTATTGACGTTATTCAAGTACTTAACCAAGAAGATATCAAAGCGACGTTTTACTTTAATGCTTGGCACTTAGACGGAATTGGTGATGAGAATGAAGACCGTTCGCTAGAAGCCTTAAAGCTCGCATTAGACACTGGTCATATTGTCGCGAACCATAGTTACGATCATATGGTTCATAACTGCGTTGATGAGTTTGGACCTAATAGCGCAGCAGAATGTAATGCTACCGGCGACCACCAGCTTAACTCGTACCAAGATCCTGTTTACGATGCCTCAATGTTTACAGAAAACTTATCTGTTTTAGAAAAGTATCTGCCTAACATTACAAGCTACCCAAATTATAAGGCGACAGAGTTTGCTAGACTG
This sequence comes from Vibrio chemaguriensis, assembly GCF_012275705.1. Classification (NCBI taxonomy): domain Bacteria; kingdom Pseudomonadati; phylum Pseudomonadota; class Gammaproteobacteria; order Vibrionales; family Vibrionaceae; genus Vibrio; species Vibrio chemaguriensis. The sequence continues at coordinate 7,723 of NZ_SHOE01000017.1, forward strand.
CCCTACACCAACGGCTGGCGCGTGACTAAAGACTTCAAAGCCGATGGGTTGTGTGCAACGTCTGATGACTTTAAACCTTGGGAACCAGGCTACGTTTGTAATATCAACGACCCATCAAACAGTGTGAAAGCCTCAATTGCGGTACAAAACATTCTGGCTAATAAAGGCTATCAAACACATGGTTGGGATGTGGATTGGGCACCTGAAAACTGGGGGATAGCAATGCCAGCCAACAGTCTAACAGAGGCAGAACCTTTCCTAGGTTACGTAGATGCAGCATTGAACAACTGTGCCCCTACCACCATCAACCCTATCAATTCAAAAGCACAAGAGTTTCCATGTGGTACACCACTCCACGCAGACAAGGTCATTATTCTAACGCATGAGTTTTTGTTTGAAGACGGTAAGCGAGGAATGGGCGCAACCAAGAATTTACCTAAATTAGCGGAATTTATCCGACTAGCAAAACAAGCTGGCTATGTATTCGATACGATGGATAACTACACACCAAACTGGCAAGTTGGTCATAGCTACAACGCTGGCGACTACGTCCTACATTTAGGCACCGTTTACCAAGCAGTGACCAGCCATAACGCACAGCAGGACTGGGCACCTTCCCCAACCTCTAGCCTTTGGACCAATGCTGATCCGGCAACAAATTGGGAAGTGAATGTTTCATATAAAGAGGGAGATGTTGTGACGTACTCTGGCAAACGTTATCTCGTCAACGTGCCACACGTATCTCAAGCCGATTGGACACCTGACTCACAGAACACCTTGTTCACAGCTCTATAAGCTGTTCCCTACTATTATCATGTAGTAGCTTGCGCGAGGTAATCCCTCGCGCTTTTTTATTTTTAGAAAAGTAAAAATGGAAAGCAGTAAAGAGTGGAGTGACTGGGCCTGGCATTCCTGACGCCACGCTGGATTTGAATTCACAAACCCTAGACACAACAAAGCCCCGACTTTCGTCGAGGCTTTATCATATGAATTATGGTACCCGTGGGCAGAGTTGATTGGACAAGCACTCCTACCGCCACCGCAAAGGCAACGCTAACTTTCTTTTGATATTTACAAGCACCTAAAACGACGAAAGGCCGCTATAAGAGCGACCTTTCTATATATGGTACCGGTGGGCGGACTTGAACCGCCACGCCCGAAGGCAACGGATTTTGAATCCGTCGTGTATACCAATTTCACCACACCGGCATCTTTGGGCTATTGCCCTTTGATGGTTGGCATTATACGGAAGCTTTTGACCTGCGCAAGCAGAAATACCTTAAATAACTATCGTTTGCTGATAATTTCGCCACAAAGTGTGACAAAGCTGTACTGATAAGAAACGTACGCTCCATTTCCTACTACTGATCCAGGTGAAAATGAGTATACGCAACTCTTTTTAAATTCTATTCACTGTAATATCAGAAACATAACCATTCCCAATGCTCGACAAAGCCGTATGGAGCATCTCGGCAGCATCTTCCGCTTGCATGAAGTGACTCGTGTCCATCGTGTTGCCGCTTGTCTTCCAGAATTCCGTATCCATACCACCAGGATAAACCGCGATAATTTTCATCGGCTTTCCTTTTAACTCCAAACGAACCGACTCGATTAATCCTTTGACAGCCCACTTCACAGCACAATACGTAGACTCTTGCGCTTTTGGTTGTTGAGCGGCTGTGGACATGATCATGACCACTTTTATCGGTTGATCTTTGTAACGCTTTACTAACTCTCTTAACACATGAATCGCAGAATTCAGGTTATTATCAATCAGTTTTTGAATCTCTTCCGGCTCCTGCTCTTCCAGTTCGCCAAAATAACCACTTCCTGCACTATGAATGACCATTTCAGGCGGCTGTTTCATCCCATCAAATAGGTGTTTCACATCTTGATGTAATGAGAGGTTGCAAGCTTGATAGCCGACGTTATGAGAGAGTTGTTTAGCTAGTGCGGATAGTTTTTCTGTGTTTCTTCCTATGATATACGTCTCTTTGTCTTCCGCATCATAACGCTTTGCCAGCTCTGCCCCTAAACCGCTACTTGCACCTGTAATTACAATCATGGCTACCTCTTTTCTATCACATACTTTTAATGCATCTATCAATTAAGGTAACAGAATCTTGGTAATTCACACCTCAAGAACACCATTCTTTGAAGCAAGCGGCTTTCTTACTCTCATGATGCATGAAATACCAAGTAGAACGAGGAAGATTTAACCTATGCTTAAGCAAGAATAACTTTCTGAATTTTCTATCTACTTTCAAGTAAGAACTGAATAGGAGCATACGAATGACTGGGTCAAAATGGCAATGGTTACTGAAGCAAATGACGCGCAAATTGTGGGTTCGCACATCACTTTATGCCTTACTTGCTGTCGCCACCGCCCTAATATCCATTGTTTTAAACCAGTTCATTACTCTGCCTCCTGCAATCAACGTCAGTAAGGATTTGCTTAACAACATATTAAATATCCTCGCGACTTCCATGCTTGCGGTGACCACATTCTCGCTCAATATAATGGTCTCAGCGTACAGTGCCGCTAGTGCAGGGGTAACGCCGCGAGCGACAAAACTGTTGATGGAAGACAGCACAACACAAAATGCTTTGGCGACCTTTCTTGGCTCTTTTCTATTTAGTTTGGTAGGCATTATCGCGCTAGGCATTGGCGCCTATCATCAACAAGCACAAATTTACCTATTCATCGTGACTATCGCCGTAATCGTGATGATCATACTCACTCTGCTACGTTGGATTCAGCACCTTTCCGTACTAGGAAGGGTCAGTGAAACCACTTCATACGTAGAGCAAGCCTTGTTAGATGCGATAAGAAAACGGGGCAAAGAGCGTTGGCTAGGTGCTCACCCATGGAGCCATCCAGAACATAAACCCAGAGGAAGCAAGCCTATTTTCAGCCAAGAAATTGGCTACTTACAGCATGTTGATATGCATCATCTAGATAGTATTGCTGAAGCAAACCAATGCACCATCTATCTTGAACGACAACCAGGAAGTTTTGTGTATGTGAGTCAACCATTGGCTTGGGTTTGTGGAGCGTTGCCAGACGAAAACGAAATAACTGCGGCCTTCACGATTCGAACGGAGCGTTCCTATGATCAAGATCCTCGTTTTGGATTAGTCGTCATGGCGGAGATTGCCTCACGAGCTCTCTCCCCCGCCGTGAATGATAACGGTACCGCGATTGATGTTCTTGGGCGTTCTGTACGAGCCCTTTCATTATGGGGAGAGTTACTCAGCGAGCCGCCTACCAAGACTCGATACCCTAGGTTATTTGTGCCCGCATTAAGCTGCCAAGATTTATTTGATGATGTCTTTTTGCCAATCGCGCACGATGGTGCAGCGCAACTCCAAATACAGATTCGCCTACAAAAAGCCTTGCTGGCTCTTTCTAGTATGCACCCCAAGTTGTTTTTATCACCTGCAACCAAGCTATCAGAAAAAGCTTTAGAGCTCGCCTTGAGCCAGCATTATACCGAAGATGAGAAACACCAACTCTCTCATCTGTCTAATCTAGTTACAGACCAAAAAGCTAATGGTTAGGCAAGTAAAATTCAGTTGAAATAGGTTACCGAAAGGCCTTGTACATCATGATATGTGTTCATAACACACAGCAGAAAAGTCACTTCGTTTATGCATAATTAAAGACTCTGTGCGTTAGGTCTCTTTTCTCTTGGTGAGGGAATCTATATTCTGACGCACAATTTTTAAGGTAAGTGATGGAATAATGACAACGTCTACAACTCTTCCACCTGCTGGTCTCTTTCGTCGACTTGCAGCGTTGATTTACGACACATTGATTATTATCGCAATTGAAATGATGGCCGCAGGTATTGTTATGGCCATTGTGTTTGCACTAAATGCTGCAGGGCTGTTGAGCTATGGCGAGTACGCAGATGCCGCTGATATGCTCGGGAAGCACCCTGTATTAAGCCCTCTGTTTACACTGTATCTTGCGGTTGTGTGGATATACTTCTTTGTCTTCTTCTGGACGCGAGCAGGACAAACACTTGGGATGCGCGCTTGGAAACTTCGAGTTCGCAATGCCAAAGACGGCGCGCCGATTACAGTCACTCAAGCCCTGATTCGCATTGCAACATCTGGCTTTGGTTTGGCAAACCTGACTGTACCGATTGATCCCAAGAAACGTGGGTTCCACGACATTTGGGCAAAAACAGAGGTTGTTGTGTTGCTTAAGGCAAACTAACTTATCCGGGAATACAAAAAAGGAAGGCATAATGCCTTCCTTTTATATTTAGTCCGATGAAACATGGTTTATTCGGTGATACTTCAGCTACAGCTTTCTTCTCAGCAGCGCAATCGCAATGGCTAAGAACACCAGGCTCGGGGCCAATGCACCAAACACAGGGGATATGCCATACACCAAGCTTAATGGGCCAAAGAACTCACTGGATATATAAAAAGTAAACCCGGCAACCACGCCCGACAATACCCTTGCCCCCATGGTCACACTTCTGAGTGGACCGAAAACAAACGATAGCGCCATCAACATCATCACGGCAATTGAAAGCGGCTGTGTCAACTTACGCCAAAACGCCAATTCATAGCGAGACGCATCTTGCTCAGATGCTTTCAGATAGGTCACGTAATCATACAAACCGCTCAGTGACAGTTCTTCAGGCTTTACCGTCACCACAGCTAGCTTATCTGGAGCCAATGACGTATGCCATTCCATCTGTTCAATGTCTTGCTTCGAAATCACGTTTTCATTTTTCATATCCGTGATTTGTACGTCGCGCATCAACCAGTTGTTATCTTGTTGATAGTCGACTTCTTCGGCGAAAATAACTTTTTGTAGATTCTTATCATCATCAAAACGCCACATATTTAAAGCATAAAGCTTGTCGTCTTCGACTTTACCTATAAAGATAAAGTCGTTTGCGTCACGAGCCCAAACTCCAGAACGAACTGAGACAATACTACCTCCCGATATCGCAAACGCACGTAAGTCACGCGCCATTTTTTGTGCTTCTGGAGCGCCCCATTGCCCTAACGTCATAACGATAAGCATAAGTGGCACTGCCGTTTTGAGCACGGATAACCCGATATCCAACTTTGAGAAACCAGCAGCTTGCATCACCACCAGCTCAGAGCTTGACGCCAACATACCCAAACCAATCAGGGCACCGAGTAATGCCGCCATTGGGAAGAACATTTCGATATCACGCGGCACACTGAGCAACACAAAGTACAACGCATGAGTGAGGTCATACACGCCTCGCCCTACTTTACGTAACTGTTCTACGTATTTGATGATGCCCGATAAGCCAACAAACGTCGCTAAAACCAAGGCAGTGGTAGAGATGATGGTTCTACCGATGTAAAGGTCTAAGATTTTGAACACAGCTTACGCGAGCCTCTTCTTACGGAATTTGTCTTTTATTCGTCGAGCAGCAACGCTGTCCATCATATTGGCCATGATTGCGACAATCAGTAACATCGCATTAATTGGCCACATGCCGATTGCCGCCGGAATGTCACCATCTTCTAATGCAGATTTTGTTGCACTAATCGCCAGGAAATACGCTAGATAAATAAGAATCGCGGGCCCCATTTTGGCAAATCGTCCCTGACGCGGATTCACCGCCGACAAAGGAATAACCAGCATCGTTAAGAGTGGAATACACACAAATAACGAAATTCGCCATTGCAGCTCTGCTTGCGCTTCTGGGTCTGGGTGTCCAATCAAATCAACCGTTGGGTACGCTTCCCAATCTCGCCCTTTCTTTTTGACCTCTCGCTGGCCGATAACGCCTTCGTATTCATCGAATTTTGTGATCATATATTCAACGCGAGTCGGCACACCTTCATAACGCGTGCCTTCTTTCATGGTGATGACCTGACGGCCGTCCGACAGTTCTTTTACTTCACCAGAGGACGAGAACATCACACTCGGCAATACTGAATCTCTCGGGCGCATCTGCGCGACAAAAACGTTGCTCAATGTATTGTCTTTAATGTCATCAATGAACACAACCGATGAACCATCTGGCGTGCCTTGGAATTGCCCTTTCTTTAGCAAGTCAACGCTGTTTTCTGCCGCCACTTGTTCATAAAGTTGCTCTACACGGTCTTGAGACCACGGCGATAACCACAATGCATTAAAAGCCGCCACAGCAGAAGTAATCAGCGCTAAGTACAAGGCCGCTTGTACCAAGAATTTGTTACCAATACCTGTCGCGTTCATCACGACAATTTCGCTCTCTGCATACAGACGACCAAATGTGATCAATATGCCGATATACAGACTTAAAGGCAGCATTAATAGACCCATTGCTGGCATATTCAAACCAACAATCGAGAAAATCAATCCAGCAGGAATATCCCCATCAGAAGCATCAGCAAGAACACTTATGAATTTCTGGCTTACAAACACCAAAAAAAGTACGAAAAAAATCGCAAATTGGCTCTTGAGTGTTTCGCGGATCAAATATCTAACAATAATCACGCTGAAATTACCTATACAAAACTTGTTTTTTTGGTCGAATCACTATAGTTTCCCGTTGAACCATTTATTTTTTTAAAAATTATAAACTAGATGTTAGTCGCTTAATCAGCTCTGCATGTAAGCCTGGAGCTAAAATTCAACAAGTAAGCGATCATTATCTAACATTTAGAGCAATTTGTCTTCAGGATGTAGGAGTACGCATGGAGTTCAGTGTAAAAAGTGGCAGTCCAGAGAAACAACGTAGCGCATGTATCGTTGTTGGTGTGTTTGAACCACGTCGCCTTTCTCCAGTAGCCGAACAACTTGATAAAATCAGTGACGGTTACATCAGTTCACTACTTCGCCGTGGTGATCTAGAGGGTAAACCTGGTCAGATGCTGCTACTGCATCAAGTACCAGGTGTTTTGTCAGAGCGCGTTTTACTTGTCGGTTGCGGCAAAGAGCGTGAACTTGGCGAGCGCCAGTACAAGGAAATCATTCAAAAGACGATCAGCACACTTAACGAGACAGGCTCAATGGAAGCGGTATGTTTCCTAACTGAACTGCATGTTAAGGGTCGTGATACATACTGGAAAGTGCGCCAGGCTGTAGAAGCGACTAAAGATGGTCTATACACATTTAATCAATTCAAGAGCGTTAAACCTGAGACTCGCCGCCCACTGCGCAAGCTTGTTTTCAATGTACCAACGCGTCGTGAATTAAACTTGGGTGAAAAAGCAATCACTCATGGTCTCGCTATCGCATCTGGTGTCAAAGCCTCAAAAGATCTTGGCAACATGCCACCAAACGTAGCTAACCCAGCTTACCTCGCTTCTCAAGCTCGTCGTCTGGCGGACGATTACGAAACCGTAACCACCAAAATCATTGGTGAGCAAGAGATGGAAAAACTGGGTATGACCTCTTACCTAGCAGTCGGTCGTGGTTCTAAAAACGAATCTATGATGTCTATCATCGAGTACAAAGGTAACCCTGACTCAGATGCAAAACCGATTGTGCTAGTAGGTAAAGGTCTAACCTTCGATTCAGGCGGTATCTCTCTAAAACCGGGCGAAGGTATGGATGAGATGAAGTACGACATGTGTGGTGCGGCATCGGTATTCGGTACAATGAAAGCGCTAGCGAAGCTAAACCTACCAATTAACGTTATTGGTGTTCTAGCAGGCTGTGAAAACATGCCAGGCAGCAACGCTTACCGTCCAGGTGATATCCTAACGACAATGTCTGGTCAAACTGTAGAAGTTCTGAACACGGATGCGGAAGGTCGTCTTGTTCTTTGTGACGCACTGACTTACGTAGAGCGTTTCGAACCAGACTGCGTGGTTGACGTTGCAACCCTAACTGGTGCTTGTGTTATCGCACTAGGTCACCACATCAGTGGCGTTATCTCTAACCACAACCCTCTTTCTCATGAGCTAGTTAACGCTTCAGAGCAAGCGAGTGACCGTGCATGGCGTCTACCAATGGCAGATGAGTACCACGAGCAGTTAAAGAGCCCGTTTGCGGATATGGCAAACATTGGTGGCCGTCCTGCTGGTACTATCACTGCGGGTTGCTTCTTATCTAAGTTCGCGAAGAAGTACAATTGGGCACACGTCGATATCGCAGGTACTGCGTGGAAATCAGGCGCAGCGAAAGGCTCAACGGGCCGTCCTGTCTCAATGCTTGTCCAATTCCTTTTGAACCGCAGCGGCCAAGAGACAGAAGAGTAATTTCTGAACAAAATCTAAAAGGGCCGCAAGGCCCTTTTTTATTATCCTAATTTTCTAAAATGAAAATGGGATTTAAGATGGTCTTAGGAAGAGACCCAAGGCAAGTGAGAGAATGATGCAAACTGCAACCTTCTACATCATTAACGAAGAGAGCCCGCAAGCAACGGTGGCTGGCTTTGAAGAGTACATTGTGTTTTTGGCGCAGCACTTTGCCCGCCAAGGCGCTAAAGTGTATTTAAACTGCCAAGACAAACCACACGCCGAGCAGCTCGCTGAAGCCTTTTGGCAAGTTGATGCAGACAAGTTCATGGCACATAACCTCGTAGGCGAGGGACCGAAATACGCCACCAATATTGAGATCGGCCATAACGGTGTAAAGCCGTCTTGGAATCGTCAATTGGTAATTAATTTGGCGGAAAATGAGACAACCTTTGCGAACAAGTTTGCTCAAGTGGTAGACTTCGTGCCCTGCGAAGAAAAAGCTAAACAACTCGCAAGAGAAAGATATAAAATTTACCGTCAAGCAGGTTACCAGCTGCAAACGATCGAAATTCAATATCCTTAACGGTCAATCCTTATAGTTAAGGCGATCTTGTTAAGATCCCTCACTTATAAAGATTGACTAAGATTCAACCATCAACGTATCCATTAAAAGAGCGCTATGGAAAAGACATACAACCCAACTTCAATCGAACAAGCTCTGTATCAGACTTGGGAAGAGAAAGGCTACTTTAAGCCACACGGTGACACTACTAAAGAATCATACAGCATCATGATCCCGCCACCGAACGTCACTGGTAGCCTACACATGGGCCACGCGTTCCAAGATACGATCATGGATACGCTTATCCGTTGTGAACGTATGAAGGGTAAAAACACCCTTTGGCAAGTAGGTACTGACCACGCTGGTATCGCAACTCAGATGGTTGTTGAGCGTAAGATCGCTGCAGAAGAAGGCAAAACAAAACACGATTACGGTCGTGAAGCTTTCATCGACAAAATCTGGGAATGGAAAGGCGAATCTGGCGGCACTATCACTAAGCAGCTTCGTCGTCTTGGCGCATCAGTAGACTGGGACCGTGAGCGCTTTACGATGGACGATGGTCTATCTAACGCCGTTCAAGAAGTGTTCGTACGTCTATACGAAGACGATCTAATCTACCGCGGTAAGCGTCTAGTTAACTGGGATCCAAAGCTACACACCGCGATTTCAGATCTAGAAGTAGAGAACAAAGACACTAAAGGCCACATGTGGCACTTCCGCTACCCACTAGCAGATGGCGCTAAAACAGCGGATGGCAAAGACTACATCGTTGTTGCAACGACTCGTCCAGAGACCATGCTAGGCGATACGGGTGTTGCAGTTAACCCAGAAGATCCACGTTACAAAGATCTTATCGGTAAAGAAATCATCCTTCCTATCGTTGATCGTCGCATCCCAATCGTGGGCGATGAGCACGCAGATATGGAAAAAGGTACTGGCTGTGTGAAAATCACACCTGCGCACGACTTCAACGACTACGAAGTTGGTAAGCGCCACCAGCTACCAATGATCAACATTCTGACTTTCGACGCGAACATCCGCGACGCAGCAGAAGTATTCAACACTAACGGCGAAGCAAGCGACGCTTACAGCACTGAGCTACCAGCTAAATACCACGGTATGGAGCGTTTTGCCGCTCGTAAAGCTATCGTTGCTGAATTCGACGAGCTAGGTCTACTTGAAGAAGTGAAAGATCACGATCTACAAGTGCCTTACGGCGACCGTGGTGGCGTGGTTATCGAACCAATGCTAACTGACCAATGGTACGTACGTACTGCGCCTCTAGCGAAAACAGCAGTTGAAGCAGTAGAAAACGGCGACATCCAATTCGTTCCTAAGCAATACGAAAACATGTACTTCTCTTGGATGCGTGACGTTCAAGACTGGTGTATCTCTCGTCAGCTATGGTGGGGTCACCGCATCCCAGCTTGGTACGACAACCAAGGTAATGTTTACGTAGGTCGCACTGAAGAAGAAGTTCGCAAGAACAACAACCTAGAGTCAGTCATTGAGCTGCACCAAGACGAAGACGTACTGGATACATGGTTCTCTTCTGCGCTATGGACGTTCGGTACTCAAGGTTGGCCAGAGCAAACTGACGATCTGAAAGTATTCCACCCTTCAGACGTTCTAGTAACTGGTTTCGACATCATCTTCTTCTGGGTTGCCCGCATGATCATGATGACCATGCACTTCGTGAAAGACGAAAATGGCAAACCACAAGTACCATTTAAGACAGTTTACGTTACCGGCCTAATTCGTGACGAAAACGGCGACAAGATGTCGAAGTCGAAAGGTAACGTACTTGACCCAATCGACATGATCGATGGTATCGACCTAGAGTCTCTAGTAGAGAAGCGTTGTGGCAACATGATGCAGCCTCAGCTAGCGAAGAAGATCGAGAAGAACACGCGTAAGACGTTTGAAAACGGTATCGAAGCATACGGTACAGACGCACTGCGTTTCACCCTTGCAGCAATGGCATCAACAGGTCGCGATATCAACTGGGATATGAAGCGTCTTGAAGGCTACCGTAACTTCTGTAACAAACTATGGAACGCAAGCCGTTACGTAATGATGAACACAGAAGAGCAAGATTGTGGTTTTGGTGAAGGTGAGATCGAGTACTCACTAGCAGACAAGTGGATCGAGTCTCAGTTTGAACTCGCAGCGAAAGCGTTCAACAACCACATCGACAACTTCCGTCTAGATATGGCTGCAAACACACTTTACGAATTCATCTGGAACCAATTCTGTGACTGGTACCTAGAGCTAACTAAACCCGTTCTATGGAAAGGTACTGAAGCGCAACAGCGTGGTACTCGCCGTACACTAATCACGGTACTTGAGAAGACGCTACGTCTAGCTCACCCTGTGATTCCTTACATCACAGAAACTATCTGGCAAAGCATCAAGCCACTAGTTGACGGTGTTGAGGGCGAGACAATCATGCTACAAACTCTGCCTCAGTTTGACGAAGCGAACTTCCACCAAGAAGCGCTAGACGACATCGAATGGGTGAAAGCGTTCATCACTAGCATCCGCAACCTACGTGCTGAGTACGACATCAACCCTGGCAAGCCTCTAGACGTTATGCTGAAAGCAGCGAATGAGAAAGACGCCTCTCGTCTAGAAGCAAGCAAACAAGTATTGATGTCTCTAGCGAAGCTAGAAGCAGTACGCGTGCTTGAAGCTGGCGAAGAAACCCCAGCGTGTGCAACGGCACTGGTTGGCAAGTCTGAGCTGATGATCCCAATGGCGGGTTTGATCGACAAAGATGCAGAGCTTGCTCGTCTAGATGGCGAAATCAAGAAGACGCACGGCGAAATCAAGCGTATCGAAGGCAAACTGGGCAACGAAGGCTTCGTGGCGAAAGCACCGGAAGCGGTTGTTGCTAAAGAGCGTGAGAAGCTTGAAGGCTACAAAGAGACACTAGCTAAGCTAGAAGAGCAGAAGACAACGATCGCTGCACTTTAAGCCTCAGTGAAAGAGAAGAACTAACACTTCTCACTTTGAATCCAAAGGTTGGCCATCATGGTCAACCTTTTTTGTATATCTTTCACCAAAAACCATCATCAATAGCTTTCCCCTATCGCAACAATACTCATCATCCATTAGCATTAATGAGAATTATTATCGATAATAAACTCATCGAAACAAACACGATTGAGTAATTATCATGAAAAAGACACTAACTTTCGCAGCACTGCATTTTACTATCGCATTTAGTGTCGCTTACGTACTCACAGGCGACATTTTAATTGGTAGTTTAATTGCCATGATTGAGCCTTCAGTGAACACCGTAGCCTTCTACTTTCATGAAAAGGCATGGGCAAAAGTCCCAGCACTTAAAGCTCGTCAGTGGATGACCAAATTAAAAACCGCAAGCTTTGCGACCGTGCACTTCAGCGTCGCTTTTACCGTGGTTTACTTACTAACAGGTGATGCATTTGTCGGCGGCGTAATGGCGATGCTAGAGCCGAGTTTGAATACGGTGGCTTACTACTTCCACGAGAAAGTATGGATGCGTAAATCATCAGCAAAAACTCCAGCACCGCAGTTTTGTTTACATCACCACGCTTAAACATGGAGGCTCACTACGTCTCCTAACGAGCCAAATGACATTTATCATTGACAAAGTTGCGCACCGCAATTAATTTAATTGCGGTGCGCAACTTTATTTTTAGAGGTAAGTGATAATGAACGCTCGTCAACTCCGACACTACTCCCGTCAAGCCGTCCGATTGCTTGGTATGCTCGATAAACAATGCGGCGATGTCGCTCTTACCCCGGTACAAGCGCACGCATTAGGTGAAATCCAATTGCAGCCATTGACCATCAACCAACTGGCGCAGCAGCTTAGTGTCGACAAGTCCAATGCAAGCCGCACCATTACTGGTTTGATTAAATTAGGTTTGGTTGAGAGCATCGAAAACCCGAAAGATAAACGAAGCCAACTCGTAGTGCTCACAATTCAAGGACAGCAGGCGTTATCGCAACTAGACCAACAGCAAAACAGCTTTTTTGAGCAGTTGCTTACACAACTTGATGACTGTGAGCAAGAACAACTCAAACTTGGTCTAGAGACTTACCTAAAAGGGCTGATAAAAGTATGTCAGGCAGAGGAATACGTTCTTCGACCTCTTACAAAAGCAGACAACCCGCAAGTGGCAGACGTAATTCGTAAAGTCTCTGCTGAATACGGCTTAACCGCAGACAAAGGTTATGGTGTGGCCGATCCAACGCTTGATGATATGTATTCGGTTTACAATCAATGCGGCGCCGCCTATTGGGTCATTGAACATCGCGGAGAGATCGTTGGTGGCGGTGGCTTTGCCCCTTTAGCTGGTGAGCCAAATGTGTGTGAGCTGCAAAAGATGTACTTCTTACCTCAAACACGAGGACACGGTTTAGCCAAACGCATCGTCGCATTGAGCTTACAACTGGCGAAACAGCTTGGGTATCAGCAGTGCTATTTAGAAACGACCGAATGTCTAAGAGAGGCGGTAGGCTTGTATGAAAAGCTAGGCTTTGAGCATCTCGATGCCCCGCTTGGGCAAACAGGGCATGATGCATGTGAAGTCGTAATGCTTAAGGTACTGTAATAAAAAATATTATCAGACGTTAAAGCACAACATGGGTAACGCAAAGCTCCTGGCTCAATGCAACAGTGAAGTTTTGGCGTTGTCCATCCAATTCAACAGACAACTGATAGAGATCATTTGGATCAGGGTCATTAAGATCAGCATACTTTGGCGCTTCAATCTGAAAGAGTGCGCTGGCGTGATCTGCACGAACGTCAATTGGGATATGGTAAGTCATGCCATTAAACTTTACCGCTGCTGACACTAGCCCTGGTGCAAATGTCTGGTAATACAAATCGACCTTAAATTCACACCCGCCACCATGGTGCCAAATCTGCTCGGTTGCCACGCGCTCTAAACGCACGTTGCGAATAAACTGCAAGTACGGTTCTTGCCACACGCCCAGTCGCTCATCACTTTTCTTATATTGATGTTCAGAAAGCGGGCAAAGCTCTGGCTTATCCTCATCGAATAAAAGATCTTCTTCTTCCTCTAGGAACAATATCTCAAAACGATTACGCCCCATTTGCATGTATGGGCGAATGTCTTTCTTATACACACTTTGCGAGCCATCACAATCAAACACAGCCACGCCGTTCAAACGTACCTCCGCATGGTAATCAACACCACCCATTACCATTTCCACTGCAGGAAATGCCATCATCGCCTCATCCACTTCAATGTCATGCATCAGGTGCCACTCTTGCTGACGAATTGCTTCTTCCGTCAATTCATCAGGCAGGACCAGACTTAAAGGGGCGGGAAAAGTGATGTCATCCTGTGGAATCGAGAGGTCCGTCAGTGGAGAGACTTGCCATAAACCGGCGAGTGAGAGTTGCATATACACCTTGCGCTAGATCAATTTTCACGCATTATAGGGAGAAATCCCCTATAAACTCAATGTGAATTATTTATCACCTCCACATACATCTGTTGTTGGATGCCATTTTCAAGGTATAAAAAAACCAGCGTTAAACGCTGGTTTTTCTAAAAGAGGTGAGCTTTGATTACTCGTCGTCTTCATCTTCTTCAGGGTAAAGCGCATCTTCGCCTTCGTAGTACGTACCCCAACCGTCATAGATGATGTCGTATTTTTCTGCCAAGTGAATCAGTTTTTCAACTTGCGCATCAATGGCTTCTGCGTCTAATGCTGATTCCATGGTTGCGTCACAGCAAAGCAACTTGTTGCCATCTTCATCTTCAGTTTCTTCCGCTTCAAGCACTTCAAAGCCCATCTTGAATGCTTCAACTACCGCTTTTTCTAGCGTGTCAAAATCTTCTGCAAACAGGTGGTGCTCGATTTCGTATAGCGAATCTGGATCGCTGCCATCTTCTAGCAATGCTGCAATGATATCGCGAGTCTCTTCCTTTTGAATCTCAATTAATTCTTCTACTGATAGATATTCATCTTCGTGAGACATGTTTTGGCTCCAGATTAGTTACTTGATAGAAACACTATACCCAATACTGAGTATGCTGATCCGGTGAAATATGGCATGGATTGCGATGAAAAGCCACAAACAAACATCATACCACCGCGATTCTTATCGGTTATTTGAATATAAATATTAAACCGACCACGCAAAGAAACAAAAAATTAACAAAAAATGGCATTTTTTAATATTCAGAACATCCTAACTGACACTTAATGCGGTTATTTTCTCTTTCTGTGCGTGTTTATGGCGCTTTCTTGAATACACTCACGTGTAAAACGAAGAAGCATAACGAATAAATTCACTTCAATAATGCATAATCAGGAATAAAAATGCACGTTTTATGCACTATGCATGTATTCTTTCTCAATGGGAAAATTAGAATAAAAACGCACGCTCTCCACATTTTACAAAATAGAATTTAAACCCAAACCAAAACTTCATTAGCAAAACAGACGAAACTAAAATCTAAAAAACAATAAAAACTCAGAATATAGGCAAAGCGTAGTGATTTGCATCTTTCTAGGAAGCTTGTCATAACTAACGGCTGGAAAATTTGTAAGGATACAAAATGAGCAAGCTGTACGTTGGATCAGAAGTTGGTCAACTTCGACGAGTTCTATTAAATCGCCCAGAGCGCGCCCTAACCCACTTAACTCCATCAAACTGTCATGAGTTACTGTTTGATGATGTTCTTGCTGTAGAAGCGGCCGGTGAAGAGCACGATGCGTTCGCACGCACGCTACGCGATCAAGATGTAGAAGTGCTTCTCCTCCACGATTTACTGGTCGAAACCCTCGCCGTTCCAGAAGCAAAACAGTGGCTGCTAAATACTCAGATTTCTGACTTTCGTTACGGGCCAACCTTTGCGCGAGACCTGCGCCAATATTTTTCAGAAATGGATGATGAACACCTTGCCAGCATCTTTTTAGGTGGCTTAGCTTACTCAGAGCTGCCGATCACCTCATCTTCTATGCTGCCAAAAATGAAGCGTCCGCTGGATTTTGTTATTGAGCCGCTACCTAACCACCTATTTACGCGTGATACCTCATGCTGGGTTTATGGTGGTGTATCGCTCAACCCAATGATGATGCCTGCACGCCAACGTGAAACAAACCACTTACGTGCGATTTATCGTTGGCACCCAATTTTTGCTGGCCAAGACTTTATTAAATACTTCGGTGACGATGATCTGCATTACGATAATGCGAATGTCGAAGGCGGTGATGTGTTGGTTATTGGTAAAGGTGCAGTTCTGATCGGTATGTCTGAGCGCACGACCGCGCAAGGTGTAGAAAACCTTGCAGCGAGCCTGTTTAAGGCAGGACAAGCAACCGAAGTGATTGCGATTGATCTGCCTAAACACCGTTCATGCATGCATTTAGACACCGTTATGACCCATATGGATGTGGACACGTTCTCTGTTTACCCAGAGATCATGCGCAAAGATCTCGACACATGGCGCTTAACACCAAAAGGCAATGGTGAAATGCATGTTGAAGCATCTCATAACTACCTGCATGCGATTGAATCTGCTCTTGGCTTAGATCAGCTGAAAATCATCACCACTGGTGGTGACAGTTATGAAGCTGAGCGCGAACAATGGAATGACGCCAATAACGTTCTTACCGTAAAACCGGGCGTTGTGATTGGTTACGAACGCAATGTATACACCAACGAAAAATACGACAAAGCTGGTATCAAAGTACTGACAGTCCCAGGTAACGAGCTTGGCCGTGGCCGTGGCGGCGCCCGCTGCATGAGTTGTCCGATAGAACGAGACGATATATAACCAATTCGTCCTTTTACATTAAATGAATAAAAACTAAGGTTGATGTGAATGCATCAACCTTTTTTAGTTTTACATAAAAATAATTATTCACAAATAAAGCATTTATATGTTTTAATGCATTCTATTAATTCAATCACACGTACTAAGGGACGAGCTATGGCTTTCAATTTACGTAACCGCAACTTTTTGAAGCTATTGGATTTCTCAACCAAAGAAATCCAGTTCTTGCTCGAACTGTCTGCAGAGCTAAAAAAAGCAAAATATGCAGGAACAGAGCAGAAGACACTTCAAGGTAAAAACATTGCACTCATCTTTGAGAAATCTTCGACTCGTACCCGATGTGCGTTTGAAGTCGCTGCTTTTGATCAAGGCGCTCAAGTCTCTTACATCGGCCCTTCTGGTTCTCAGATTGGCCATAAAGAATCAATGAAAGACACCGCGCGCGTACTTGGCCGCATGTATGATGGCATCGAATACCGCGGTTTTGGCCAATCCATTGTTGAAGAGCTTGGCACTTATGCTGGTGTTCCAGTGTGGAATGGTTTGACTGATGAGTTCCACCCAACCCAAATCCTTGCTGACTTCCTGACCATGCAAGAGTACGGACGCGGTAAGCAGCTGCATGAAATGACCTTCGCTTACCTAGGCGATGCACGCAACAATATGGGCAACTCGCTCATGGTGGGCGCCGCTAAAATGGGCATAGATATTCGCCTTGTCGCGCCAAAAGCGTTCTGGCCTGAAGAAGATTTGGTGGCAACTTGCCAAACTATCGCGCAGCAAACTGGTGCAAAAATCACATTAACTGAAAGCGTGGAGGAAGGCGTGAAGGGTTGTGACTTCCTTTACACCGATGTTTGGGTATCTATGGGTGAATCCGCTGAGGCATGGGATGAACGTGTGGCTTTAATGACACCATATCAAATCAATATGGACGTGATTAAACAAACGGGTAATCCACATGTGAAATTTATGCACTGTCTTCCAGCTTTCCACAATGATGATACCACCGTCGGCAAAGAAGTCGCTGAAAAATACGGCATGAAAGGCCTTGAAGTAACAGAAGAGGTATTTGAGTCAGAATACTCCATCGTATTCGACGAAGCTGAAAACCGTATGCACACCATCAAAGCCGTGATGGTAGCAACATTAGGAAGCTAAACTAACAAGCCAAAACAGCTGCCAAAAACCATGATGTAATCGCTTGCGCTCACGAAAGTTAAGCGTATAATGCTCGGCAATTTGTCTGAGGATTAAGAAATGACCAAGCTAATTGCCGACATGAAAACGCGATTTGCTCTAGCTAAGCGACTACGCTTACGTGGTGTTATTTTCGTTAATTCTATTGAATTTTAAAACCTCCCCATTTGGGGAGGTTTTTTTATGTCCAAAATTCCTTTCGGTTATTTGGATGTAGTCATCAATGTTATAGGGAAGAAGATCATGGCGAACTCGCTTTACCAGAAGCACATCATCTCTATTCCAGAGCTTTCACGTGAAGAGCTGGAACTTATCGTAGAAACAGCAGGCAGCCTTAAAAAAGCACCTCGACCAGAACTGATTAAAAACAAAGTCGTTGCCAGTTGTTTCTTTGAACCATCAACACGTACACGTTTATCGTTTGAAACAGCGATTCAACGCATTGGTGGTGACGTGATTGGCTTTGATAATGATGGTAATACATCTCTGGCGAAAAAAGGCGAAACACTCGCAGATTCAGTACAGGTCATCTCTTCTTACGTCGATGCCTTTGTGATGCGCCATCCACAAGAAGGCGCCGCTCGCTTGGCCTCTGAATTCTCAAATGGCGTGCCAGTGATCAACGCTGGTGACGGTGCAAACCAACACCCAACTCAAACGCTACTCGACCTATACACCATCGCGGAAACACAAGGTCGTCTAGACAACTTGAACGTCGCGTTCGTCGGTGACCTAAAATATGGCCGCACGGTGCACTCTCTGACTCAAGCCTTAGCGAAGTTTAATAACATCCGCTTCTTCTTTGTTGCACCAGAAGCATTGGCAATGCCAGATTACATCTGCGAAGAGCTAGACGAAGCTGGCATTCAATATAGTCTGCACACGGACATGGAGAGCGTGATTCCTGAACTAGATATTCTGTACATGACACGAGTACAGAAAGAACGTTTTGACGAATCGGAGTACGCGCACATTAAATCGGCGTATATTTTGACAGCTGCATTACTCGAAGGGGCGCGCGAGAATCTAAAAGTACTCCACCCACTACCACGTGTGGATGAAATCACAACCGATGTTGATAAAACGCCTCATGCTTACTTCTTCCAGCAAGCTCAAAATGGCGTATACGCTCGCCAAGCACTGTTGGCGCTTGTTCTAAACGAAACACTGTAATCGAGGAGAAAACCCATGGCTAAAGAAACTCAATTGCAGGTAGAAGCAATCAAAAATGGCACAGTCATCGACCACATCCCTGCGCAAATCGGCATCAAAGTATTAAGACTGTTCGATATGCACAATTCATCACAGCGCGTTACGATTGGTCTGAACTTGCCATCATCGGCACTCGGTCATAAAGATCTACTGAAAATAGAAAATGTGTTTATTAATGAAGAGCAAGCGAGCAAGTTGGCGCTGTATGCTCCTCACGCGACCGTGAACCAAATCGAAAACTATGAAGTGGTGAAAAAGCTCGCGTTAGAGCTTCCAGAGCGCATCAATGATGTCTTCGAATGCCCAAATTCAAACTGTATTTCTCACAATGAGCCAGTAGAAAGCAGCTTTAGCGTATTCGAAAAGAAACAAGAAATCCGCTTAAAGTGTAAGTACTGCGAGAAAGTCTTCTCACGTGAGATCGTAACCGAACGATAAACACACCGTACGACTAGGCGTGATACGTTTAAAATACCCCGCAATGTCGGGGTATTTTACTCTTTACCTACCACGGGTTTAGAGGCAAACTGAGAATCTTTATTCCCTACAACTGATGGAAAAATCAAATGACGAAAGTACTTCACACTGAATCTGCACCAGCAGCAATCGGTCCTTACGTTCAAGGCGTAGATCTAGGTAACATGGTTCTTACTTCAGGCCAAATCCCAGTAAACCCAGCGACAGGTGAAGTGTCTGCTGATATCGCAGAGCAAGCTCGTCAGTCTCTAGAAAACGTAAAGGCTGTGGTTGAATCTTCAGGCCTTAAAGTGTCAGATATCGTGAAGCTAACGGTTTTTGTTAAAGACCTAAACGACTTTGGCACGGTGAACGAAGTTTACGGCAAGTTCTTTGATGAGCACGGCGTAGCAAACTACCCTGCACGTTCTTGTGTAGAAGTCGCTCGCCTACCGAAAGATGTTGGTATCGAGATTGAAGCAATTGCAGTTCGCAAATAATGGCACTTGCTGACAAACATAAAAAAACGGGTAGCTCAGGCTACCCGTTTTTTATTGTCTTTTCGTGATGATATCGCAGTAAAACTTAAGCAGCATTACGCTGTTTGACTTCTTCATCTAACGATTCAAGCTTCTCTTTCATCTGTTCACGACAGATATTCGCTAGCTCGCGAATGCCCTCTTTACCATAGCCTTCTGTACTGATTGGAGGTAGCATTTCAACAATCACATGACCATTGTTCCAACGGTTCAGCTTAATTTTATTCGTCGAGCTACATACGATAGGAATGATTGGCACGCCTGCTCCAATTGCTGCATGAAAAGCACCTGTTTTGAATGGCAGCAGACCACGCCCACGAGAACGCGTGCCTTCAGGGAACATCCACACCGAAACATCACTTTCTTTCATGCTGCTCACTACCTGATCGATAGTACCTTTTGCTTTCGAGCGATTCGCTCTGTCAATCAGGATGTTACCCGTAAGCCAGTAAAGCTGACCAAACAGTGGCATCCAAGCCAAGCTCTTTTTACCTACTGTCACAACTTTCGGGGTCACAGCAGCAGAAACAGTAAACATGTCCCAGTTGTTCTGGTGGTTAGCAATGTAAACATGTTGTCCGCGTGAATACGCATCTTCAGGGATACGCAGCTCTAACTTAATCCCAAATACACGAGACATCTTGGCAAACAAGCGGCCAAAAGTGAAAACGTGCTTAGGGTTTCGGGGGCTTAACAGGCAGTAACCACAACCACCAATAAACATAACAATCGCAAAGATAGCGACAGCAAATACACGTAACAGTGCAATCATTCTTGTTCTCCAGGAACCGGCTTTTGCCAGATACAGCTATTAATTTCTCTCTTTCCATAAAGGATAACTATGGTCATGAGAGTGATATAAAAAAGCCGAAACTCAGGTTTCGGCTCTCTTGATATCCAAGTTACCTGCGGTGCAGTTTAACTTGCCTCGCTCACTCGCTCAATATTTGCGCCAAGTGCAGCCAGTTTATTTTCGATTTTGTCGTAACCGCGGTCGATATGGTAAATACGATCAACGATGGTTTCGCCTTTAGCAATACAGCCCGCAATTACCAAACTAGCCGAAGCTCGTAGGTCGGTTGCCATCACTTGCGCACCACTTAATGACTCAACATCACCACAGATAACGGTGTTGCCTTCAATCTCGGCTTTCGCGCCCATACGCATCAATTCTGGTACGTGCATAAAGCGGTTTTCAAAGATAGTCTCAGTGATCACGCCGCCGCCTTTAGCCATCATGTTTAGTAGCGTAAATTGCGCTTGCATATCGGTCGGGAAGCCTGGATGCGGCGCTGTACGTACACTCACTGCTTTCAGCTCGCGATCAGTCATATCAACTGAAATCCAATCGTCACCCGTTTCGACAAGCGCGCCAGCTTCTTCTAGCTTGGCTAAAACCGCTTCAAGCAAATGAGCGTTAGTGTTACGACATACTACTTTACCGCCAGATACCGCAGCAGCGACAAGGAATGTTCCCGTCTCAATACGGTCGGCAACCACGTTGTGTTTACAACCACCTAGGCGCTCAACACCTTCAATCGTGATCGTATCTGTGCCTGCACCAGAAATTTTTGCTCCAAGCTTATTTAGGAAATCCGCGGTGTCTACAATTTCAGGTTCACGCGCCGCGTTGTCTAGCGTTGTAGTGCCTTCAGCAAGTGCTGCAGCACACATGATGGTGATCGTCGCGCCTACGCTGACTTTATCCATCACGATGTGCGCACCTTTTAGACGACCATCAACCTCAGCTTTAACGTAACCATCTTCAAGCGTAATCGTTGCGCCAAGCTGCTCTAGGCCAGAAATATGCAGATCAACAGGACGAGCACCGATAGCACAACCGCCAGGTAGAGAAACCTGACCTTGACCAAATCGCGCTACGAGCGGGCCCAAAGCCCAAATAGAAGCACGCATGGTTTTCACCAAATCATACGGTGCGCAGTATTCAGTAATGCTACTTGGATCGACGTGAACAGAACCATTACGGCTTACTTTCGCGCCTAAACGCTTAAGCAGTTCCATGGTTGTATCGATATCACGAAGGTGTGGCACGTTTGCCACTTCTACAGGCTCTTCCGCCAAGATAGACGCAAATAAAATCGGCAGTGCTGCGTTTTTTGCACCGGAAATGGTCACTTCACCAACGAGTGGTTTATCTGACCCAATAACTCGAAACTTTTCCATCAATAAACCTTAAAGCGACATCAGTTTCTTATCACGAGCCCACTCTTCTGGTGTGAACGCTTTAATTGATAATGCGTGAATGTCGTTACGCTGGATGTATTCCATCAGAGGACCATAAATTAACTGTTGCTTCTTAACGCGGCTCATTCCATCGAAACAAGCATCAACAGCAACCACCTCATAGTGGCTACCTTCACCTTTTACATGCACTTCTTGAAGGTTTAGTGCTTCTTCTAATAACTGTTGTACTTTTGCGCTATCCACAATTTACCCCTGATAATTCTGTATGTGTTTGGCCACTAAAGATTCAACATTGCTCAGTTGAAACAAAGTGCGCAGTTGCGCCGGCACGAAACTGAGCATTATATGACAGTTTTGCTTTTTTGCATGCTCTAATAAGTGGATTAACATCACCATTCCTGCAGAGTCGACGCGCTCTATCTCTTTTAACGAGCATTCCAGCTCAGCTTGAGCTGGTTGCCATTGCTGAGCATACGCCCACAATGAGGGCACTGTATCTCTATCAAGTGCCCCTGTTAGCTTAAGAATGTTTTGATCTAATTGCCACTGAGCGGGAGTCTGGGCCATTATTTCTTCGCCTCAAAGCGAACCGGTTCCGCAGCTAATTTTTCTAGATCTTTCGCGACAGATAAAATGCCTTCTTGACGAATTTTGCTATTCCATTCTGACTGTTTGCTAGAGAGTAAACTAATGCCTTCCGCAATCATATCGAATGCTTCCCACTCACCAGATTTGTTGTCTTTACGCAATTTGAACTCTAGCTTGATGTTTGGACGCGGCGTATCGATGATATCAACTTTAATGCTGGTGATACGCTTAGAGTCATCAATACTAGGCTCAGGACCAAATTCAATTTTCTGGTCACTGTATTGCGTTAGCACTTGGGCATATGAAGCAATTAAATACGCACGAAATGCATCGATAAACTCAAGTACGTCTTCACGTTTCGCTCCTTTTAGGTTTGGACCTAGGAGCTTTAACCCAGCATAGCGGTAGTTGACGTAAGGCATTAGCTCTTCTTCAACAATCACCTTGAGTAAATCTGGGTCTTGTTTGATTTTCGGCTGCTCGGCTTTTAATCTTTCGAACGTGACTTCAGCCACTTGCTTCATCATCTTATAAGGTTCAGTTTTATCCACTTCTGCTGCACTTGTACCAAACGCGCTAAACACAGCACAAACTGAAAGTAATAATCTCGCTAACATAGTTATTCCTTACTTGAATCGTCTGAACCACCTACGCTGTAAAGCACTTGACCAATTAAGTCTTCAAGCACGAGCGCTGATTTGGTGTCTTCGATGGTATCGCCATCGACCAGCATGACTTCATCGTCAAAAACAAAGCCTGGTACTAAACCAATGTATTGCTCACCAATCAAGCCAGACGTCAAAATTTGTACGCTCGACGTTTCTGGGAATTGATTGTATTTGCTATTGATCGATAGACTCACAACAGGTAATAAGTTATCTGGGTTAAGCGAAATATTGCTTACCCGGCCAATCACAACCCCACCCACTTTTACTGGCGAGCGAACTTTTAAACTACCAATATTATCGAACTCAGCTTTGAGGGTGTAAGTATCACCAGAGCCAATGCTTTTTACGTCAGCAACTTGAAAAATCATCACAAGAATCGCGCAAATTCCCGCTAATACAAAGCTGCCAACCCATAATTCAGTTTTACGTGTTTGTTGCATGATTAATTCCCAAACATCAATGCGGTCAGTACAAAGTCTAGTCCTAGTACTGCTAAAGAAGAATGCACAACAGTGCGCGTAGTTGCTCGGCTGATCCCTTCCGAAGTAGGAATAGCATCATAACCATTAAATAGAGCGACCCAAGTAACCGTAATTGCAAACGCAAAGCACTTGATCATACTGTTACCAATATCCTGTCCTAGTTCAACTGAGGACTGCATCGCTGACCAAAAACTGCCATGGTCAACACCTTTCCAGTCAACACCAACAAGCTGGGCGCCCCAAATACCCACTGCCATGAAAATCATAGCCAGCAATGGCATTGAAATAGCACCAGCCCAAAAACGTGGCGCAATCACTCTTTTCAAAGGATCTACCGCCATCATTTCAAGGCTAGAGAGTTGCTCCGTCGCTTTCATCAAACCTATCTCTGCAGTTAACGCAGAGCCTGCACGACCAGCAAACAGAAGTGCAGTGACAACGGGCCCTAATTCACGTAGCAATGAGAGCGCCACCATTTGCCCCAAACTGCCCTCTGCGCCGTAATCCACCAGCACAACATAGCCTTGTAGGCTCAAGACCATACCAATGAACAACCCAGATACGACGATAATCGCCAGAGACTGGACGCCTACGGAATAAAGTTGTTTAACGAGCAGAGGAAAGCTTTTAAGCGGTTGTGGCTTAGTAAACAGTGCCCCAATCAGCATGAAAGTCGCACGACCAAATGCTCCGCAGATGGAGAGCGTTCGTCTACCTAGTGAGGCGACAAAATGCATAAAGTTATCGACCATCAAATAAGTCCTTTTCGATACTTTGAGAAGGGAAGCGAAACGGTACAGGACCATCTGCATCACCTTGTAAGAACTGCTGAACGCGAGGGTCAGGATTCTGATTAAGCTCTTCTGGTGTGCCAAAAGCGATAATTTTGCCATCGGCCATCAGATAAACCCAATCGGCAATACTCATCACTTCAGGCACGTCGTGAGAAACGACTATAGAAGTTAAACCTAACGCTTGATTTAGATTACTAATAAGCTCAACCAAGACACCCATGGTGATTGGGTCTTGTCCGACAAATGGTTCATCGTACATGATTAAATCAGGATCCAGGGCGATCGCACGCGCCAACGCAGCGCGTCTTGCCATGCCACCCGATAGCTCGCTCGGCATCAGTTGTGCCGCGCCGCGTAGACCGACGGCTTCAAGCTTAAGCAATACCATGGTACGAATCAGCTCTTCCGATAAATTCGTATGCTCTCGCAATGGGAAGGCGACGTTATCAAAGACATTCAAATCAGTGAATAAAGCTCCTGATTGAAACAACATGCTCATTTTCTTTCGAGCATGGTAGAGTTTTTACGCGAGAGAGAGGGAATATTGTCGCCATCAAACCAGATCTCTCCTTGCTCGGGATACAACTGACCACCAATTAAACGCAGCAGTGTTGTTTTACCTATTCCCGATGGTCCCATAATGGCCGTCACTTTGCCCTCAGGAACATGCAGATCAATACCATCAAAGATCTTGCGCTCTCCCCGTGAAAAAGTGAGGTTGTTCACGGTGACTAAATCGTTGTTCGACATATCATCTCTTCTACTGTCGGAGCGTTGCAACTCACGGCATCATCAACCAGACACACAACGGAGTTGAATTTCACGTTTAATAAAGTAACGTCGGTACATTTATTAGGCTGCAATCATAAGCACATTGGCTTTGAATTTAAAGCACTGTTCAATTAAATAAAGTCGAGTATATACCTGCAATTTTTTGTGGATTACGATCAAATCAGCGCAAAGTGTTTAAATCCTAGACAAGAATTGCTGATTTAAATGAACGACATTTGCATACATTTTCGTTACTAACCTTTAATTTATTCGTCGTTTATCTTCCATTTTAGGCCGCAAAAGGTCAAAATTAGCGGTTATTCATTTTACTTATTTAATACTTAGGAATTCTCATGCTCGAAGCCGTAGCGTTGCTTATAGTCGGTCTTGTTTTGCTCGTATGGAGTGCAGATAAACTTGTTTTTGGTTCTGCAGCGATAGCCCGCAACGTCGGTATTTCACCTCTTGTCATCGGCATGACAATCCTTGCGATGGGCTCTTCTGCGCCAGAGATGATGGTTTCTGCAACCGCAGCCTGGGACGGAAAAACCGATACTGCAGTGGGTAACGTTTTAGGCTCAAACATCGCGAACATCGCGTTAATCCTAGGTATTACAGCACTCATCAAGCCTCTGTCGATTAGCTCCGCGGTCATCCGCCGGGAACTGCCATTAATGATTGCAGTAACAGTACTCGCCGGTATTCTGCTTTGGAATAGCCATCTCGGTTTTTTATGAAGGTGTCTTATTGTTTGTACTCTTTGGGGCATTTTTATTTGCTATGTTGCAGATCAGCCGCAAAGAACAAAAATCAGGTGATGTTTTTCTTGATGACCAAGAGTCAGAGATCCCAGAAGGCGTCAGCAACCCTAAAGCGATCATGTGGGTGGTTATTGGCCTGATACTGCTTCCTTTGGCAGCAAGCATGCTAGTGGATAACGCGGTGATTATTGCGAAGTATTTTGGCATGAGCGATCTTGTCATAGGTCTGACTATCATTGCCATCGGCACTAGTCTACCTGAGCTCGCAGCATCGCTTGCTGGTGTTTTAAAAGGTGAAGACGACATGGCCGTCGGTAACATTATTGGCTCGAATGTGTTTAATATTCTGGCCGTAATGGGCATTCCCGGCATCATTAATCCATCGGTACTGAGTGAGTACGCGATGGGACGTGACTTCTGGGTCATGTTAGGCGTTTCACTGTTACTTATCGCGATGTGTTTGGGTAAATCACGCAGTATTAACCGTATTGAAGGTGCAATCTTGTTTGCATGCTTCCTAGGTTATCAAGTGTACTTATTCGCAAACATGGCCGCTTAATTACCACGATAAATAAGTAGAGAACTGATATGTCCAATCAATTTGATTTTCGCGCTGCTGCTAAACAAGTTCTTGATATCGAAGTTGCTGCTCTGCAAGAGCTGGATACCTACTTTGATGATCAATTTGAGAAAGCGTGCGAACTGATCCTTTCCAACAGCGGCAAAGTAGTCGTTATGGGTATTGGCAAGTCAGGCCACATTGGTAACAAGATTGCTGCGACTCTGGCAAGCACGGGGACTTCTGCGTTTTTCGTTCACCCTGGCGAAGCAGCACATGGCGACTTGGGCATGATCAGCCCTGGAGATATTGTGCTCGCAATTTCTAACTCTGGTGAGTCAAACGAAATTCTGTCTCTATTTCCGGTATTAAAACGCCTGAACATCAAGATAATTAGTATGACAGGCAAGCCAGAATCCAATATGGCAAAACTGTCTGACTTGCACCTACAAATTACGGTACCTCAAGAAGCTTGCCCACTAGGGTTGGCACCGACCAGCAGTACCACGGCCACATTAGTAATGGGAGACGCATTAGCCGTAGCCCTACTCCAAGCGCGTGGTTTTTCTGCCGAAGATTTTGCTCTATCTCATCCAGGTGGCGCGTTAGGGAGAAAACTGCTGCTTAAGTTGTCTGATATTATGCACTTTGGAGAAGCGCTACCTAAAGTTTCTCCAAACGCATTGATTCGCGATGCCCTGCTTGAAATTTCAGAAAAAGGGCTAGGAATGACCGCTATCGTCGATGAGCACGATGCTATGCTTGGTATATTCACCGATGGTGATTTACGTCGCACCTTAGACAAACGCATTGATATTCATACGACCGCGATTGGCGAAGTCATGACGACAAATCCAACCACAGCGCACCCTGATATGCTAGCGGTTGAAGGCTTGAACTTGATGCAGAATAAAAATATTAACGCTCTGATTTTATGTAAAGACGAAAAAATTGTGGGTGCACTGAACATGCACGATTTACTAAAAGCTGGCGTGATGTAATATCAGCACAAACATTTAAATCATTTATTACACAAATAAAGGCAATGGTCAGGGAAGTACTGAGCTAAACGATAGGCCTTCATTATATGAGTTTTACTCGCCTTATTTATTTGCTCTTGATCTTCGTTGTCGCATGGTGCGGTTATTACCTACTGACCCCAAAAGGCAACGACGCAATTCAAGTAGCACCAGATTCTGAACTGCCCATGTTCAGTGGTACTGGACTGGAAAACATCACCTATGGTGAAGATGGTGTCCGCAGTTACATCATCCGCTCCACGAACTTAGACCATTATGCTAAGAGTGGAGATACCATTTTTAATAACCCGACGTTGATGGTTTACCGTGAAGGTAGCGTCATTGAATGGAAGGTGACGGCCACAAGAGCCGTGTTAGATGAAGACCAAGTTTTGACTTTATATGACAAGGTCTTAATGCAAAATCTTCTGCCTGGTGCGAGTTTTGATACCATGGCAACAGACAAGTTAGTCATTAATCTAACCAATCGTGATTTTAAAGCTGATCAACAGGTCATGTTGGTTGGGCCACAATTTGAAACTACTGGAGGCGCAATGCAAGGCAACTTAAAGCAGCATACCGCAACTCTGACAGACGAAGTTCAAGGTCGATATGAAACCGTTACACCTTAGCCTACTGGCACTGGTATTGGCGGCGCCTCAAGCGCTGGCACTTAAGTCGGATACTCAACAACCGGTTTACATTAACTCTGACACCCAACAAGTGGATATGAAGAGTAACCAGGTTATTTTTAAAGGCGATGTATCTCTTAAGCAAGGTAGCATCAATATCGATGCTGATAGAATCGTGGTAACGCGCGATCCTAAAACCGAAGCCATCAAACAGATTCAAGCATTTGGTAAACCTGCGAAGTTTTCTCAGCTGATGGACGATGGTAAGACACTGAGTGGTCAAGCTGTGGAGCTGGATTACCGTATTTCTACAGACGAACTGACCATGAAAGGTCAAGCGCAACTGGCACAAGACAACAACACCATCAAAGGTTCTTCGATTCGTTACCAAATTGGTAAACAAAAGCTAGTCGCTGATAGCTCTAAGGAAGAGCGCGTTACGACCATTTTGCAACCCAATCAGATAGAGAACTAATATGGCAGTACTGAGTGCGAAAAACTTGGCGAAAAGCTACAAAAAGCGCAAAGTCGTAACCGATGTTAGCTTGGAAGTTGAATCTGGTCAGATTGTTGGGCTGCTAGGCCCAAACGGCGCAGGTAAAACCACCTCGTTTTATATGATTGTCGGCTTGGTGCCACGAGATGAGGGCACCATTACCATTGATGATAAAGACATCAGTATTCTGCCGATGCACAGTCGTTCGCGTCTCGGGATTGGCTACCTTCCGCAAGAAGCGTCGATTTTCCGTAAGCTGTCGGTGGAAGATAACATCATGGCCGTACTCGAAACTCGTCAAGAAATGACACGTGAAGAGCGCCAAGATAAGCTGGAAGATTTGTTGGAAGAATTCCACATTCAGCACATCAGAACCAGTGCGGGTATGGCACTATCGGGGGGTGAGCGACGCAGAGTGGAAATCGCTCGCGCTTTAGCAGCCAACCCTCAATTCATTTTGTTGGATGAACCTTTCGCTGGTGTTGACCCAATCTCGGTTAATGACATCAAGAAAATCATCGAGCATCTACGCGATCGCGGCCTCGGAGTGTTAATCACTGACCATAACGTGCGTGAAACACTGGACGTATGCGAAAAAGCCTATATCGTAAGCCAAGGGCACCTAATTGCATCGGGAACTCCGGCAGAAGTTCTCAATAATGAACAGGTGAAACAAGTTTATCTCGGCGAACAATTCCGTCTATGATTATATTAGGAACGGTAAGATTCTGAGCATTACAAGGTAAGTAACACTGAATGAAACCTTCATTACAACTCAAGCTAGGTCAACAGTTAGCCATGACGCCACAGTTGCAACAAGCGATTCGCTTACTGCAACTGTCGACACTCGATCTTCAACAGGAAATCCAAGAAGCCTTGGATTCAAACCCATTATTGGAAGTTGAAGAAGGCCAAGATGAGCCTCTAGCAAACGGTGAAGATAAATCAGTGGTCGAGGCTGCTGATAGCAACAGTGCTAACGAACCAGCAGACATTGACGTTCCAGACAGTTCAGACGTAATTGAGAAGTCAGAGATCAGCTCTGAACTTGAAATCGATACCACTTGGGATGACGTCTACAGCGCGAATACCGGTAGCACTGGCTTAGCTCTTGATGATGATATGCCCGTCTACCAAGGCGAAACCACGGAATCATTGCATGACTACCTAATGTGGCAGCTTGACCTGACACCATTCAGTGAAACCGATCGTACGATTGCATTAGCGATTATTGACGCTGTTGACGACTACGGTTACCTAACCCTATCTCCTGAAGAAATTCATGAGAGCTTCGATAACGAAGAGATTGAGTTAGACGAAGTAGAAGCCGTTCGTAAACGTATTCAGCAGTTCGATCCGCTCGGTGTGGCATCACGCAACTTACAAGAGTGCCTACTGCTACAGCTAGCTACTTTCCCAGAAGACACACCGTGGCTTGCTGAAGCCAAAATGATTCTTGCGGATCATATTGATCACCTGGGGAACCGTGATTACAAGCTCGTCATCAAAGAGACTAAGCTGAAAGAAGCCGATCTCCGTGAAGTCCTCAAACTTATCCAGCAGTTAGATCCTCGTCCCGGTAGCCGTATCACACCGGATGATACCGAGTACGTAATTCCAGATGTGTCCGTTTTTAAAGACAACGGCAAATGGACCGTTTCTATCAACCCAGATAGCGTTCCAAAATTAAAAGTAAATCAACAATATGCTCAATTAGGCAAAGGCAATAGCGCGGATAGCCAGTACATCCGCAGCAATTTGCAAGAGGCAAAATGGTTAATTAAGAGCTTAGAGAGTAGAAACGAGACGCTACTCAAAGTTGCAAGATGTATTGTTGAACATCAACAAGATTTCTTCGAGTATGGTGAGGAAGCCATGAAGCCAATGGTACTAAATGATGTAGCCTTGGCAGTGGACATGCATGAATCCACGATTTCTCGTGTAACAACACAAAAATTTATGCATACACCACGTGGCATTTTTGAATTGAAGTACTTCTTCTCTAGCCATGTTAGTACTGACAACGGCGGAGAATGTTCGTCAACAGCAATTCGCGCACTCATTAAAAAACTGGTCGCAGCAGAGAATACTGCTAAGCCATTGAGTGATAGCAAGATTGCTGCTCTTCTGGCTGACCAAGGGATTCAGGTCGCGAGACGTACGATAGCCAAATATCGAGAATCCTTGGGAATTGCCCCTTCAAGTCAGCGTAAACGCCTATTATAAGGCACTAACTGAAAAGGAAAGTCTATGCAAATCAATATTCAAGGCCATCACGTTGATCTTACCGATTCAATGCAAGACTATGTAAATTCTAAGTTTCAGAAGCTCGAAAGGTTCTTCGACCATATCAATCAAGTACATGTTGTACTAAAAGTTGAAAAAATCACTCAAATCGCGGAAGCTACGCTTCATATAAATCAAGGCGAAATCCACGCATCAGCTGATGACGAAAATATGTATGCCGCGATCGATTCGCTGGTAGATAAATTGGTTCGCCAACTCAATAAGCACAAAGAAAAACTAAACAGTCATTAATCATGCAACTGAGCGAAATACTGTCATTGGACTGCACCAAGAGTGCGGTCCACTGCACGAGTAAAAAACGCGCCCTTGAAATGATCAGCCGCATCGTGGCTGATCAAACGGGCCAAGATTCTACCGAACTGTTCGAGTGCATGCTCAACAGAGAGAAAATGGGCAGTACTGGTATCGGAAACGGTATTGCGATCCCACACGCTAGAATGCAATCGAGCGACAAGGCTATTGCTGTCTTGCTGCAATGTGATGAAGCAATTGAATTCGATGCGATTGATAATCGACCTGTCGACCTTCTTTTTGCGCTCCTTGTACCAGAAGAACAGTGCAAAGAGCACCTCAAGACTCTATCCTCTATGGCAGAACGTCTGAGCGATAAGCAAGTATTGAAACTACTGCGCAATGCTCAGAGTGATGAAGAACTTTACGACATCATGATTCACCAATAAGCAGGACGGACATCATGCGACTAATCGTGGTTAGCGGGCACTCAGGTGCCGGTAAGAGTATTGCGCTGCGCGTACTGGAAGACTTAGGTTATTACTGTGTTGATAACCTCCCAGTGAATTTGCTGGACGCATTTGTTCACTCTGTTGCTGACAGCAAGCAGAATGTTGCGGTAAGCATTGATATTCGCAATATCCCTAAAAAGCTAAAAGAACTGACTGGTACACTGGAGCAGTTGAAAACAGAGCTTGATGTGACCATGCTTTTCTTGGACGCCAATAAGGAAACGCTACTCAAACGCTACAGCGAAAC
Organism: Vibrio chemaguriensis; assembly: GCF_012275705.1. NCBI lineage: Bacteria > Pseudomonadati > Pseudomonadota > Gammaproteobacteria > Vibrionales > Vibrionaceae > Vibrio > Vibrio chemaguriensis. Next base: position 39,950 of record NZ_SHOE01000017.1, read on the forward strand.
ACGCCGAATCCACCCTTTATCTTTAGGTGGCACCTCTCTCTCCCTTGACCAAGCCATCGAGCGTGAGAAAGAAATTTTAACACCACTTAAAGCGCATGCCGATCTTGTACTGAACAGCAGCGGACAATCTTTGCATGAGTTGAGTGAAACCGTGCGTATGCGTGTTGAAGGCAGAGATCGCAAAGGGCTTGTTATGGTATTTGAGTCTTTTGGCTTCAAATATGGCCTGCCTTCCGATGCCGATTACGTATTCGACGTTCGCTTCTTGCCCAACCCACATTGGGAACCAGCGTTGCGCCCACTTACGGGTTTGGATGCCCCTATCGCCGCATTTTTGGAGCAGCACCAATCGGTGTTAAGTTTGAAATACCAAATTGAAAACTTTATAGAGAATTGGTTACCTCTGCTCGAGAAAAACAATCGCAGCTATTTGACCGTTGCAATAGGTTGTACCGGTGGTAAACACCGTTCGGTGTACTTAACTCAGCAAATCGGTGAGTACTTCGCCAATAAAGGACACCAAGTGCAAATTCGCCATACCTCACTAGAGAAAAACACTAAGGAGTAGCTGTGGAGTTAAGTCGTAAAGTATTGATTCAAAATCGCCTTGGCTTACATGCTCGCGCAGCCGTCAAACTGGTCGAACTGGCCCAGAGCTTTGAAGCGGTCATCACTATCGACAATGAAGAAGACAAAACCGCCACAGCAGACAGCGTAATGGGTTTATTAATGCTTGAGTCTGCTCAAGGACAGTACGTCACAATCCACGCTGCGGGTGAGCAAGCAGAAGAAGCACTGGATGCCGTTTGCCACTTAATCGAAGATAAATTTGATGAAGGCGAGTAATTTACTCGCTTTTTTTTTACCTCTCACTCCCCTTCCCCTCACTGCGCCAATAAATAAATTTGCTTAGTATCATAAGTTGTTATTAAAAGGCGCCTAGAATTAAGTTATTATTCAACGCATTGTAAATATCAGGAATTGGGAGGAATGAATGGCAGAGCAAATTGAATTCGACCAAGCTCACCAAGCCCTCCAAGAAGTCACAGAAGCACTAGAAAATGGCCGCTTCGTCCATGTTCGTCGTCAGTTACAGGACATGGAACCTGAGGATATCGCTCACCTTTTAGAAGCCTCTCCACGCAAAAGCCGTGAAGTTCTCTGGCAACTCACCGACCCTGAAGACTACGGTGAAATCCTCGACGAACTAAACGAAGACGTCAAAGATAGTCTCGTATCCAAAATGGCACCTGAAGCGCTTGCAGAGGCGACAGAAGGCATGGATACCGATGACGTGGCTTATGTACTGCGTAGCTTGCCAGACAACCTGTCACGCGAAGTCCTGTCGCAAATGGACTCCTCTGACCGTCTGCGTGTCGAAACCGCCCTGTCCTACCCAGAAGACACTGCAGGTGGACTGATGAACACCGACGTTATCACGATTCGTGGTGACGTAGATGTGGATGTGGTTTTACGTTATCTGCGTATGAAAGGTGAACTACCAGAAGCAACGGATGCACTTTATGTCATTGATGAAGAAAGCAAACTGATTGGTGAACTACCCATTACTCTGCTGATCACGACCCAGCCTGATGTCAAAATTATCGACATCATGGAAGATGCTGACGAAGCGATCACTGTCGATACCAGTGATTCAGATGTTGCTAGTCTGTTCGAACGTCGTAACTGGGTCTCTGCTCCTGTCGTAGACGAGAACCAGCATCTCGTTGGCCGTATCACTATCGATGACGTAGTTGACGTTATCCGTGAAGATGCCGAACACTCGATGATGAGTATGGCAGGTATGGATGATGATGAAGATACCTTCGCACCCGTTGTAAAATCAGCTCGCAAACGCAGTATCTGGCTTGGGGCTAACGTGTTGGCCGCACTCGCCGCCGCTTCTGTTTCTAACATGTTTGAAGCCACGCTAGACCAGATGGCTGCCATTGCCGTATTGATGACGATTGTTCCTTCCATGGGTGGTGTCGCTGGTAACCAAACCGTCGCACTAGTGATTCGTGGTCTTGCTCTTGGTCATATCGGTGACTCGAACAAACGAGAACTGTTGATGAAAGAAGCCTCGATCGGTTTACTCAACGGCATCATGTGGGCGCTGATTATTGGCGGCATTGTTGTCGCTTGGAAAGGAAACTGGATGCTAGGGGGAATCATTTCCGCCGCGATGCTGACTAACTTATTGGTCGCTGGGGTTGCCGGAGTAACGATTCCAATCCTCTTAAAGAAAATGAACATCGACCCAGCTTTAGCTGGTGGTATGGCGTTAACGACCGTAACGGATGTAATTGGTTTATCAGTATTCTTAGGGCTTGCCACAATACTGATTACCTAACTGCAAAAACTAAAAAGCCTGATGAACACATCAGGCTTTTTTAATTCTGAATTAGGAAAGCTTACTCACCCGCCACTTTCATCGCATCCAGTAAGATTGAACCCGTTTGAATTTGCGAGCGCGTTTCAACGTCGCTACCTACGGCAACAATCTTATTGAACATGTCTTTTAGATTACCAGCAATGGTAATTTCCGATACTGGGTATTGGATTTCACCGTTCTCAACCCAAAAGCCTGCAGCACCGCGAGAGTAATCCCCCGTTACCACGTTCACGCCTTGCCCCATCACTTCTGTCACTAGCAAACCAGTGCCGAGCTCTTTAAGCATTTGTTCGAAGTTTTGACCAGTCGATTTCACGTACCAGTTGTGGATGCCACCAGCGTGACCTGTCGGCGCCATCTTCATTTTACGTGCGGCATAACTGGTTAACAGGTAAGTCGCTAGCACACCGTCAGTGATGATCTCACGATCTTGAGTGTACACGCCTTCGCTATCGAAGGGGCTTGACGCCAAACCACGTAATACATGTGGACGCTCCGAGATATTGAACCACTCAGGAAGCACTTGCTTACCAAGATGATCAAGTAGAAAAGAAGATTTACGGTACAGGTTACCACCGCTGATCGCCATAACAAGGTGACCAATCAAGCCAGTTGCAACATCAGCAGCAAACATGATTGGGTATTTACCTGTCTTTAGGCGCTGCGCATCTAAACGGTTAATCGTATTCTCTGCCGCCTTACGACCCACTGTTTCTGGCGTCCATAAGTCATCGCGATGACGTGCCACTGTGTAGCTGTAATCACGCTCCATTTCGCCATTTTGACCAACGCCAATCACACAACAGCTGGTACTGTGGCGGCTAGACGCATAGCTTGCTAATAAGCCATGGCTGTTACCATACACTTTTACACCGTAGTGGCTATCATAACTCGCGCCATCACTTTGTTTGATTGCACTGTCATAACTTAACGCTTCTTTCTCAGCGGCGATCGCCACATCGGCAGCATAATCGGGATCAGGGGCGTCTGGGTGGAAAAGATCAAGCTCAGGGATCTCTTGCACCATGTATTCTTTGGCTGCGGGCCCTGCAAATGGATCTTCAGATGTGTAATGCGCAATATCCAGCGCCGCAATAACGGTTTGCTCGATAGCAGCTTCACTTAAATCAGACGTGGAAGCACTGCCTTTACGTTGACCTCGGTAAACGGTAATGCCCAGCGCACCATCGCTGTTGAACTCGACATTTTCTACCTCGCCCATGCGAGTAGATACACTTAAACCAGTGCTTTTGGTAATTGCGACTTCGGCGGCGTCAGATTTTGCCGATGCAAGCTTTAAGGCTCTTGCGACGGCTTGCTCTAGCTCGGTACGTTGCTCAGCAACCTGCTGTTTAATATCCATTGTCTTTCACATCTTGTCTTTGATGAACAATAGGATAACAAGAATTTCGCTTTCTCCCCACGATTCTTGTTAAAATAGTCATAATATTAATCAAAACACAGGCAACTGAAATGGCACGTAAGAATCAAAAAGCGCCATGGGAACCAGAAGAAGAGATCATCTGGGTAAGCAAATCCGAGATGAAGCGAGACATGGAAGAACTGCAAAAGCTAGGTGAGGAGCTTGTCGGCCTCAAACCTGCAGTTCTAGAAAAGTTTCCATTGAGCGAAGACCTGCGAGAAGCAATTGCAGACGCACAACGCTTTAAAAACGAAGCACGTCGTCGCCAATTACAACGTATTGGTAAGTTGATGCGTTATGAAGATCCAGAGCCAATCCAAGCTGCGTTGGATAAGATTCGTAACAAGCACTCTCAATTAACGGCGGTATTCCACAAGCTTGAAGCTCTGCGTGATCGCGTGGTGGAAGAAGGTGACAAAGCCATTGATGACGTAATGGAAATGTACCCAGAGGCTGATCGTCAGCGTCTACGCCAATTGGCTCGCCAAGCATCCAAAGAGAAAAAAGCAGGGAAACCAGCAAAAGCGTACCGCGAAATCTTCCAGATCCTAAAAGGTCTCAACGAAGAAGAGTTTTAATTCGACGGCTCGATTCCAAAGAGCATTCAATTAACGAAAAAAGCAGACATGATGTCTGCTTTTTTTATCTTTTACTTAAATGTCAGCGTTACACCAAGCGATTAATACGCTCTCCGCGCTCGAAAGCGTCAATGTTCTCAATCAAGATTTCCACTAAACGTTGAATCGAAGAGTCACTACCCCATGCAACATGCGGTGTAAGTAGCAAATTGGGTAAATTCATATTGGCAATCAGCGGATTGCTCTCATCAGCTGGTTCTTGTGTAAAAACATCAAAACCAGCCGCAGCGATTTCTCCCTGTTTTAGGGCATCCACCAGCGCGTCCTCACTCACCAAGCCTCCACGCCCCGTATTAATTAGAATGGCGTTGGGCTTCATTTGTTGCAACTCTGCTTGACCAATCAAATTCTGAGTATGCTTGTTGAGCGGACAGTGCAAAGTCAACGCATCAGAACGTTTCAACACTTCCTCAAACGGCACATAACCAGGTCTACATTCTGCCGCCCCTTTACGCTCAGAAAACAACACGGTCATTCCTAACGCTTGAGCTAGATTCGCCGTCGCTTGCCCCAGCACCCCACTACCAACAACACCTAACGTGCTACCACCTATATCCCCGATTGGGTGCGTAAAAAAGCAGAACTGCTTATTACGCTGCCATTCGCCAGCGGCAATATCTTGATGGTAGCCAAATAAATTTCGGCGTAAAGCAAACAGCATCGCAATCACGTGCTCAGGCACCGAACGCGTCGCGTAACCACGTACATTGGCAACCGCAATATCATGCTTAGCACAGTAGTCCACATCGACGTTGTTAAAACCAGTCGCGGCAACCGCGATCATCCGCAATTGTGGTAGTTGCTCTAATACATTTTGGTCAAGCAGGACTTTATTGCTAATCACGATATCTGCATCTGCTAACCTTTCTATTACCTGCTCTGGCGCAGTTAAGTCGTACTCGCGCCAGTGGTGCTGAAAGCTAGGTCGTGGGACCTCAATATGTTCTGGGATGGTCGCTCGGTCCAAAAATACGATGGTCGGCAAAGACATAACAACTCCTTGTTCACGGCTGAAAGACAGGATACATCAAACACAGTAACGAAATAGCGAACTAGAAAGCACCGTTGTTGACTGCGGTTGACATTAAGGGTGTGGCAACGTTTTATAATCAGGCAATGTACGTTCTGGCGAAAAATAGTTAAAGATCATCGCCTCGGCTTCAGGATAAAAGTCACAAGGTACAAAAATACTGCTCAGCTGATCCGTGGCTGGGTGATAAAAACTTAGCTCCGCAGCGTGCAACTCTAAACGTTCTGAAAACTGATACGCCTCTTCAGTTGCATAAAATTCATCACCCACAATTGCATGACCAATCGCCATCAAATGCACGCGCAACTGATGCGATCGACCAGTAATGGGCAGTAACCGCACAACGGTCGTATGGGTGCCATCTGGATGCACTTCACGCTTCACCACTTGGAATAAAGTTTGAGATGGCTTGCCGTCGTCGAAGCATACTTTTTGTCGCGGACGATTTGGCCAATCACAAATTAATGGAAGGTCAATATTCCCTTCTTGCGGCTCGACATGCCCCCAAACACGTGCGTAATACACCTTGTGGGTGAGACGATATTGGAACTGCTTTTTTAATGCTCGCTCCGAAGGTTTGTTTTTCGCCAGCAGCATCAACCCTGATGTCGACATATCCAAGCGATGCACTACTTGGATTTCTGGATGCACTTCCTTGAGGCGGCTCCACATGCTGTCGTAATGCTCTGCAAGTCGACCAGGAACAGACAGTAACCCAGATGGCTTATTCACTGCCAGAATGTCGTCATCCTCAAAAACGATATCGACCCAAGGATCGGTGGGAGGGGTATATTCAAGCATTGCCATGGGAGATCTCTACAAAATAAAAACGCCGCGATTATATACCCAAATAGCACCCAAATGCAGGGTGCTGAAGAAAAGTTCAAACCAATAAAACAAAGTCAATCCTTTAGCATAAAAACTAAAAATAGCACGTTGTAAATTTAGTTTGACAACAAGACGCATAACTGAATAGAGTGCTAGATGCACACAGCATGATATTCGCAAAGAATACTTAAAATAAATACATCAAAACACAGCATTTAAAAGATATTACCGTTGCGCAGTATAGGGCGAGCGCTCAGCTTGTCATGTACTGCGGTATGTATCTCTTTAGAAAGATACATAAGATAAAAAGGACAATAAGCAATGGACTCCGCCGTTATAGATAAATCCCAATCCAAACTTTCCTTATTTTTTCGTTCGCTAGGCCCCGGCATATTAATGGCATCTGCTGCGGTGGGTGGCTCTCACCTCGTCGCATCAACCAAAGCTGGTGCGATTTATGGCTGGCAACTGGCGGCGCTGATTCTGCTCGTAAACCTGTTTAAATACCCTTTTTTCCGAGCGGGCGTACAGTACACCATGGGGACAGGGCTCACCTTGGTTGAGGGCTACGCGAAATTAGGTCGACCTTATCTATGGCTATTTCTATTTCTGAGCGTGGTCTCAGCCGTAATCAATACCGCCGCTTTGTTGATGTTTAGCGCTAGCTTGCTGGGCTACTTCATTCCGTTTTCACTATCAATGGCATCACTCAGTATCATTGTGATTGTCACCTGCCTGATCATATTATTTGCTGGCCATTACAAAGCGCTCGATACGCTATCTAAGGTGATCATGTCAGTGTTAACCATCGCGACTTTACTTGCCGTTTCTATCGCCTTTGGTAACCCTGTAGAGCAAGTGGCCAACTTCGAGCCACCGTCACCTTGGTCGATTGCGGCAATTGGCTTTATCGTCGTAACAATGGGCTGGATGCCAGCACCGATAGAGATCTCCTGCTTGACCTCTGCGTGGTTAAAACGCCAATCAAGCCAGCAAGAAGTAACGTATCGCTCTGCTCTATTTGACTTTAATGTCGGTTACATTGGCACGGCTTTTCTTGCCATTATCTTTGTATCGTTAGGTTCTTTGATGCTCTATGGCTCTGGCGTTGCACTTGAAAGCTCAGGCGTTGGCTTCTCCCACCAATTGGTTGGCTTATATGCGGCAACAATTGGCGAATGGTCTCGTTATTTGATCGCGGTAATTGCGTTTTTCTGTATCTTTGGCAGCACGATTACCGTTATTGATGGCTACTCACGCGTTATTTCTGACTCTCAACGTCTACTGCGCTCACAACCAGACACTAACCCTAAAACCACATCAGCGATCATGCTGGTGGTCGCCTTACTTGCATTAGGTATTGTGGTTTTCTGGGCTTCTGCGTTATTGCCTATGCTGAACTTTGCGATGATCCTCGCCTTTATGACCACGCCATTCTTTGCTCTGCTAAATTACACATTAGTGAGCAAAACCGAGTTACCTGAGCCTTTGGCTGTTGGACCTAAACTGAAGTGGTTGTCGATTGCAGGCCTGATTTACTTGTTTGGCTTCTTGGCTGTGTTTATCTGGTGGAAGTGGTTGATGTAAATGAGGTAGCTATCAGTGATTAATGCATTCCGCATAAAGAAACTAAACCGCAATTAAAGAAAAAGGTCTTCAACTGAAGACCTTTTTTAATGAGCAATAAATACTTACTTAGTTGTGGCTCACCACAATCAAACGTAGCGAGTCGAGCTGCACTTGAGCTTGGTTGATGTAACCAGTGAGCTCCTTAATTTGTGCATCAATGGCTTCAATTTCTTCGTCACGAATATTTGGGTTTACCGCTTTCAGTGCTTGCAAACGCTCAAGTTCTGCATTCAAGCTATGCTGCATATCTTGATGAGCTTGCTTGCGTACTTCCTCAACCTTCGCTTCGATAAGATTGTCCCCCGCTTCGATCAAGCGGTGTACGTCTTTCTGTACCGACGTGACCAACTTGCTGCCTAAGTGACGGTTTACAGGGCTGAGCTGGCGGTTAAAGCTTTCAAATTCCACTTGAGCAGACAAATCATTACCACGCGAGTCCATCATTAAACGGATTGGCGTTTTCGGTAAGAAGCGCGCGATACCACTGCGTTTTGGCGCTTGCGCATCTACCGCGTAAATCAACTCAAGAAGAATGGTCCCGACTGGTAGCGCTTTGTTTTTCAGTAGAGATACCGCAGACGTCCCCACCCCTTCACTCATCAGAAGATCGATACCACCTTGGATCATTGGGTGCTCCCAACTGATAAAGTGCATATCTTCACGAGATAAAGCCGTATCACGATCAAACGTGATCGTCGCCCCTTCGTATGGCAGGCCTGGGTAGCTTGGTACCATCATGTGCTCAGATGGGGTCACAATCAGTGCGTTTTCGCCTTTGTCATCTTGGTTCAAACCAATCGTGTCAAATAGAGAAAGTGCGAAGGTGACCAGATTGGTATCACCGTCGGTTGATTCAATTTTCTCAACGATTTGTTGTGCTTTTTCCCCGCCATTTGAATGCATTTCTAATAGGCGATCACGGCCTTGATCCAATTGGGATTTCAGCTCTTTATTCATTTTTGCTGACGCTTCAATGATCTCATCTAGCGTGCTGGTGTCACCAGAAGCAAGGATTTCAATCAGATCATCAGAGTACTTATCGTAAACGGCACGGCCTGTTGGGCAAGTTTCTGCAAAAGCGTTTAAACCTTCATCAAACCAGCGAGCAAGAATGGCTTGCGAGGTACCTTTCAGGTAAGGAACATGAATGTCGATGTCGCGGTTCTGGCCGATACGGTCCAAACGACCGATACGTTGCTCAAGCAAGTCAGGGTTGAACGGCAAGTCAAACATGACTAATTGGTTGGCAAACTGGAAGTTACGGCCTTCAGAGCCGATTTCACTACAGATCAGAACCTGTGCACCGCCTTCTTCTTGCGCAAAGTAAGCCGCAGCTTTGTCGCGCTCAAGAATCGACATGCCTTCGTGGAAGACCGTCGCACGGATGCCTTCACGCTCACGCAGTGCTTGCTCCAATTGCAGAGCCGTACTTGCACGAGAGGCAATCACCAGAATTTTCTCGCTGCGCTTCTCTTTTACCTTTTCAAGTAACCAATTCACGCGCGAGTCAAATTGCCACCAGCTTGCATCATCGCCTTCAAATTCTTGGAAGATCTCTTCTGGGTAAAGGTTCTTCATTGCACGTGCTTCAGAGCTCATCTTACCGCCGATCATCCCAGCAACACGCATTGACGTGGTGTATTGCGGTGGAATATCCATTGGCATCAGGTGTACGTTACGCGCAGGGAAGCCTTTGATAGCCGCACGTGTGTTACGGAACAGAACACGTCCCGTACCGTGACGATCCATCAAGTTGTCGATCAACTCTTGGCGCGCTGACGCTTTCGCTTCTTCGTCAGTCTCACTCTCGATTATGCGGAAAAGTGGTTCTACGTCTTGTTCAGACAACAATTCAGTAATCTGGTTTTTCGCTTCATCAGGCAGTTTTTCACCAGAGAAGAGTGACGTAATCGCATCTGCTACAGGCGCGTATTGCTCTTCTTCCTCGACGAACGCTTCGTAATCGTAGAAACGGTCAGGATCCAGCAAACGCAGACGAGCAAAGTGGCTTTCACGACCAAGCTGTTCTGGCGTTGCCGTCAATAGCAGTACGCCCGGAGTGCGTTCAGCCAAGCCTTCCACTACTTGGTATTCACGGCTTGGTTTATCTTGGCTCCACTCAAGGTGATGCGCTTCATCGACAACCAGTAGGTCCCATTCACCTTCCAGTGCTTGTTCAAAACGCTTGCGGCTCTTGCGTAGGAAATCCAAAGAACACAGCACGTATTGCTGAGTATCAAATGGGTTTTCTGCATCCGCAAAAGCTTCGATACAGCGCTCTTCGTCAAAGATAGAGAAATGCAGATTGAAACGACGCATCATCTCAACCAGCCATTGATGCTGCAGTGTTTCAGGCACCACAATCAAAATACGTTCTGCACGGCCAGACAGCACTTGCTGGTGAATGATCATGCCCGCTTCGATGGTTTTACCCAAACCCACTTCATCCGCCAGTAATACGCGTGGCGCGTGGCGACGGCCAACTTCGTGCGCGATGTAAAGCTGATGAGGGATCAAACCTGCACGCATACCACACAAGCCACGCATTGGACTCTTATGCTGCTCAAACTGGTTGGTTAGCGCACGGTAACGCAGAACAAAGTTGTCCATGCGATCGATTTGACCGGCGTACAACTTATCTTGAGGTTTATTAAAACGAATTTGGTTGCTCAGAAAAATCTCACGCAGAACAACGGCGGTTTCTTGCGTGTCTTCACGAGTACCGAAATAGGTGTATAGACCTTCATCTTCCAGTACTTCTTCAACTTTTAGAGACCAACCTTCTTGACAGTCGATGACATCACCAACGTTAAAGGTGACTCGGGTAACAGGTGCATCGTTACGTGCGTAAACTCGGTTTTCCTCTGACGCTGCAAACATCAATGTCACAGTACGAGCATCCATTGCTACAACGGTACCTAAACCTAAATCGCTTTCCGTATCGCTAATCCAGCGCTGCCCCAAAGCAAATGTCATGAATTGACTACCTCGTTATTAGTTCTTGATTCGTGTTTCTTGTGGGTCTACTCATGCCCGTAGGCATGGATAATAGTTTAGATCTGATTCTGGCTTCTGCTATGCCGATAGCATTCGTCATTCCAGTATGAACTGAGTATTTTTAAGCCAGCTCAACATGATAAATCGGACGTAGCCTATACGCAGAAAAAGGTCGCTAATCTTACTTGAAGCTGTGATTTAGGTCACGCCGAAACCGCATCAAGCGGAAACTTTTTTTCCCAAACTATAAATGCAATCAAATTGTAAAATACTCATGCCAATTATTAAGTTGTAGAACGTAAATATTACGTATACTTCTAGTGAGGGGCGTTTAAAACCATTGCATATGATTTAAGCGCGTTAGTACACGATTAGGATCAACACGGGTTTGCAGTAAGTTGTCTTGCTACTCGGTTGCACACTAACCGACATCAGCCCGACAACCTCTATTGCAAGCAATCAGAGTTAGGCCGCTTCACACCTATTTGAGAACGACCTAACCACTCGCATGCAGAGCCGTATTACGGCAAGGAGACGCTATGGGCGATACCGATCGGAAACTGTTTGTACTTGATACCAACATTCTTCTTCATGAACCCTTTGCCATCTTCTCTTTCCAAGAACACGATGTCGTTATCCCCATGACCGTGTTGGAAGAACTCGACCGAATCAAAGACAGCAAACGCGATGTCGCAAGAGACGCTCGCGTGGCTATTCGCGCTTTGGAAGATTTGTTTAAAGAAGCAACGCCCGATGAAATTTCTGAAGGTATTCCTGTTTCTAAAGACAGCCCCGACCAAGGCACCATTTCCATTTTGGCGGATTTTGAACTGCAGGAAACCGTCAAAGCCTTCGCCGACAAAGCCGGTGACAACCGCATACTCAATGCGGTGCTTTATCTGCAAAACAAACGAGCACCACGTGAAGTGGTACTGATCACGAAAGACATTAACATGCGTCTGCGCGCTAAAGGTGCTGGCGTACGTTTTGTTGAAGACTACCGAACCGATCAACTGATTGACGACATTCAATACCTCACCAAAGGCTTTCAACTGCGTGAGGGGGACTTCTGGAGTGATATTGAGGAAGTGGAAAGTTATGCGCTGGGCGGAAAAACCTATCACAAGCTCAGTCGTGAACCTTTTGAACCAACCTTTATTAACCAATATGTGATTGATGAAGACAGCGACTTTGCTGGCCGCGTAGAAACCATCAATGAAGACAAATTAACGCTACTCGACCTGAGCCGCGAACGCATGATGCACCGTAAGGCTTGGGACATCACACCAAAAAACATCTACCAAGGAATGGCGTTGGATGCCTTACTTGACCCGGATATTGACCTGGTGATTTTAACCGGTGCCGCTGGTAGTGGTAAAACGCTATTAGCCATGGCAGCAGCACTGGAGCAAACCATTGAAAAAGGCATGTTCGATAAAATTATCGTGACGCGTAACACGCCAGATATCGGTGAATCCATCGGCTTCCTACCCGGCTCAGAAGAGGAGAAGATGATGCCGTGGTTAGCGGCGGTGACCGATACCTTGGAAGCGCTACATAAACACGATCACTGCACTGAAGGCTCACTGAAGTACATCTGCGATAAAGCCAATATTCAGTTTAAATCGATCAACTTTATGCGTGGCCGTTCTATTCAAAATGCGTTTGTGCTGCTTGATGAGTGTCAAAACCTCACCGCTTCACAAATCAAAACCATCATCACCCGCTGCGGCGAAGGAACCAAAATCGTCTGCTCCGGTAACTTGGCGCAGATTGACTCCCATTACCTCACCCCTGTGACCTCTGGTTTGACCTACATGGTTGAACGCTTCAAGAACTTTGAAGGCAGCGCGAATATTCACCTTAACGGCGTGGTTCGTAGCCGCTTGGCAGAGTTTGCCGAAGAGAACCTGTAAGTCGACATCGACTCACAAAAACAAAAGAGCGCTCTAATAAGCGCTCTTTTTACAACGATTCGAATGAGTTACTCAGTACCACCCACCGTCAGTGAGTCCAATTTCAAGGTCGGCTGACCAACGCCAACTGGCACACTTTGTCCAGCTTTACCACATACGCCAACGCCCTTGTCGATACTTAAGTCGTTACCAACCATCGACACTTGTTGCATGGCTTCAATACCAGAGCCAATCAACGTCGCACCTTTAACAGGGCGCGTAATTTTGCCGTTTTCAATTAAGTACGCTTCCGATGCGGAGAACACAAACTTACCCGAAGTAATGTCCACCTGACCGCCACCAAAGTTTGGCGCATACAACCCTTTTTCTACCGTCGAGATGATTTCTTCTGGCGTATGCTCACCTGGAAGCATGTAGGTGTTGGTCATACGCGGCATCGGCAAATGTGCATACGACTCACGACGACCGTTACCTGTTGGGTTCACACCCATTAACCGCGCGTTTAGCTTGTCTTGCATGTAACCTTTCAGCACACCATTTTCGATAAGCGTGTTGTACTGGCCATTCACCCCTTCATCATCCACATTGAGTGAACCACGAAGGTCTTTTAATGTACCGTCATCAACAATGGTACACAGTGAAGACGTCACTTGTTGACCCATTTTGCCAGAGAAAACCGAAGATTCCTTACGGTTAAAGTCACCTTCTAAGCCATGACCTACCGCCTCATGTAGCAATACGCCTGGCCAACCTGAGCCCAATACCACTGGCATCATGCCTGCTGGCGCGGCTTCTGCTTCAAGGTTAACCAACGCCATGCGAATCGCTTCGTCTGCATAATGGAAAGCTTGTTTCACACCATTGCTTTCCGTTAAAAAGAAATCGTAACCAAAACGGCCACCGCCACCAGCGCTACCTCGTTCACGTCGTTCACCTTTTTGAGCGAGCACGCTAATAGACAAACGTACCAAAGGACGAATATCGCCTGCATAAGTACCGTCTGTTGCCGCAACAAGCATCTGCTCATGCACACCGCTGATGCTGATCGAGACTTCTTTAATCAATGGTTCTTTAGTGCGGATGTAAGCATCTAGAGACTTAAGTAATTCTGTTTTTTGCTGCTTTTCCCATTCAGCTAGTGGATTCACAGCCGCGTAGTACGCTTGGTTCTCCGTACGTTTAAACGCATGAACTTTGCCATTTTGCCCTTGCTGAGCAATACCGCGCGCCGCCATTGCACTCTGCTTCAGGCCTTCAGGCTGGATTTGATCAGAGTAGGCAAAGCCTGTTTTTTCGCCAGTTACGGCGCGGACACCAACACCACAATCAATGTTAAAAGAGCCATCTTTGATGATGCTGTCTTCTAGAACCAGAGACTCATGCCAGCTGGACTGAAAGTAAATGTCCGCATAATCGATCTGGCGTGTCGCAATGCTGGCAAGCGTGTCAGCAATGTCTTGTTCTGTCAGACCATTTGGGGCAAGGAGTGCCTGTTCTATTTGGTTTGTGCTCATAGTTAGCTCTTTTATTTCCGTCTCAATTCATTTTGAAAGCGACTGTGTTGAGTCAGCGGCATATTCTGCCTTACTTGTTGGCTTTGTGACAAATCTATCTCTGTCACTAACAAGCCTACTTCATCCTGAAGCTGCTTATGGATACGTCCCCAAGGGTCAACGACCATCGAGTGTCCCCATGTTTTTCGTCCACATGGATGCGTTCCAGTTTGTCCGCTTGCCAAAATCCAACATTGTGTCTCAATCGCTCTAGCTCGCAATAATACTTCCCAGTGAGCTTGCCCCGTCACAGCGGTAAACGCAGCAGGCACCACAATGATATCCGCGCCTTCTTGGCGTAATACTTTATAAAGCTCAGGGAAACGAAGATCGTAACAGATGCTCAATCCAACGCTGCCGATATCGGTTTCCGCCACGACTATTTGATTACCCGCCATAAACGTGTCCGACTCACGATAACTACCATAACCATCGGCTACGTCGACATCAAACATATGCAGTTTGTCATAGTGAGCAATGCATTTACCGTGCGGCGGCAATACAAGCGTTGTGGTCGTGACACCTTTTGCGGTTTGAATGGGCATGCTTCCGGCAATCAGTGTTAACTGGTTCTTTCTTGCGATTTCAGAGAGCCGCTGTTGAATCACGCCACTCCCAAGTGGCTCTGCATGTTGATGGTACGCTTCGCGGTGGGCAAACAGCACCGTATTTTCAGGGGTAAGGACAAGCTTGGCACCTTGCTTACTCGCCAAAGCACACTGTTTTTCAATAAAGTCCAGATTCGCAGTGATATCAGGACCCGATGTCATTTGAATAATGCCAACACGTTCCATGTGTTTCCTCCTTATTCCATTTTAGTCGGTGAGTTATTTGGCCTGTTCACGCAGCTTTTCTGGCAGTTTGTATTCACCTTTACTTCGCGAAATTTCTTTCACCGTTGGTGAATCTAGTGGGCCTTTCACTTCATAATTGACTTGAGTGAAGACCTCAACCACCGGAGAAATAACTGTTGAGATGGCTAAAACATACAACGCGGTTTGTGGCGCTACTGCAAACGCGGTCAGCATTGGTAGGCCTGATGTGATGTCTGGGGTGAACTTCACTTCCGCATCGACCATTCTGCTGTTCATATTGGCGATGCCGCGGATCTGCATTTCCCCTGCTAACGCATCCATCACGATATCGTTGGTGATAAATACGCCATCTTGGATTTTGCCCGTGCCTGTGATCGAGTTAAACGCCATGCCTTTGTCGAATACGTCGGTAAAGTCGAGCTGCATCTTACGGATGATAGAATCCAAACTGAACAGACCTAACAAACGTGCCGCACCACTGACTTCACTGATCACGCCTTTACCAAATTCCGTTGAGACATTCCCTTGCAAGGTTTGTGTCTTCATCGACCAAGGCGCGCCGTCCCATTCCATATTGGCGTTGATCTCAAATGGTGCCTGCTGAATACCTGATGTGATACCAAAGCGCTCCATAAGGTCAGTGTTGTTATCACCTTTCATTTTCATGGTTAAGTTGGAATGGCTGCTCTCTTTTGTCAGGTCCCACCAACCGCTCATATCAATGCGGTTTTTGCCGCTGCTAAAGGTGATATTTTTCCACTCCAAACGATTCTCGCAACGCTGCAAATCAACATTCACCTTCCCCACTTTGTAACCTTGCAACCAAAAATCATCGATGTTCAAAGTTAAGTTTGGCATCTCAGCGTGAAACTGGCGGTCAAAATTGGTAATCAAAGGCGCATTTTGGTCTTCACTGGCAAAGAGCGAGCTACGCTCTTTGGTCATCTCTTCAAACCCTGGAATATACAGGTGCAAGTGCTCCAAAGAGACCGATAAGTCATAAGGTTTCAGATAGTTAGCCTTACCTTTAACCTCTTGACTGTCCACATCGAGTTGCCAGCTCAAATTCTTTTTGCTTGCGGAGAAGTCCACATCATGAAACTCAATCCCACCAAGCTGCAAGTTTGGCGTTTCAACATCAATCCGTGTCGGCAATGGAATACTCGGCGTCTTCATGCTTGCCAGAACAGATGAGGATTGCTTACCTTCCGAGCCCTGAACCAGCTCTGCCCACTGGTCTAAATTAAGCTCAGCGACACGCACTGATGCATCGTGTCCGACAATAGGGCTGATCCTGAAACCACCTTTGCCGACCATTAAATGAGTCGCCGTCAGAACAGGTACCTCGCCAGTTATATCTATCTCGGTTTGATACTTAGCATTTGGGATCTGTAGTCTTGCTGAAATACTTTCTTGGTTGCCGGATGCCTGCAGTTTTGCTTGCCCGGATTCACCAACTTGTTTCGCTAGCGGATAGGGATATTGACTCGCTAAACGATTTAGCTGCGCCAACACATCAAGTTGATAGGTGAAGCCTACATCATTAAGTTGTAAGTCAATGTCCATTTGCCACGGCGCATGCCCAGAAACAAGCTTTAACCAACGCTCACCAACATAAGGTTTGAGAGGCTCAACGTCCCAATCCCCTAATGTATTAATCGTCACATTGTAGCCCTGTTCCGCACTCTCACCACGAAAATCGAGGGAGATAGGCTGGGTAAGCAACTCTGCAGACAAACCCGATGTGGTGACCACATCATTATCGAAGTGGATACGCCCTGTGGCTTTCTCCAGCGTCATTGGCGGCGCTTCAATATCGACACGGTTTTCAGTTAAATCGGCATAACCCCAAGCACGGGACTCTTTTTCAAAATCAAACGGAATGTTGAGCTGGAACTCAGAGTAAACCGGACCACTCACTTGCAGCGCCGTCAACGCTGCCCCGACCGAGTCCACCAATGGCGTCGCCATCATGTAGTCACGAACTTCATTGCCCGGCGCGCTCGCTTTGGCTTCAATCTCAATGTGTCCACCTTCCGCCAACTCAGGGATTCGCCCAGTAATACGCTTGGCATGAACACCATTTAGCGTGGCGGACTTTGAATCCAAATACATGGCATCATTTTCAAACAGCAAGTCCAGCTGCAGATCCGTGATGGTTGGCCACGCCGTATCAAAGCTAAATTTCGCGTCTTTTAAACCGACCCACGCCTGAAACATGCCATTATGATCTTTGTAAGGAAAATCCCCTAACTCGCCATACCACAGCAGCTTAGCCGTATTCACTTTACCGCCTTGAATCGCAGTCGATAGGTAATCCGTTAAGTCTTGTCCGAGTGCCAGAGTCGGCAGGTAACGCCATGTTTCACCTGCGTTATAAAGATCCGCCTCAGCATAAAACGATAAAAATGGGCTTTGTTCTTTTGGAAAATCAAGACGGAATGCTCCTAGTACTTGAAGATCTGGTGTCGCTGCCGTCACTTTATCAGACCACAAGCGCCAGCCGCTCTCATCTTGTTGCCAAATAATATCGACTTCACCTTGTTTGATATTCAGCGGAGCTTGAAATACATCACCGTACGGAAATACATCATCAATGACGGTTACTTTCGCTTTGGCTTGTTCTAAATCACCAGATACACTGCCCTGTACATGATGGAATCCTGGTAGCAGTTCCCATTGCGTCATCGCAAGCTCATCCAGTTCCGCGGAGTAGCGTAACGTATCTAAGCCACCGTTCATGGACAAGCGAACATCTTCAACTCGGCCTTTCGGTGCCAGTTTGTTGATAAGATCACTGGTCGATTCCGACTCTGGAGCCAATTTGATGAGCGGAATAAGTGCTTCGATATCGAGTTGAGAAAGGTTGAGCGTCCAACCATTCGGTTGCCAATCAAACGCTGCGTCTAATTCCGGCCAAGGGGTGTTGTCGGTTCGGATCCGAAGTGAGTGACCATTTACTTTCCAACCTTGTTTATCTGGTCGAAGATTGAAAATACCTGACTCGATAAACAGCTCATGACGACCGTTTTCATTCCACACCAGCTCAGAAGGCAACAGTTCAACATACGCATCATTCGGTTGGCTGTGTTTCAGCGTCAGCCAAGTGTTTAAGCTGACCTTACCCGACTCAGCACCCGACTCTTCTTGCATGTAAGTGGTTAACCAAGGCGTCACTGAGACATCTTGGGCACTTACGTAAAACTCACCAGACACATCACGCAGCGAACCATGGTCTTTAAAGTTAGCGCTCACTAACAGTGAATTCAGACGAACATCGGCAATGTTCACGGTGCCTTCAGCTAAGTGATGCTTGCCTTGGTTGCTCCAACGGAGCTGCTCGATATCTAAACGGCGAGTCTCACCAGATACCGATTTATACCAAATCCGTGAGTCGGTAATGGTGAAGTCTTCAAACTGACGTAAAAGAAGTGAGTCGAGTTGGTCGATGAGCTTCACTTCGCTCTTGTCCACACTCGGTTCCTGCTCTTGACGACTAGAGGTCGGCAGAATGTCTACGGTGTGAATATCCAGAGCGAGGTTATGGATGGTGAGGTCTGCGACCACCGGTTTGAGTTGCAAAAGAGATTGAATGAGATCGAATTCAATTTGGATTTCTTCAACGGCAAAGCGTGCATCCTGAATATTCGGCAGGTTCGCTTCTAAACCGAGTAGCGCGATGGAGGGGTGATTATTGCGCCACGTCCCTGCGACGTTGGCGATAGAAAAGTCAAAACCTGTGTCCTGCTTGACCCAGGTTTTGATCTCATCTTGGAAGTGGTTAAGTTGTGGCAATGTGACGCGCAGTGTGGTTACTAATATGGCCAATAACACCAATACAGCAACTAAACTCCACGCACAAAAACGCCCAAAACGGTTAACACCAGAATTCACAAATGTTCCAAATTACATCATTACGACGTCAAACTGTTCCTGAATGTACAGGGGCTCAGCCTGAACTCGCACTTGCTTGCCAATAAATACTTCGAGCTCAGCCAATGCATGAGACTCATCACCCAACAGCGCTTCAGCGACAAACGGCGATGCGTACACAACAAAATTATCGGCGTCGTAAGCACGGTTTACACGAGTAATCTCGCGTAATATCTCAAAGCACACGGTTTCAACCGTTTTCACGCTACCACGGCCCTCACAAGTAGGACAGCCAGAACACAAGATATGTTCAATACTTTCTCGTGTGCGCTTACGCGTCATCTCGACTAAGCCGAGCTGAGTAAAGCCGTTGATGTTGGTTTTTACTCGGTCTTTAGCCAGTGCGGTTTCCAATGAGGTAAGCACTCGCTGACGGTGCTCTTCGGATGCCATATCGATAAAGTCGATGATGATGATGCCGCCAAGATTACGCAAACGCAGCTGACGAGCAATAGCTTGCGTTGCCTCAATGTTGGTATTAAAGATGGTCTCTTCAAGATTACGACGACCAACAAATGCACCAGTGTTGATGTCGATAGTTGTCATGGCTTCAGTTTGATCGATGATCAAGTAGCCACCCGACTTTAGCTCAACCTTGCGCTCTAAAGAACGCTGAATTTCATTCTCGGTGTCGTACATGTCAAAGATTGGCTTGTCACCTTCGTAAAGCTCAAGCTTGTCTGTTAACTCAGGTACATACTCAGAAGTGAATTCTTTCAGGTTTTCATATTCGAGGCGGGAGTCGACCATGATTTTATCGAGCTCTGTGCCGACAAAATCACGCAGAATGCGCTGGGCTAAACCAAGTTCACCGTAAAGCGTTGAACGCGTTTTGTATTTTGAACGACGCTCCATGACTTTTAGCCACAAGCGCTTAAGAAATGCCGCGTCTTGAGAAAGCTCTTTTTCATCTGCGCCTTCCGCTGCGGTACGAATGATAAAACCACCGTGCTCATCACAGTAATGATTCACCACTTTTTTCAGACGCTCGCGCTCTTTCTCACTCTCAATACGCTGCGAAACACCGACATGACTGGCCCCCGGCATAAAAACAAGATAACGCGAAGGTAAGGTGATATCCGTCGTTAAACGCGCGCCTTTCGTACCGAGCGGATCTTTGACCACTTGTACAACAATGTCTTGCCCCTGACGTACCAGCTCAGAGATATCACGGACTTGAAACTGCTGTTTTTCGTTCTCTGCCACACATTCGGTATGCGGGACAATATCTGACGCATGTAAAAACGCCGCTTTATCTAAACCGATATCGACGAAAGCCGCTTGCATACCTGGCAGTACTCGGCTGACTTTGCCTTTGTATATATTGCCCACAATGCCGCGACGCGATTCGCGCTCGATATGTATTTCTTGTAGTACTCCACCTTCAATCATGGCCACACGAGTTTCACTCGGGGTCACGTTAAGCAGCAATTCTGCACTCATGTGCACACCTCAAAACAATTATAAAAATTCTTGAATTAGCTGATCGGTTTCGAACAAAGGTAAGCCTACTACAGCGTGATAACTGCCTTCGATTCGGGTGACAAATCGCCCTCCGAGTCCCTGAATACCATAACTTCCAGCTTTATCGCATGGCTCTCCTGACTGCCAATATTGTTCGATTTCTTCGTGAGTCAGTTGTTTGAACCACACGTCAGTGGTGACGACCACTGAATGTTGTTGTTCCGATGATACGACACTCACCGCAGTCATCACTTGATGACGACGACCCGATAAGTCAGTAAGCATACGCTTTGAATCTTCAAAACTTTTTGGTTTTTCTAGCACACGGTCATCGCATACTACGACCGTATCAGAGCCCAATACAACGGAATCAGGCTTAGCCAACGCTAAGCCTGCCTGAGCTTTTTCCAAAGAAAGACGCAACACGTAATCTCGTGCTTGCTCATGAGCCTGTTTAGCTTCCTCAATATCAGGCAATACGATCTCAAAGTCATAACCTAGTTGAGCAAGCAGCTCTTTTCTTCTCGGAGAACCCGAAGCGAGAACGAGAGATAAGCTTTTCTTCACCGCTTTACCTTACGTGCCATGCACGACGAACTCGTCGCATTAATAAAAACATCCATGGCCAAAGTATACAGTTTATTGCTGCCGTCCACAGAGATAATGGATTAAATACTACGTCCTGGTTCAAATATTCCCCACAGAATATCAAAACTTCCAATAACGCAGTAAAAAAGGCAATTAAAATCGACTGTTGCCACAATGCCATGTTACGAATCAATAGGAAATTCAACGCCACCAGATAGATGACAATCGACATCATCATGCCGCGAATTCCAAGCGTTGAGCCGATCAAGATATCCCATAATAAGCCCAGCACTAGCGCGGTTCCAACGTTCACTCGGTGCGGCAGTGCCAACACCCAATAACACGTAACAAGGAACAACCATGATGGACGTAAAACATCTAACACTCCTGGCCACGGAATGGTTTGTAATACCAGCGCAACGAAGAAACTGACACCAATCACCATTCGGCTACTCACTACATTATTGGCCATCAGTTACCTCTTGCTCTTCTTGCTCTAACCCTTCTTCCACATTGGATCGCAGCACTTTGTGTTGACGATCTTCATTCGGCCAAATCAGCAGTAGGTAACGTAAACGATCAAACTCTACAACTGGCTCAGCCTTGATTGACGCAAACTCTTGGCGCGTATCGTGATCCACATTGGTAACCGTCGCGACTGGGTACCCCTCTGGGTAAATCCCACCTAGGCCGGATGTCACCAATAGATCGCCAACCTGAATATCAGTACTGGTTGGAATGTGCTCCAGTTGGATTTCATCCATTTCACCATTGCCCGACGCGATCACTCGAATATCGTTACGGATCACCTGGACAGGAATCGCATTTTTCGCATCCGTTAGCAACAGAACACGTGCGTTGTGCGCTGCGACAAACGTGACCTGACCAACAATGCCTTTTTCGTTGATCACTGGCTGTCCGACGTACACACCGTCTATTTGTCCTTTATCAATCACCACTTGATGACGATAAGGTGAGGTATCAACCGCCATCACTTCAGTTACGACTTTCTTTTCATCCCGGACAAATGAAGAGCCTAACAATTTGCGTAGACGTTGGTTTTCTTCTTTATATTGATCGAGCAAGATCAGCTCGCTTTTCAGGCGTAGCACTTCTCGCTTTAAGTTGCGATTGCCTTCAACTAATGCCTGACGAGTATTAAAACGTTCAAATACGCCATCGAACATGCTGCGAGGCAAATTGGCTGCGTATTGAATGGGCGCAACCATACTGTTCAATAAGTATCGGACGTTGGAAAACGTATCTAGACGACTATCAGCCAGCATTAAGCTCGCCGACACGATGACAGCAAAAAACAGACGTAATTGCAGAGACGGACCTCTGCCAAAAATCGGTTTCATCTTGTTTTTGACCTGATTGCTTCCATGATTATTGAGCCTTACTTGGCAACCTAAAAATACTTAAATAAATACTTTTAGGTATGGAGCATGTTTGAATTACAGAGAGAGCAGAAATGAAGGTGAAGCCCGACATGAGCTTCACCTAAACCTTTATTCTTCAGAGAACAGATCGCCACCGTGCATGTCGATCATTTCTAGTGCTTTACCGCCACCACGCGCAACACACGTTAGTGGATCTTCCGCGATAACCACAGGGATACCGGTTTCTTCCATTAATAGACGATCGAGATCTTTCAGTAGCGCGCCACCACCAGTCAGAACCATGCCGTTTTCAGAAATGTCTGAAGCAAGCTCTGGTGGACACTGCTCTAGTGCAACCATGACTGCTGAGACGATGCCAGATAGCGGCTCTTGAAGCGCTTCTAGGATCTCGTTTGAGTTCAGGCTAAAGCTGCGTGGCACACCCTCTGCAAGGTTGCGACCGCGAACTTCAATCTCTTGAACTTCATCGCCAGGGTAAGCAGAACCGATTTCGTGTTTGATCTTTTCAGCCGTGGCTTCACCAATCAAGCTGCCGTAGTTACGACGTACGTAGTTAATTACCGCTTCATCAAAGCGGTCACCACCGATACGTACAGACGATGAGTAAACCACACCGTTTAGAGAGATAACGGCAACTTCAGTTGTACCACCACCGATATCTACCACCATTGAACCAGTCGGCTCAGACACGCGCAGGCCTGCACCAATTGCTGCCGCCATTGGCTCGTCGATTAGGTAAACTTCACGCGCGCCAGCACCGAGAGCTGATTCACGAATTGCGCGACGCTCAACTTGGGTAGAACCACAAGGAACACAAACAAGAACACGTGGGCTTGGCTTTAGGATGCTGTTGTCATGCACTTGTTTGATAAAGTGCTGAAGCATTTTTTCGGTTACGTAGAAATCAGCGATTACGCCGTCTTTCATTGGGCGGATAGCGGAAATGTTGCCAGGTGTACGACCAAGCATCTGTTTTGCTGCGTGACCGACTGCAGCAACGCTTTTTGCAGAACCTACACGATCTTGACGAATAGCAACTACAGAAGGTTCATCAAGGACAATACCTTGCCCTTTTACGTAAATTAGAGTGTTGGCTGTACCTAAATCGATAGATAGATCGTTAGAAAACATGCCACGAAGTTTCTTAAACATACTCTTCGCTCATCCTGCAAAAATATAGAAGACAAAAATTGCTCTAAATGTACCAATGCCTCGCTGTCACAGCAAGGTATTGGTACACAAACATGAGCAGAAAGCCTCAATTTCTTGCAGTTTCCTAACTTAAGGGCAAAAACCTAAGTTGTTACTGTCCGGTTAACCCAGGCTCACCACGGTAAATCACACGGTCATTACCACGGTGAATACCGAAGGTGACGACGGTGGATGGGTTTTCTTCTCCCGCTTTGTCATTATCCCAGTTGTACTTGAGCCAAGGTAAACCATTTTTTGAATCATCAAGATCTAACCAAACGCGCGTTTGCTGACGGTATGGTTCAGCTTGAGTTGCAGTAACAGAACGAGAAGAACCTGAGGAAACGGTACGACCAGCTCCTAGTGTAACCGCTTTAGGATCAGCATCAGTACCTGTTGGCCAGATATGCGTTTCAGCGGCAGTGACACCTTTCACATCGGTTTGATTGTCATCAGGGTTGGCGATAAAGCGGCTACCATTCCAGTACTCCACTCGGAGTGGTACATGTAATGTCGTGCCTTGGTTACCACCAACATCATCTAGATCAACACGACCAAAGCGGATGTCGGGTTGAGGCTTCAATGTTGATTCTCTGTCTAACACCAATACTGGGTCTGCACTACTTGCCCCAGCAATTGACAGCTGCGTGTTTTGTCCTAGTTCGTTTAAGTTAAACGGTCCATCGGGATAGTTGGTATTACTGCCTTTCGTCATAATTAACCCATCAGCAGCGCTGCCTGTATATTCACCTACACTGCGAGATTCAACTAACGCACTTCCGTTCGCATTTTTCCACGTTCCTGAATACGTTTTTAACGCTTCAAAACGGTCTTTATGACTACTTAAATCAACAATATTGAATAAAGCCCACAGCTCACGATCAAAGAAAGAATAGTTAACAACCTTACCTTTATCGGCATTTAACGCCTCAACAAATAGCTTACTGACCCCAAAAGGCTGTGCCATGTATGTGAATGTTTGACCATTCGGATATGCCCAATCAGCGTCTTTGCTTTGATAAACCTTAAAGTACTTAGGATAAAAACGCCCCAAGATCTTTTGAGCGGGAGCAATGGTGAAATCATCGGCCCCCAAATAAAGCTCTGGAGGAGTAACAACAAACTTAAACGCCCCAACTTCAGATACGGTTTGTTCAATCGTTACTTTACTCGTGATATCTCCATCTTTTGGTATCGTATGGTTGTACTTATCGACCCCTAGTACGCCTAACGATACACCTCCAACTGCAGGGTATGTCACTGAATGACTAATTGTGAGTCCATCTTGTTGATAATTTTTAGCTAGTGAACCATCAAACTGATGAGCACTGACAACCATATCAAACGTGTCTCCAGCAGCAACAAAGCCATTGCTACATGAATTACTAGCACAATCCCCTTCCGTTGAGGATAAGCTCAAGTATGCAGGAAAACTCACAAAGCTATTTTCGCCTTGTGATTGGGTTTCGCCTTGGATTTGAGCACGAAGAACCGCTTTCCCTACCTCAGGATATTTCAAGTTAAATTCAGCTTGCCCTTTATCATTAAAGTAAACATTTTCTACTGTTACTGCCTTTCCTGGTGCAACGCTCACTTCACCGCTAAAAACACCATTTCGGTCCTTAAATGCAACCTTCGCAGGAACCGACACTCTGCGCTCACTAGGCTCAACTTGCTCCAATGACAATATGATATTGCGATCTTCACCATCACTATTAGATTGCTGTGCAGATCCACAATATTCTAAATAAGGTTGCCTTTCTGGTTGATAGTTAGTACTTCCGTTCTCATCAAAGAATGCTTTGCCCGCTACCTTATTTGGAATCTCAACACCTAACGCATCGCCATTGAAAAGAAGATTACAATTCTCCTCAGATAGCACACCACCCACACGGCACTTCGCATTTTGGAATCCAAATTGAATGATGTTACTTTTTGCTATACCTAACTTCACGTGACCAGATTTATGCGCTTGCAAGTAGAGCTCTTTCGTATCAGAAAATGTCACAACATCTCCATCTCTCCAGGTATGTGTGGATGATGATGGTGGAGATAATGTCACAGTAACCGGTTTAACATCCGCATCAGGGTTATTAGCAATAATTGAACTTGGGTAAGTATCTTTACATGCTTCATCCATACAAGCTTTTAGTTCAATCTTTGAGGCCTGACAGATACTTCCCGTCCCCGTGTAATCAAACTCGAAGTGATGAATACCTTGTGTTATTTTTTGATACTTATCCGCACAAACTTGGAAGTTATCCATTTCATGGGTGTTTTTCGATGCCCCTGTAGATGCCGTCACCGAAATCCTAAAATTCTCTGGCGTGTAATTAAAGTTACCTTTCTTTAATACATCAAACTTCGGAATAACTGTCTCCCAGCTTTTACTTGTTCCTACTCTTCTTGAGACAGACAAGTTAATTCTGCCTGATTTTCGCGCGTCAAGAACGATTTTATATCGATGGGGGGTAAATTGTCGTCCGTCTATCGCAGAATTAAATTGCTTAGCATCAATCCACGAATAACCTTTTAACCATCGGCCGCTCTCATCTTGAGCTCCAGCACCTCTAACTGCTACACTATTTGGTAGAGATCGATTCCAAAGACTTTCCCCACCTTCACGATTAAAGTTGCCGTATTCATCGATGCCAATGGCAAGCCAACCACCAGCAAACCCCTCAACATCGTGATCTACTTCATTATAATGGTTTTTGTATAATTTCATGCCGTAACCGAGTGGTCCACCAAAAGCACCAGTCTTCGGAGGTACGTTCGCATCAGAAATAACTAATGCCATACCATCACCACCATTATATCCACCACCATAAGCATAGTGATCAAACTCGATTTCCAGATAGTTTTCATCCGATGGGAATGTGTAGTTATACGCCGATGCAGTCGCCTGTTTGGTCTTGTTGGCATTCAATACAAATCGTCCTTTATAACGATCCACGCTTGGTTTTGTACTTGCGCCATAACCCATTACAGACCAATTTTTAATCTCTGATGTTTTAAACTCTTCTAACGGCAGATCTTTACACTGAACAACGGGTGGAGGTGGCGCACATGAATAGTCAGGTTTATCAACAACAACTCTATTTTTCATAGTGAGGTTTTGAGAGGTGACAGCTCCATAAACAGTAATAGGGTTATTAAAGCTAACCGTTTTCGCTAATATAAAACCATAAAACTCATTCGTTTTCGTATGAAAACTTACATTCGCATCGGGACCATATAAAAGAACTCTATTTTTATTGCTGATGTCCATTTGATTACTCATCACAAATGAAGATGCAATATTAATTCTTGAGTTTTGACCAAATAAAAACTTAGTATCTCCAGTATGCTCACTCCAGGAATCTACCGTTAAAATTGAGTTATCCAACGTTTCGAAAACAACGTGTAACCCTTTTGTTATATCAAGTTTTTCTATTTGAATCTTGTCAGCAACCTGAACCGTTAATTCACTAAACTTGGTTCCACCATCTTGATTTATAGTTAACGACTTTAAACTACTTAGCACCTTAATTTTAGCTTTGTTATGTGCGTAAAACTCAAAGCTACAAATATTTGGATTATCATCACATATCTTTTTAATTTTTGGCTGAGCACTCACCCCGCTACCATAGCGTTGAGAGCTAACATATAAATCAAAGCTCCCATAACTTTCTGGGAAACTTATCGGTGCTTGAGCTTTACGTGTATCCGTTAGGCCATCATTACCCTCATTTTCACCTGAACCTGAAAGACCATCCTTTGGAAAACAACCAAAACCATCACAAACCTGTGTCTCAGGGTTCCAATATAAAGGCCAAGGATTCACTCCCTTGTCAAAGCCAACACGGACATTGTCCCAACTTTTCCCATTATTCCAGTTTTCTTGATAACGGTAGATATTGCTCGGTGTATTTAAGTAATTATCGGACCAGCCTATCGCTTGAGCACTGTCATTTGTGACATTTAGCGTACTTTCAGAACCTTTCCATCCTTGTATTGGCTCCGGGAAATATTGACACACCTCATCAGGTAACTCGGGTTGAACTGGATCAACTTTATCAGAACACTCGATATTAGAGATACCTCGCCCCTTTACCAGAGTTCTATAATCTCCTGGTTTGAGATCTTTTTGGATAGTCTCAATTAACTGATAATGCTTCGCACCTTGCACCCTAAGAAAGTAATCCAATTTATCCGAATCGGCTGAGTGGGTGATCTTTAGCTCGTAATTTTCACCATTTTTGACTTGATCATTAAACAAGTACTCCCATTTTCGAGTGTCTTCCTGAAACTCTTTTGTATACCATGCAAAATAGCCGTGATTCCCTTGCTTTAATTTGAGAGCTTGAAAGTTATCACTACCATTCACATTAAATGTGATTGTAAAATCATTTTGCCCTTTCACACTGCACTGCGAAGCAAACGTAATATTTGGCAACATTAGCGAAAACGCTAACAAGATAATTATCTTTTTCATTATTGTTGATACTCCCGAACCCAAATCTCTTGCTGGCGCTGAACTTTTGTCACCCCGGAGCCACAAGTTGCCGTGGCTTGCACCTTAAACAGAGATTCTGCATCTGAGGCACCTTTATTAAAGGTACCTATTTCTGAACAT
Organism: Vibrio chemaguriensis; assembly: GCF_012275705.1. Classification (NCBI taxonomy): domain Bacteria; kingdom Pseudomonadati; phylum Pseudomonadota; class Gammaproteobacteria; order Vibrionales; family Vibrionaceae; genus Vibrio; species Vibrio chemaguriensis. The sequence goes on from NZ_SHOE01000017.1 coordinate 68,371, forward strand.
GTCATCGCTTTTAACTCACACCCTGTTCCCTGGGCTACGTCAGGCGTCTCACCATCGACGTCATCTGAACAAAGCGTTGTAAGCGCAGCGCTGGTTCCGTGTAATGGATAAAGCTGAGTAAGCGCCCACTCATTGGCAGATTGGGCGATAAACCAAGCTTTTGTTCCCAAAAACTCTCTTGTTAATCCGCTTTGATTCGACCATGTCACTTTCATTAAAGAGGAAGCCAAATATCCCATTACAATAATGACGAACAACACGATGATTAGTACATTTCCGCTGGAGTTTCTTCTATGGGACATTGAGCACCTGCACATCTTGTTGATACACACTACGTTCACCATCCTGCTCAAACTCTAGATTGATATGAACTAAACCACCTCGTTGCAGAGTAGGCTCTAGATAACGCATACCACTTACGGACGTGTCGACACTATCTGCAACCGTAATATCATTCCGCCTAACTTCTTTATTATCAAAACAGTAGCGAACCTCTGACTTCTCTTGATAAATATAAAGACGGCTAGAAACAGAGGACCCCGTAATCGTACTTGCCCCCCCACTAACAACAAAAACCTTACCTGTTTTAGCTAAACCACCAATGGCTATATTTCGCGAAGAAGTTGATTGTAAATCTTCATATCGGCTCGGATTTATCACCATCCTGCGATTCGCAGGAATAGGATTAAGCGTTGAGTCATTACCTAGCAAAAACTCTAAGTCATTATTCTTAAACGTGTAAAAACCAGAATACTCAATCGGAACAAACTCTAAGCAATGGGAAGCATCCTTTGGAACATGAAAACTATTAGGTACAGCATGGCGGATTTCACGCGTCATCTTTTCTAAAACAAACTGAGCCTGCGTTTGTATTCGTTGGCGATCGATAGTATCAGCGTATCCTTTCATTCCTAACTGGACATAGCCAGCTATCCCTAACATGATGAAGCTGCCGACCACAATCGTAACTATCATTTCCATTAAGGTGAAACCACGATCTTTCATCAGTAGTTCCCCTTAATAGCTGTTAAAGTAAGGGGCTGCGTGTTCCCCGCAAAAATCCGTAATGTTACTTTTTTGAATTCGGTTATTTCATCGGGAGTTTTATCCGTCAGATCATCATAGGCAACGCTAACTTCTAATCTAAAGTTTTTGTACTGCTCAGTACTATCCGCACCAAGTACATCACTAATATTCCCTCTAGGGATACCATCACACTGAGAAGCCGTTGTAGATGTGCTCCAACACCCGATATAGTCATCGACATCGTTGAAAGAACTCGGATTTGATGCATCCTCTCCGTAGTCAGTATCCACACCTAAAGTCGAAGAGCATAAATTCAAAGGATTATCGGGATGAGGGCTGTCTTTGGGCTCGCCACATCGAACAGTACCACCATCAAAATCGCTGTTTTCATCAAAGCCTCGCGCCAATATCTGAGACATAAAACCTTGGCCTAATGCAGCGGCACGAGTTTGATAATGAGGAATGGCGGAATCTCGAATTTGAGGGACAAGAAAAGAAGTAAACGCCACCATCGCAATACCCATCAAAACAATCGCGATGATCATTTCTATTAACGTCATGCCACTAGATTTCTTCATGAGCATGTACCTTTAGAAACATAGCCTTGAGTATTAATTTCAACTTGGCAGCGGCTTCGACCATGTTTATCTTCAATTAAGATGTTTACAGCACCACTTACAGGATTGCCGAGAAGGTTAAAATTAATTGTATTTGCGGCACCGCTGATAACGGAAAACTTTGCGGACTTATCGATAACCACGTCACTACGGGCATCTTGTGCACTACCTATTAGTGCGCAGGCAGCAACTGAACCAACACATGAGCTAGAAACTTGCAAACGAAAGTTATCATCAGGTTTCTCAACATTCGACTGCATACGATTCACCTGCACTTGGCGAATCACAGAAATCACACGTTCTTGTAATGCATATGCAGAAAAACTGCCAGAGCCCATAAAACGGCTGGCTGCAAAAAGTGAAAGGATAGAAAGGAGGACGATCACTAGGATTAACTCCATTAACGTGAACCCTAATGCAGAGCTGCGAATTTTCATAACCCAACCTTAGGCTTAGAACAAGCGAGATAAGTATACGATGAAATTATGAGATTAATGATAGGTTTATAATTTTTCGATCCGAAGTGTGAACAGACAAACAAATAACCAATGTCTAGTTATTTTGCCCCTTTGAACGACCAATTTCTTCTTCAATTCGATCGTAAGTTTCTTTGTTGCTTAGCGTCTCAGAAACGTGCTCCGCGGTTTGCTTGGTTTGCTCCCATTTTGCTTCGTAAGTTTCTGGTTCGAAACTTACATAACTGGGTAATACGATATACCCAGTTATAGCTATTAAAACTAGTATGACTACAAGTTCAATGCGGGATAAGCCCTTTACTATTCTCACTTAAGCACGCCTTAGAAAGGGGCCATTATGACCCCTTTAAAATCAAACAAACCACTATTATTTAGTACAAGAAGTGGATATCTCTGTTTTAGCAGGAATTAGCGCACCATCTGCATCATAGTATGATTCAGAGTACTTAACACACTCAGCAGCTTTATCCTCAGATGCATAAGTAATTGTACCTGCAGTACCATTTTTCTTATCTTTTGCGTCTGTACGCTCTGTTTCTGAAATAAGAACCCAATCTTCATCTAATCCTTGTACTGCCTTACCCAAACCATTTTCGTCAGCCGTTGGGTAACCTAGGTAGATCGTAATATCCTCTACTTTCGTACCTTCTGCAGTCAAAGATTCTTTACCTTCTACAGCAGCTTTACCATAAGTAATGCCAGCTGCACCATCAATGGCGCCTTTAAGGCCTTGGTTTGCAGCTTTACGTGCATCATCTTGCAGGTTAAGGAAACGTGGTGCTGCAGTTACCGCTAGAATACCTAGGATTACAATTACCACTACCAATTCGATAAGGGTGAAACCACCTTGTCTTTTCATTGTTTACTCTCTCTATGTAAGCATGCAGTACAACTGCAAAGTTTCGTTTAGGTCACGCGACCATTTTGGATATTGTCAAAACGGTTTGGGGCAGCAACGTTCACTAAAACTGACCGTGAAGTGGATACTGTATCTACCGCTTGAGCAGAATGACGATTCGCCATTATTCAGTTCATGCTGCAATGAGAAAAACACATTATTGTTTACCCTCTATTACAGCGTCTTACTTATGGTAATGATTGCATTATACCGACTTTCATTACCAATTATAGTGATTAGGTGTCAAAAAATTCACTCCGCCGACATTTCGACGTCTATTTTCAGTTGATTAGCTGTTGAAATAACTACAATCGACTGACCATTTTCATAAGTATAGTGACAGACATAACGATCAGTTTTGATAGCTCCACTGATATCTATTAACTTATTGGTCATTATTTTACGTTGTGGATAATGCACTGCTAGCCAATAACCACAATCTAAAACACCTTGTTGAGTAAAGGGAGACACTAGCCCGCCCTCAGTCATGGTGAGATTAAAACCATCCATCAGCATATGTTTTGGCTCGCCTTGTACTAACCAAGCTTGACGATAACGCTGAACACTATCTTGCATCCAAACTCTCGCCAACTTCGCTCCGGTCACTTGCGCCTGCTCGGTAACAGGACGTAATTTGACCGCCAAGCCAACAGTAATGATGGTAGCAATTACCCCAAAAACGATTAGCGTCGCTCGACTTTGATTTTCAACCACCTATTAGCCGCCTTTGATGATGTCTAGCATTCCCCACATTGGCAGGAAGATACCCAGTGCTAGCACCATGACCATGCCGGCGACAATCACCAAAAGTAGCGGTTCTATTCTTGCGGTTAGTGTTTTTAGATCGTAATCAACTTCTCTATCGTAAAAATCCGACACTTCTAGCAGCAGCTCATCAATACGACCGGTTTCTTCCCCTACTGCAATCATCTGAATCACCAAAGGGGTAAAGATTTTACTGTTGATGGCAGTCACTGAGATGGTGCTACCCGCTTCAATCGCGGATTTCATCTCAAGAATTCGATTTTCTAAAAAGCGGTTCCCCAGAGCTTCCCCGGCTAAAGCTAAAGACTGGTTAAGTGGAACGCCTGACTTAAGCATCAACGAGAAGGTTCTGGCAAAACGGGAAAGCTGCGCGCGATTAACGATATCGCCCACAATTGGCAGCCGAAGCCGAAACTTATCGAACTTTTCCCGACCATCAGCCGTCGCCACCCAGGCTCTGAAAACCGCAAACGCGCCAATCATTGCCACAATCAACAACACCCAATAATTAACAAAGAAATTAGAAGTAGCGATCAAAATACGCGTCGGCAGTGGTAACTCAACACCAAAGCGCGTAAACATCGATGCAAACTCAGGGATCACCAAGATATTCAATATAAACATGGCGATGGTAATAAAGATAATCACAAACGTCGGATAACGCATCGCCGCTTTGATGCGTTTGCGAGTCTCGAGTTCCTGCTCGTAGTAATTTGCCAGTTGCAATAGCGCTTGATCGAGTCGACCCGTATTCTCGCCTACATTGATCATAGAAACGAACAGTGGGCTGAATACTTTGCTGTGTTGCTGCATCGCAGAAGACAAACCTCGGCCATTACTCAGTTCAGAAACGACATCTTCCAGTGCCTCTTTGAGCTGTTTGTTTTCACAATTTTGCAGCAGGCCACGCATAGAACGCAGCAACGGTACGCCCGCTTTAGTTAAGCTAAACAACTGGCGAGAGAAAAGAATGATCACTTCCAATGGAATGGCTGGCACAAATAGCTTAGACAAGCTCACTTGGCTTTTTGCCGACTCTTTCTCTAACCGCACATTGAGCGGGATGACCCCTTTGTTCATCAACGCTTCCGCTGCAGCTTCTGAGTTCACTGCCTCGATTTTGCCGTTAGTGGATGAGCCGTCTAGAGTACGACCTTGATAACGAAAAGTTGGCATTCACTTACCTATATGAAAATGGGATCAGTCTTACCAGAAGCGTCACCTTCACCTAGGGTCATCACTTCATCCAAGCTGACGGTGCCTTGCAGCGCCAGTTCCATCGCCGAGGCAAGCAGCGGCTTATAGTTTTCTGAGCGACGCGCGGCTTGGGCAAAGCCAACCGCATCATTGGCGCGCAGTTTATCCATCATTTCTTGCTCCAGTTCGAGCATTTCAAACACACCGATTCGGCCTCGATAGCCAGTCAAGTTACAGTTTTGACAGCCTGCACCTTTATAAAAAGTGGTGCCCACTTGGTTTGGAAAACGCCCAGCTAACCACTGTTGGCGTGACTCGTCTAGATGGTCTTCTGTTTTGCAATCTGGACAAACACGGCGAACAAGACGCTGCGCCACCACAGCTCTGACCGCACTAGCAACCAAGTAACCCGGTGCGCCCATATCGATCATGCGTAACGCACTGTCGACAGCATCATTGGTGTGAAGAGTGCTCAATACTAAGTGGCCCGTTAATGCAGCTCGTAGACCAATTTCTACCGTCTCTTGGTCACGCATCTCACCGACGAGAATGATGTCTGGGTCTTGACGCAAGAAGGTTCGAAGCACACGCGAGAAAGTCAGATCGATCTTACTGTTTACCTGTACCTGAGTGATGCGAGGCAAACGGTATTCGACCGGATCTTCTGCTGTAATGATCTTTTTCCCTGGCTCGTTGAGCTCACTTAATGCGCCGTAAAGCGTGGTGGTTTTACCTGAACCTGTCGGCCCCGTCACCAAGATCATGCCGTGCGGACGAGCCAACTGTCGACGTAAACGAGCAAGCAAATCTGGCGGCAAACCTGACTCTTCTAATGGACGCAAACCAGCAGACTGGTTAAGCAGACGCATTACCACGGACTCCCCGTATTGCGTTGGTAGCGTCGACATACGAATATCGATTGATTGACCACGCACTTTGATATTGAATCGGCCATCTTGTGGCAAGCGCTTCTCAGAGATGTCTAGGTGCGCCATCAACTTCAATCGAAGAACCAAAGCCGATGCGATATTCACTTCATTCAGGATGGTTTCATGCAGTACACCATCAATACGCTGACGTAAGCGCAATATCTGATCGTCTGGCTCAATATGAATATCCGATGCCCCGACTTGTACCGCATCTTCAAACATGGAATTAACCAGCTTTACAACGGTAACTTCCTCACTGTCGGTTCCATCAATACCGTAATCGAAGCTTTGCTCGTCTTTATGCTCTTCATGCAATTGTTCCGCGAAAGAAGCGATCTCTTTAGTGCGGCGATAATAGCGGTCAAAGCTTGAAATGAGTTGGCGCTCTGAAGCCACAATGAACTCAAGGTTGTATTCACCTAGCAAATTCATCAGTGACTCTTGGATGAACAAATCTGCAGGGTCACTCATAGCAACGCGCAACGTGTCCCCATTTCGAGCAACGACCATCGCACGTAAGCGACGTGCGTGTACCTCAGGTAGAATCTGTACCGCTTCCGCATCCACAGGGGCACGACCAAGATCGATCAATGGCAAACCAAGTTGTTGGGACAAGAAGTCCAACATTTGCTTCTCAGTAATAAAGCCGAGATCAATTAACGCATCGCCTAGCTTCTGCCCGGTACTACGTTGTGCGTTTAGTGCTTGCTGAATTTGTTCTTCAGAGACGATGCCTTCTTCAACCAGAAGATCGCCTAAGCGTTTTCTCAACTGAATTTTCATTGTGCATTCTCCAGCTGTTTCAAGATGCTCAAACGGTCACGAATAAACGCTTGCGATTGATTCGAAATGCCAACTTTACCCAGAGCTTGGTTGTAAGAGTTGATCGCGGCGGTAAACGTCAGCGCGCGCTCTTGTTGAATCGCTAAACCTAGCCACCAGCGCGCATTTTCCGGCTCACGCTGAGTAAGGAGTTGATAACTCTCAAGCGCAATATCATTCTGCTTGTGTTTTTGTGCCAATGCCGCACGCATCGCCAAGTAATCTCGACTTGGTATTGGAGGCAAATGCACAAGCGGACTCAGCGCCGCTTCAGGTTGATTAGCTTTCACTAACAACTTAGACAAGGCTAAACGAAGTACTTGGTTGTTCGTGTCAAGGTTGATCCCTTCTTGGATAATCTCATACGCTTTACGCGTGTCGCCTTTGCCAAAGTACAACGCCGATAATTTTTGACGCGTGTCTGCATTCATTGGCTCATAACGTAACGCCTCAGCATAAGCCGACAACGCCGTTTGCATATCGTTAGCATCCAGTGCTTTTTCCGCTCGGCTAACCGCTTTAAGAGATAGCTGGCGGTGCGTCAACTCAACCTGCTCAATACGCATTGAACTGTTTTCTGCTGTCGTGCGGGTTACGTGATTAGATTGCTTATCGCTTGGCATCGTTGCCACTTGCGCGAGTAGCACTGCATCTTCAGAGACCGCATTTACCTCCGCTCTTGGCGTGAACCTATCAGCCTCTGGCATATGAAGCTGTTGCGCAGCCGGTTGTGTCACTGGCTTCGTGTAAACCACATGGGCTGTCTCGGGCGTCATTTTACTCGTTGGCGAATGAGTACGCTCTGATGATGTGATTGACAAAGCATTCACTGGCGACAATAGCATGGTTTCTGTTTGAGCAGATGAAAGCTCGCCTGAAGGGATAGGACCGCGAGAGACCGCCCAGCCGCCCACCGCAAGGCTTAACGAGAAACCGGCAACGAGCCAAAGCCAAGGTTTACTGCGTGAAACGTTGGGAATGTCCGCACGAGTAAGCTCTGACGGTGATGTTTTTTCAGCGAGTTCTGATAATGCTTTATTGATGGCACTCAAGGTTGACTCCATCCCCAAAATACGGGTGTTTTAAACTTAGGTTTACGGGCATCAAACGTATCGTGCATAGCTGCGTAAATGTGATGATTTTTTAATAGTGTGCAACGATCATTAAATGCCGCAAGCAACGACTTGTGGCTAATTTGGTTGATCAAACGTGGAATCCCCATGGATGAACGCCAAATAGCTTTTTTCTGCTCAATAGAAAAAATGTGCGCTCCATTGCCTGCCTTGTCTAAACGATTATTGATGTAAGCCACGCCTTCATCGATAGAAAGAGGACGCAGCTGACAACTAAACGTAATACGTTGACGAAACTGCCTTAGCTCGTGGCTGGCTAACCGCTCATCCAACTCAGGTTGTCCGAATAACACCAGTTGAATGAGTTTATCTTGTTCCGTTTCTAGGTTACCGAACAGACGCAATGTTTCTAAAGCTTGTGGAGAAAGAGCTTGCGCTTCATCGACGATCAAGACGGTTTTCTTTCCCGCAGAATGCACTTGAATCAGGTGTTCTTGAATGAGAGAAACAATACGTAGCGGGTCATCGTTCTCGATGCCTAACTCTCTGGCGACAGCAAACTGCAACTGCTCTCCATTCAAAACTGGATTGGGTAAGTAAATCAGCTCGACTTCAGATTCAATCTGCTCAATTAACTTACGACACACCATGGTTTTTCCGGTGCCGACTTCTCCTGTCACCTTAATCACCCCTTCTCCCATTTGCACAGCGGCTAAAATGGTTTGGATCGCCTCATAGTGAGGGACTAACCCCAAGAACATTTCTGTGTTTGGGGTTAACGAAAAAGGCTGAACTCGAAATCCAAAATGTGACAAGTACATACTCGAATCACAAACTCATTGAAAAACGGAACCTTTCCCCGCGCTTATTGCGCATCTGGGAACCACTCTTGCAGCAGATCACGAGAGCGCTCTAGCTCTTTCTGCCAAGAGTTCACACCAACTACGGTCGGTTTTAGCAAGATGACCAATTCTGTTTTCTCAGTCACGTTATTTACGTTGCGGAACAAATGCCCCAATGCGGGCACATCGCCTAAGAATGGGACTTTAGAAACAAGCTCACGATTTTGCTGTTTCATCAAACCGCCGATAACCACAACATCGCCATCTTTAGCACGAATAACCGAGTCAGATTCACGAATAGAGCTTTTTGCCAATGGCAATTGGATGTTTTGGAACTCACCGCCCAAGTTCAATTTCTTCACTTCTTCCGAGACTTCAATAACCGCAGGGTGAACATGCAGGAACACATTGCCTTTGTTATCAATTTGCGGAGTCACATCGAGAGAGATACCTGAGAAGAATGGTGTCAATTCCACTTCTGGAACGGCATTTGAGTTTTCACCGTTGCCTGCATTGCTCGATAACTCGGTAACAAAATACTCATCGGTACCCACTTTGATGACCGACTTTTGGTTGTTGGCTGCGGTAATACGAGGGCTCGAAAGAACGTTCAAGTCACCTTGCGTAGACATAAAACTCAACACAGCATTGAAGTTGCCATCAGAGATAGTCACGTTGGTTTGGCCGCCCAATAGCGTGCCAATCGCATCCAACGGTGGTAATGCCGATGCAGGGCGGTTCACGACGACACTACCCGAGTTACCAATTGACGCCGATAAGTTCGACCAGTTGATGCCTTGTTGGTAGCCATCATTCAACGTCACTTCTAGAATTTTAGCTTCAAGAATGACCTGACGCTGCATGCGCTCCTGCGATACACCTAAGAACTCACGGACTTCTCGAATATCATCTGGAAACGCTCGAACCGTAATCACTCCTGCTTGTGGTGTTACGACAACGCTTTGTCCTTTGCCTGAACCAATTAGATTCGCAACGGCTTGCTGCAGCATCGGCCAGAAGTCACTTTCAGTGATGGTTTCGATGCGCGTACCGCCCGTAGAAGTCGTCGAGCTATCGCCGTTGTTACTTCCATTGTCAGAGTCTGATGAGTCAGAACTGTCTGAGCTACCGCCAGAATTAGACGTACCAGCCGAGGTCACTGAGCCCGTGACAATGCTCGTCAATGATCGGCCAGAGCGTTTGAACTGGAGGTAATCAACAGGAATGGTTACCGTACGCATACCAGCAGGGTAGATTTGAATAACTTTGCCAGACTTCACCACATCATAGCCATACATGTTCTGTACAACGCTCAGGACTTCATCCAACGTAACATCTGACAAGTTGACGGTGATATTACCTTGTACCGCTGGATGAATCGCCACGCTGTACTCAGTGCCTTTGACTAGCGAGGCAAAAAAGCTTCGTGCATCGACCGCATTCGCTTGAATACGGAAACGCTTCGAGGTGCCTTGCTCTGAAGCAACATTCGAGTCTAAGTTAGGCATCAGGTCCGCTTCGACAGAAGAAGGAATTTCTTCTAACGTGCGGCTGTTCGCTTGATTGATAGATTCATTGAGCGCTTCTTTGACTTCCACTGGGTCACGATGACCCATTGAACATCCCATTAAAGAAGCAATCGTTATTCCTACAACTAATTTGCGCATATCTGATCAGGCTCTGGTTATTATTTTTTTACGTTTAAACCAAAAAGCTCTAGGTCCCACTGACGGTTACCACGCTTTAAAGTTACAAATTCACTATTAATGCTCGCGACGCGATAACCCTTAAATAGCTCGCCTTTTTCAACAAGCTTGTTATCCATAATCGCGACACAAGCAGTACTTGGCTTACACACAATACTGTTGAGCGTAGGCAGTCGGTACTGTTTTGCTTTTGGTTTCGCTGACGTTTCAACCGCAGGCTTTTCCCAGCCAAGTGGTGCCGTTGGATCTTGGTTCGCCCAAGCGGTTCCTGCCGCTGCCATGACAAGCAATGAGATGATGAGTTTTTTAACCACCAATAAACTCCTCTCGAGATCCTAGTGTGTAGACTTCCAGCACAAGCTTCGCTTTCGGGTACTCTTCGACTTTGTAACTAAAGCTGCGCCAATAATAACTGGCAGGAAGGCTCTCCAACTTATTTAGGTAATTGGCAATAGAAAAGTAGTCGCCAGTCAGCTCCATACGTACAGGGTGTACGTAGTAACCAGAGTATTGCGATGCTTCTTTATCTTCCGTAATTGGCTCAGATGGCAAAGTTTGCAAAGACAAAAGGTGAATGCCACTTTGCTGCTCTAATACATTTTCCAGCAGCTCAGCCATTTGCGAAGGTGTAATAAGGTGTTCGATGATCTCCGCTAGCTGCATCGAAAGGTGCTGACTTTCTGTTAGCAGGTTAGATATCGAGCGATCAATCTCAGCGTTTGGATCTTTCTTCAGCTGCGCTTGAATACGTAGCGTGTCGATTTCAATCTTTTGATTGGCTTGCTTTAAATTGCTTAGTTGCCTCTCATTACTGATGATCTCGTTAAGCTTTGGTTCCAGTACCAGCGTAAAAAGCAACATGATCACGACAACTAAACCACACAGCGCGATAAGCAATTTTTCACGCGCGCTCATTTCGCCAAAGCGCTCTTCTAATGAGAGCCAGAATTCGTTCATTTCTCTTTATCCTCGCGCGTTTTTAGCTCAAACGTCACAATATCCTTATCATTTCGGCCAATTTTGACGTCGTCAAATGTCCGGCCAACCAAGCTAATCTCAGTTTTAAATTGGTTAACCCAACTTGGTACTGAGCTCGGCTTTTTCGCCAGTCCCTTCAGATCTAAGGTATGGTTATTGATTCGAATTTCGGACAAAGAAATTTCTTGGTTTCCTAGCTTAGCTAATGATTGCATCACGCCAGAGTAACCCGTGCGCTGCGAGTCATCGTATTTCCCGACGGCTTTAAGCGAGTCTCGCTTCGCCTTGACTTCACGCTCTAAGCGGGCTTTAGCTGCCAGCTTATTATTGTCGGGTTGATGCTTACGTAGCTTGACTTGATAGCGTTCAAGCTCTGACTTCATGATATCGCCTTTGCTTTTTACAATAGCAATTTCATCTTCTAAACCACTGCTCTGCCAAGTCACATAGCCGTAAGAGAGTAGAATGGCCGCAGCCGCGACACCCCAAGATAACGCGATATTTCTTAGTGTCAGGAGCTCTTTTTTCGGCTTTAAGTAATCAGGGTATAAGTTAACGCGTCGAGTATTAGAAGCCGCAGCAGCATCTGTTAAAACGTGTCCTGATAACTCATGTTCTGGTGGTAATAACGGAGAAACTTTAGTGCTTAAACGGTAGTTCAGAGACTGAACAAGCTCACTCTCATCCTCCTCATCACAACACACTTTCAATTGATGCAGCTGCACATGGCGCAACTGAGAAGAAAGATAATCAATCGAACGTTGCAGTTCTAACGAGAGGCTATCCATCTGTAACTCGCTAGACGGAACACCCGTTAACGGTGGCGTCACACTGCGAATCGAACGATGGAACGCGATAGTATTTTCGACAAAAGCGCTAATACGGAAGTGACCACGCACACTGCGTTGTAATAATAGGAAGTTACCTAGTTCACCTGCGGTCTCTCCCCAAATGTCGTCTTCAGGAAGAATAGCTTCTAATGGCAACTGGGCGCGACTGGCCAGTAACACGATCTTATCCAACATTTTTCGTGATAAGACGTAAGCTTGCACTTTGGTTGAATTGGGTAACTCTACCGCATCTGCAATGATGTCAACGGCACGCTCAGAGATCAGTTCTTTCAACAAAAACGGTAATGCTGCAGGCCATTCTTGGCGCGGCATGACAGGTTTGTCAATTTGATACATCTGATAATAGTTATGAGAAAGGACAACCGTCAGAGAATCATACGCACTCGCAGCAACGCTCAATGCTTGCTCTACGGCTTTCTCCCAATTGGATTCAGAAATATCAAATTGGTATGGGCGGCCACTTTTTATTGAAGATGATAAATAAACGGCGTCTGGCTGAATAACCAAAAAGCAGGAACGACCACCACCAGATGATCGTTTGAGCTTGTCGAGTAGTGCTTTGAAATCCATGATTATTATTTTTATTTTTTACGCCAGCGATTTCGTCTTCCCAATTTCACTTGGGATTCTGATTGAGAACTTGGCAATGCTTGTGGACGAGGAAGAAACTGCTGCTCTGCAGAAAAGTAGCGCCCTTGCCCACCATAAACCCCGAGCTCAATTAACGTGTTGAGCTCGTTTTGATTCTCAATTCCCACTGCTATGATTTTAGTTTTACTGTTTGCCGCGGCACCTAGCATGCTGCGGACAAATAGCTGGTTCTCATGTCGCTGGTCGATTTTTGCTACTAAACTGCGATGAAGTTTAAGGTAACGAATATCCACTTCTTTTAAATAGTGAGTGCTGACGATGGTTCGTCCAGCCTGCCCAACCATTAAGTGGCACCCTAAACCGGCCAGCATTTTAGCGACTGGTCGCATAAAGTCTAAGTGTCTTACAAATTGTGCTTCAACAAACTCAAAACTGAGACACTTTCTCTGTTCACGTGACAACTGTAAGAGTTCATCACGAAACCATTTAAAGTACTCTCGGTTAGAAAAAGGCGTTACATTCAAATTGAGCGCATACTCTCTCGAGTTATCAAAATTATCCTTAAATTCTCTTAAGAATTTATTAATAACTGACTTATCCATTTGCGCTTCATAACCAACCTGTCTGATCGCAGAAATAAACCGAGACGCTTTAACAATGCCATTCTCAGGATCGCGAATCCGACATGTTAACTCTTCATATAATGATTTTTTATGCGTCGCATCACTTATTGGGTGCACAGATTGTGCGTAGAGTATCACATTTTCTGGTGTAAGTGCTGTGTCAAATAACGTTCTCCACCTCACACTTCCGCGAGCTTCTTCATCGTGGTTCCATTTTTTGAAGCGACTCCAATTATTGTTATTTTGTAGTTGCGCACTACGCAAAGCTGTCTCTGCTTCATCGATGATTTGGCTGTGTCGCTCACCCTCTTTATAAGTAGTGATGCCTATATGGCACCAGTTGTCTGGGTCGAGTGGCTCTGGCGGAATTAATTTTTCTAACTGGCGAATGCATTGTGATGCCAAATTAGCCACATCTTTGGCACTTTGATGCGGCAGAAATAACGCAAAATCAGCATCGTAATAACGAGAAAACACAACATCAGGGTATCGCTGAACTAAGTTGGATAATAAACTCCCAACTTCAACAATAAACTCATCCGTTATTTGCTTATCTTGCTCTTCTTCAACCAACTTCCAATCTTGAATGCGCACCAGCAACACGGCACCGCGAGCCCCACTTTCTAGCAACGCCGATTCCAGTTTGCTATCAAACAGCACTCGATTGGCGGTACCTGTTAACTTATCAAGGAAGGTTTGAGTTCGAATAAAGGTATCAAATCGGCTTCGCTCTTGACGCGCATCTTGTAACTCTTCAATTAATACATCGAGCGCTTCACTGGCAGTATAAGGCCATTCTTTTTTGTCACCTTTTGCATACTGCTCTACCCGACCAGCAAGGATCATCCTGCCTCGCTCTTCGAGCATTTCAGAGCCTTCTAATTGCTCCTTAAGCCACGCAACACCGCGCATTAAACAGAAGATGATCAGGATAACGGCAAGCGTGATCGACCAAAGCGCCTGCATTGAGTAGCTGTAACCTAAGTAAGGCGGGATCGCTTTAAAATGAATCGTGTAATCTTGATTGTGAGTCAGTTGGTATTCTGTCTCAAACAAGACTGACGCTTCCATTTGATGAGAAGTATCTTTGAAGCGATAAACAACCGCATTGTTGGTCGACAATGTCATTTCGACAATATTGGAAGCCTGCAGCATTTTCGGCATCCAGCGCTGCATAGAATAAGCAGCGTCAGGATCTTCCATCTCCTTGTCGACCACCTCTACGATCCCTTCTAAATAATGGGTGAGATATTCCTGCCCAAGACGTTTAAAAGAGAGGGTGCCACCGACAAACAAGATAAACATGGCGCAGATGACGATCATGGTGACAAAAGCCACCAGCCGTGTGCTTAACTTAAGAGTTGGGGTATACCTCATGAATACCAAATTCCTTTTTTATTCATCATATACCTTATTGAAATATTTATACTTGATAAGAGTTCATCAAACAATCGGATTCGTCTGATAGTGAGAGGCTGGAGCATAAAGAACATCACACTCATTGATAAGTTTTATTGTTACGCCTAACCTTGCTGAGATAAGCCTTTGAGATCATTAGATAGCGACAATAAAAAAGACCGCGATATTCGCGGCCTTTTCGATTCAAGCATAAGCAGAATTTAGAACGGGATATCGTCGTCAAAATCCATTGGTGGCTCATTGTACTGCTGCTGTGGTTGCTGCGGAGCCTGCTGTTGTTGCTGTTGCTGAGGCGCATTGTACTGCTGCTGAGCTGGTTGTTGAGGCTGACCCCATCCACCTTGTTGCTGCTGTTGACCGCCCATTGGTGCGCCGCCACCTTGACCACGACCGCCAAGCATTTGCATCACGCCGTTGAAGCCTTGAACAACGACTTCAGTTGAGTAGCGATCTTGACCGCTTTGGTCTTGCCATTTACGAGTTTGCAGTTGGCCTTCAATGTATACTTGAGAACCTTTACGCAAGTACTCACCTGCTACTTCCGCAAGTTTGCCGAACAACACAACACGGTGCCATTCCGTTTTTTCGCGCTGTTCGCCAGTCGCTTTATCACGCCATGAATCAGAAGTCGCAATAGTAATGTTTGCTACTGCACCGCCGTTCGGCATGTAACGAATTTCAGGGTCGTTACCTAGATTCCCCACCAAAATAACTTTGTTAATTCCACGGCTGGCCATGATGTGCTCCGTTTCACTCTGGATATATAAAATTTTAGCGCATTAGAATAGCACGCTTTAATGTTTTGATTAAAGTCTAATACCATTGTGATCTAATGAGTCACCTACTAGAACCCAAATCGCATTTCAACTTACGCATGTAGCATTTTTGATTCGCTTTGCAGACATCGTTTCGTGAAGCTTTGAATTCGAACGCATTTATTCAGTAAAGCTATGGTTATAACCTCTCTTTAATGCCAACTTATGGCCTTTATTGAACACTGGGAGATTTGAACACGTGAGAAAGTCGGCTTACGCAAGAAAGCTATTTCTGATCAGTATGGAAGATAATGCGCAAAAAAAGGTGGCAGCACTCGAAAAGTACATTGATATGAGCATCCCGGTGATTTCAACCGAAGCACTCATGGAAGCTAAGCCACAGCATCGTAATAAAATCCTACTGATCGACTTCAGTGAACATAAATCACTCGTTCAATCGATCAAAAACTTACCGCTGGTATGGAAGAACTTTGAAACCGTTGTGTTCAATGTCCCTAAAAGGCTGACCACGGATGAGCTGCTTTCATTTGGTCAATTAAAGGGGCTGTTCTATTCCGAAGATACGCTAGAGCAAATTGGAGAAGGATTAAAAGGCATTGTTAACGGTCAAAACTGGCTGCCGCGTAATGTAACCAGTCAACTTTTACACTATTACCGTAACGTCATTAACACTCATACTGCCCCAGCCACGGTAGACCTAACCATTCGCGAGCTGCAAGTACTGCGTTGCTTGCAAGCTGGCGCCTCAAACAGCCAAATGGCCGAGGAATTATTTGTCAGTGAATTCACCATCAAATCGCACTTGTATCAGATATTCAAAAAGCTATCAGTGAAGAATCGCGTTCAGGCAATTGCTTGGGCAGATCAAAACTTAATGTCATGATGCGATGCCGCGACTATTATGACTAAAATGACGAGTCGCTCATCTTTTTTCCGCACTAAGTCTCACACTTTTTCCTACTTTATTCATGATTCATTGACGGCTCTCGTGTTAAAGTTATGCGCAGATTCTTGATAATAACGAGATAGGATATTCCCCCAATGATTAAAAAATGTCTGTTCCCTGCTGCAGGCTATGGCACTCGCTTCTTACCGGCAACGAAATCTATGCCAAAAGAGATGATGCCAGTCGTGAATAAACCGCTTATTGAATACGGCGTTGAAGAAGCAATTCAAGCTGGTATGAACGGCATGTGTATTGTGACAGGTCGTGGCAAACACTCTATCATGGACCACTTTGATAAGAACTACGAACTAGAACACCAGATTAGCGGTACCAATAAAGAAGAGCTATTGGTAGATATCCGTGAAATCATTGAATCTGCAAACTTCACTTACATCCGTCAACGCGAGATGAAAGGCTTAGGCCACGCGATTCTGACCGGGCGTGAACTGGTGGGTGACGAACCATTTGCCGTCGTTCTTGCTGATGACCTTTGTGTCAACGAAGAAGAAGGCGTGCTAGCTCAAATGGTGGCGCTATTTAAACAGTTCCGTTGTTCTATCGTTGCCGTACAAGAAGTCCCAGAAGATGAGACTCACAAATACGGCGTTATCTCTGGTGAAATGATCAAAGATGACATCTACCGCGTAGACGACATGGTAGAAAAACCTGAGAAAGGCACGGCACCAAGTAACCTTGCGATCATTGGTCGTTACATCCTGACTCCCGATATTTTTGAACTGATTGAAAACACAGAGCCAGGTAAAGGTGGTGAAATTCAAATCACTGACGCGCTACTTAAACAAGCAAAAGCGGGCTGTGTCTTGGCTTATAAATTCAAAGGCAAACGCTTTGACTGTGGTAGTGTTGAAGGTTACATCGAAGCAACCAACTACTGTTTTGAAAACCTTTATCTAAAAGATGAAAAAGCCTCTGAGTTAGGTAAACACGCAACACAAAAAGCGGTATAAAGCATCGTCGTAGTACGAAATTACTGTTTCTAAAGCCCGGCATTATGTTGGGCTTTTATTTTTACTGTTTTTTTATCCAGTAATTTTCTTTGCACATTTCTCACACTATGTAATACTTGCCCCACTTGGTTATACATAGAGCAAAAACGATGGATAAAATAGAAGTTCGCGGTGCCCGAACCCATAACCTCAAAGACATTAATCTTACAATCCCTCGCGATAAACTGATTGTCATTACTGGACTAAGTGGCTCCGGTAAATCCTCTCTCGCTTTCGATACATTGTATGCAGAAGGCCAACGACGCTACGTAGAATCTCTCTCTGCCTACGCTCGTCAGTTTTTGTCTCTGATGGAAAAACCCGATGTCGACCATATTGAAGGGTTATCACCCGCGATTTCTATTGAACAGAAGTCTACTTCTCATAACCCGCGTTCAACCGTCGGTACAATTACCGAAGTCTACGACTACTTGCGTCTGTTGTATGCTCGTGTAGGCGAACCACGCTGTCCAACGCACCATGCCCCTCTTGCCGCACAAACCATCAGTCAAATGGTGGACAAAGTTTTGGAGATGCCAGAAGGCAGCAAAATGATGCTGTTGGCCCCTATTGTCAAAGAGCGTAAAGGTGAGCATGTTAAAACGCTTGAGAACCTGGCAGCTCAGGGCTTTATTCGTGCGCGTATTGATGGAGAGACATGCGATCTATCTGATCCTCCAACGCTAGAGCTACATAAAAAGCACACCATTGAAGTCGTGGTAGACCGTTTTAAAGTTCGTCCCGATCTGCAACAGCGCTTAGCCGAATCTTTCGAGACAACGCTCGAATTATCAGGCGGAATTGCGGTTGTCGCGCCAATGGATGGCGACGGTGAAGAGATTATTTTCTCCGCCAACTTCGCTTGTCCACAATGTGGTTACAGCATGCAAGAGTTGGAGCCGCGACTTTTCTCATTCAACAACCCTGCTGGTGCGTGTGGGACTTGTGATGGTTTGGGTGTGCAGCAATATTTTGATCCAAGCCGAGTAATTCAAGATGATTCATTAAGCTTGGCACAAGGTGCGATTCGCGGTTGGGATCAAAAGAACTATTACTACTTCCAAATGCTCACCTCATTGGCTGATCATTATGGTTTTGATCTCCATGCACCTTTTAATTCTCTGCCAAAGAAAACGCAAGATGTCATTCTAAAGGGCTCAGGTCGTACTGAGATTGAGTTTAAATACATCAACGATCGTGGTGATATTCGCGTTAAGCGCCATCCATTCGAAGGTATTCTGAATACCCTAGAACGTCGCTATCGTGATACAGAATCCAACTCTATCCGTGAAGAGCTTGCGAAATACATCTCCACTAAATCTTGTTCAAGCTGTGGCGGTACTCGTCTACGCCTAGAAGCACGTAACGTGTTTATTGCTGATACGACACTGCCTGAGATTGTTGAACTTAGCATTGCTGATGCATTGGAATTCTTCCATTCCTTGAAACTTGAAGGTCAACGAGCCCAAATCGCTGAAAAAGTGATGAAGGAAATCAACGACCGCCTGCAATTCTTAGTTAACGTCGGTTTGAACTACCTAAACTTATCACGCAGTGCTGAAACTTTATCAGGCGGTGAAGCTCAACGTATTCGTTTAGCGAGCCAAATTGGTGCTGGTTTAGTAGGGGTGATGTACGTTCTGGATGAGCCATCGATTGGTCTCCACCAGCGTGATAATGAACGCTTATTAAAAACGCTCACTCATTTGCGTGATTTAGGTAACACCGTACTTGTGGTAGAGCACGATGAAGATGCGATTCGCTGTGCGGATCATGTCATAGATATCGGTCCTGGTGCTGGCGTACATGGTGGTCATGTTGTCGCGGAAGGCACCATGGAAGAGATAATCGCGAACCCGAATTCTCTGACAGGTCAGTACTTAAGTGGCGTTAAAGAAATCGCAGTACCGAAAGATCGCACGCCGCGAGATCCGAAAAAAACGGTTGAGCTCTTAGGCGCAACAGGTAATAACCTTAAAAACGTTAATCTTTCAATTCCTGTTGGGTTATTCAGCTGTATTACAGGGGTATCTGGCTCAGGTAAATCAACGCTGATTAATGATACTTTCTTTAAAATTGCGCATACCCAACTTAACGGAGCGACAACAGCTCAGCCTTCACCTTATAAATCGATTAAAGGTCTAGAGCACTTCGATAAAGTCATCGATATCGATCAAAGCCCAATTGGCCGTACACCTCGCTCTAACCCTGCAACCTATACGGGGATCTTTACCCCAATCCGTGAACTGTTTGCAGGCACACAGGAGTCGCGTTCTCGCGGTTACAAGCCTGGACGTTTTAGCTTTAACGTACGCGGTGGTCGTTGTGAGGCCTGTCAGGGTGATGGTGTCATTAAAGTTGAAATGCATTTCCTACCAGACGTTTATGTGCCATGTGATGTATGTAAAGGTAAGCGCTACAACCGTGAAACACTTGAAGTACGTTACAAAGGCAAAACCATTGATGAAGTGCTAGAAATGACGGTCGAAGACGCCCGAACGTTCTTTGAACCCGTACCTGCTATAGCACGTAAGCTACAGACTCTAATGGATGTTGGCTTGTCTTACATTCGCCTAGGTCAAGCGGCAACGACACTCTCCGGTGGTGAAGCTCAGCGTGTGAAACTAGCGAGAGAGCTATCCAAGCGTGATACAGGAAAAACCTTGTACATTTTGGATGAACCAACAACCGGCCTGCACTTCCATGATATCCAGCAGTTGCTCACTGTATTGCACAGACTTCGCGACCACGGAAATACTGTCGTGGTGATCGAGCATAACCTAGATGTCATTAAGACTGCGGACTGGATTATCGATCTAGGACCTGAAGGGGGACAGGGTGGAGGCGAGATAATCGCTCAAGGCACACCGGAAGATGTGTCGCAAATCGAGGGTTCGCACACAGCTCACTTCCTTAAGCCTATGTTGAAGTAGAAAAAACAGGTAAAGTACCGAGACCAGCAAGTGCTGGTCTTTTTTCATTCAAAACAACGCAATAACTATGGCTACTATACATGTAAGTGGAACAAAGCTTTCTCCCGAAAAAGTACAGGTTCCCCTCAATCGCAAGTTTCTCATTGCCTTGGCAACACTATTTGTGTTGGCAATGCACTTTTTCATGCCCAACCCCGGCGGTTCAGGGCTTTCACTTTCCTTCAATGCGACAACTTGGATTGCTTTTAGCTTTGCATTAGGCATTGGGTGCTACCAACTCGCGAATAATCGAGCGCTACGTTACTCAAAATTAACCATCGGCTTGTTCATTAGTGCTCTTATCATGACAGTGCCCATTCTGTACCCAAATGCGAATAGCAGTTTGGCAGCCAATAAGCTCATTGGCCTGTGGTGTGGTGTCCTGTTCTTTATTGTCTTACAACAATTTCATTTCAGTAATAAACATCGCCAACGCCTATTATGGTTCATTGTCCTTGCGGTTGTTATCGAAGCCATTTTTGGTCTGACACAATATCTGTATCTCAAACCAGGCAATCCGTTTGGTTACGACACGGTGGCCAATCGTCCTTATGGTATTTTCCAACAGCCCAATGTAATGGCCAGCTTTCTTGCGACAGGGTTGGTGATTGCTAGCTATTTACTTGCACGTCAGCCCTACAAATACGACCGTAAGTTAAGCGATGTTTACCTTCTCTATGCCGTGCCAGTTTTAACCTTACCATTGATTGTGGCGTTGGCTTCACGCACTGGTTGGTTAGCATCGATCATCGCCGTGTTGTTGGTCATCCCATACATGTATCGCTTTGCAACCAAAGGGCGCTTTATCCGCTGGGTTACGTCGCTTGTCACAGGGCTCGCACTCTCAATTGTTGTCATGTATCTTGCCTTTCCTGATGGAAGTGGGTTAGCCGCAGAAAAAGTAAACATGGAGTCTCCTCGAGCGTATACTTTTCCGCAAACATTAGACATGGTGATTGAAAAGCCTTTTACTGGCTATGGATATGGCAAGTTTGAATCTGAGTACATGCTGTATACGGCTCGTCAACATGCCCTAAATGAGAATTACCCAGCTGGTTTGCCAGCCATGGATCATCCGCATAACGAGCTACTTTACTGGGGAGTAGAAGGTGGTTTGCTGCCAATACTCGGCATCTTCTTAGCGATGGCACTGGTACTGTATCGAATCTATCAAGCCAAACGCGGAACTCGTCTTGCGTTGCTGGCCTTGTTTATACCTATCGTATTGCACTCGCAACTGGAATACCCTTTCTACCACTCTCTCGTGCATTGGTTGATCTTCGTTATCCTGCTGTACTGGGTAGATCAGCGCGTCTCTCGTTATCGACAAGTCGGCTTTAGTAATGTGACCAAAAGCTTGCTGCGAGTCTTTAGTTTGGTACTTCCCGTTGCATTTACGTTTTACATGGTAAGCGCATTGCATACAAACTATGTATTGACGAAGTTTGAGACCACTAGGCCAACTAACCCTGATATTCTGAATCAAGTCAGTAACCCTGTAGTTTGGAAAGACAGGTTTGATTGGGATGTCTATAGCACGTTTTTAAACATAGGGCTGTACCAACAAGACGCAACCTTGATTCAGCCTTATATCGATTGGTCGCTAAAAATCATCAAAGATAAGCCTCGCCCTGCATTTTATAATAATTTGATTTTGGCCTACCAAGGCTTAGATGACTCAAGTAAAGCGGAGCAAATTAGAGCTGAAGCGCAGTTTTTGTTCCCGAAGATTGATTTCAGTGACGTCAATTACCAACCACCTTCTCAAGCAATCTCTGCCTCACCAGCCCCCACTTCAGGAGCTGAGTAATAAATACAAAAAAGCGAAGGGATGACCTTCGCTTTTCTTTATCTCATTGCTGTATGATTTTATTCAGTGAGTGACTCTTCTAACGCTTTTAAACACAGCGCAACGTTTTCAGATCGAGCGCCGTAACCCATTAAGCCAATACGCCACGCTTTACCAGCTAATGCCCCGAGGCCTGCACCAATTTCTAGGTTATAGGTTTCTAGTAAGTGAGCACGAACTTTTGCTTCATCAATTCCTTCAGGCACGTAAATCGCATTTAATTGCGGCAAACGATGGGCTTCGTCCACAACAAATTCAAAACCTAGCTTTTGTAGGCCATTTTTGAGTTTTTCATGCATCAGTTGATGACGAGCCCAAGCGTTTTCTAATCCTTCATTTTTCAGTATCAATAAAGCTTCATGAAGCGCATACAAGCTATTAACTGGCGCCGTATGATGGTAACTACGCTTGCCTTCTCCACTCCAATACCCCAAAACTAAACTCTGATCGAGGAACCAACTCTGTACTGGTGTTGTTCTTGCTTGAATCTTTTCAATCGCGGCAGGAGAAAACGTCACGGGTGAGAGCCCAGGTACACATGACAAACATTTTTGACTACCAGAGTAAACCGCATCCAGTTGCCATTCATCCACTTTTAACGGCACACCACCAAGCGATGTCACCGCATCAACAATAGATAATGCATTATGCTGTTTCGCCAGCTTACCCAATGCTTGAGCATCACTGACTGCACCAGTTGAGGTTTCCGCATGCACAAAAGCAAGAATTTTTGTATCTGGGTGCTGTTCGAGTGCTTGCTCGACTTTATCAATGGAAACAGGCGTCCCCCATTCATCATCGACGATAACAACTTCACCACCAGCACGGACGACATTTTCGCGCATGCGTTCACCAAATACACCGTTACGGCAGACGATCACTTTGTCGCCTTTCTCGATCAAGTTTACAAAGCAGGTTTCCATCCCTGCACTACCTGGCGCTGAAACCGCAATAGTGAACTCATTGTCAGTTTGAAAGGCATACTTCAATAGCTGCTTGAGCTCATCCATCATACCGATAAACAGAGGATCAAGGTGACCTACGGTAGGACGGCTTAGCGCTTGTAACACTTGAGGATAAATATCAGAAGGACCAGGTCCCATTAAAATACGGTGAGGTGGAATAAAGCTTTGGATCGACATGTCAGCTCCTTGATTATCTTTTATCCTGAGCATTCTAAAAGTTCTATTCAATAACATGGCTCAGGTGTAGGGTTCTTCACCCTAATAGATTTTTCCTCTATCAGCAATTAGCCGTAAGTATGGAGGTCAAACCAGTGTCACAAAATCGTTAATAAAAAACACCATAAAGGTTGAAATATTGATTGACATTAAGGCCTCAAAACCGTTCAATGTTTGAGCTTTATGTAGAAGAGGAGCGCTACCCAGGTAGATGATTTGTGGAACCGCAATTCCAACACCAATCATTGAGGGGGAGTAGTGCCGAGGTAAGTCAAAGTTGCAGGGTTTGACTTGTCGGTTGAATTGGGCTGAATCCCATCAACTGTCATCAGCGCAGTCTGATGAAGGGCTTCTGAGGGTAAATTTTTCAAATAGCATTCTAAATACCTCTCTTTTTGCTCTGTTCCTTTTCTCACTAAACATTGGATGTACAATTTTTTAGGAAGTCGTGGGAGAACGCAGTGAGCGCATTTAACGTAGCTAAATTCGGTGGAACCAGTGTTGCCAACTTTGAGGCAATGAGTCGTTGTGCCACCATTATCGAAAACAATCCAAATACTCGCTTGGTCGTGAGCAGCGCTTGCTCTGGCGTCACCAACCTATTGGTAGAACTCGCCAACGGGGTTCAGGATCAAACGCACCGTACTGAGCTGCTGCAAAATCTGGCCAACATTCATGACGCCATTTTAACTCAGCTCGAAGACAGCACGAAAACTGCTGCCGAGGTGTATGGCATATTAGATACCGTAACCAGCCTGGCCGAGGCTGCATCTATCCAAGCTAGTGCGAAGTTAACCGATCATTTGGTCGCATGTGGCGAACTCATGTCGACGCATATTCTAACTCAGTTAATGTGTGAGCGAGGCATTCAAGCTGTGCGCTTTGATATCCGCGATGTGCTGCGTACTGATGACAACTTTGGTCGCGCGGAGCCAAACATTGAAGCAATTTCGACGCTTGCGCAAGATAAACTCATACCACTTTGCCAACAATCCGTTGTTGTTACTCAAGGCTTCATAGGATCTGACGAAGCCGGTAATACAACAACACTAGGTCGAGGAGGCAGCGATTACAGCGCCGCCTTAATTGCTGAGAGCGTCAAAGCGGCAGGGTTAGAAATCTGGACTGATGTTCCGGGCATCTACACAACAGACCCGCGAATTGCGCCAAAAGCCTCACCAATTCCCGAGATCAGCTTTAGTGAAGCTTCAGAAATGGCTAACTTTGGCGCTAAAATCCTTCACCCTTCTACGCTAGTACCCGCATTGCGCCACGACATTCCGGTATTTGTAGGGTCATCGAAAGAGCCAGAAAAAGGGGGAACTTGGATTCGCCACCAAGTCGAAAGCTCACCGTTGTTCCGTGCGCTAGCTTTGCGTTGTAACCAAACCATGGTAACGCTACGCAGCGCCAACATGTTCCACGCATACGGCTTCTTAGCGAAGGTTTTTGAGATCCTTGCAAAGCATAAGATCTCGGTCGATTTAATCACGACATCTGAAATCAGTGTATCGTTAACACTTGATAAAACCGATACATCCGGCGGCGCGCCGCAGCTGCCGCAAGCTGTACGAGAAGAGTTAGAAGGGTTATGTAAGGTAGAAGTTGAACATGACCTATGCCTCGTTGCTCTCATTGGTAACAACATGAGTGAGAGTAAAGGCTACGCGAAACAGGTTTTTGGCACGCTAGAAGACTTTAACCTACGCATGATTTGTTATGGTGCTAGCCCTCACAACTTATGCTTCTTGCTCCATGAGTCGGTATCGAAACAAGCCATACAAAAACTTCACACCGAGTTGTTTGAGAAGTAAGTTCAACTCAATAAAACAAAGGGCTGCGTATCTGCAGCCCTTTGTTGTGTCAATAGTTGTTACGTTTGAACGAGGTAAACATCAATTTAACCGTTAATGTTTGGCCCTAACCATTTTTCAGCCTCGATCCTATCCCACCCCTTACGATCAGCGTAGCTCTCTAGCTGATCTTCTTGGATCTGTGCGATCGCAAAGTAACGTGAGTCAGGATGAGAGAAATACCAACCAGAGACTGACGCGCCCGGATACATTGCATAGCTGGAGGTTAGAGTCATGCCAATATTCTCTTCCACATTAAGTAGCTCCCAAAGCGGTCCTTTTTCAGTATGCTCAGGGCATGCTGGATAACCCGGCGCAGGGCGAATACCTTGGTATTTTTCACGAATGAGATCATTGTTAGATAAATCTTCATCCGCAGCATAACCCCAAATTTCTTTACGGACACGCTCATGCAAATACTCAGCAAACGCTTCGGCTAGGCGATCCGCCACCGCTTGAATCATAATTGCGTTGTAATCATCTCCCTGTGCTTTGTATTCATCAGCAAGCTCTCGCTCACCAATACCACCAGTGACAGCAAATGCCCCTATCCAATCATGTTTACCCGACTCTTTAGGTGCGATGTAGTCAGACAAACAATAGTTGAACCCTTTTGGTTTCTCAGTCTGTTGACGCAAGTTACGCAGTACTTTCACAACGTCGGTACGAGTTTCATCAGCATAAACTTCAATGTCGTCCCCCATGCTCGCAGCAGGGAATAAGCCACACATTCCACGCGCTTTTAACAGGCCTTCTCGCTCAACTCGGTCAAGTAACTCGTTGGCATCTTCGAATAAACGTTTTGCTTCTTCACCGACTTCTTCATGTTGGAAAATTGTTGGATACTTACCCACAAGTGACCAAGTCATAAAGAATGGTGTCCAATCGATGTATTGACGTAATATAGCCACATCAAAATCATCGAAGATATGAATACCAGGCTTAACAGGCACTGGAGGGGTGTAAGCTTCCCAATCGATCGCAACTTTATTCGCTCGAGCCGCTTCTAATGTCACTGGTTTGGTTCTCGGTTTCTTTCGATTATGTTGAGCACGTACTCGTTCGTAATCAGCTTCAAGTTTTTCAACAAATTCAGGGCGACGTTCATCTGACAATAGAGAAGTACATACGCCCACTGCACGTGAGGCGTTGTTCACGTAAACCACTGGATGCTTGTAATTTTGCTCAATCTTAACTGCTGTATGGGCTTTTGACGTTGTTGCACCACCGATGAGAAGAGGTAAGTTAAAGTCGAGACGCTCCATCTCTTTTGCAACATGCACCATTTCGTCTAATGAAGGCGTGATCAACCCTGACAAACCAATAATATCGACGTTCTCTTCTTGCGCTACTTTTAAGATCTTTTCGCAAGGAACCATGACACCAAGATCGATAATTTCGTAGTTATTGCACTGCAATACAACGCCAACGATATTTTTCCCGATATCATGTACATCACCTTTGACCGTCGCTAGCAAAATCTTACCGTTTGTTTGTCCCACCTGCTTTTCTGCATTGATGTAGGGCTCGAGATGCGCTACCGCTTGCTTCATCACTCGGGCAGATTTTACGACCTGAGGAAGGAACATTTTACCTTCACCAAACAAGTCTCCGACGACGTTCATCCCATCCATGAGTGGGCCTTCAATCACCTCTAATGGCTTTGAAGCATTGACACGTGCCTCTTCGGTATCATCAACGATAAACTCGGTTATTCCTTTCACTAACGCGTGTTCTAAACGCTTTTCAACAGGCCAAGTTCTCCACTCAAGTGCAGAGGCATCCTCCTCTTTACCTACCCCTTTGCCTGCGTATTCCGCCGCGATATCTAACAACCTCTCAGTGGCATCATCGCGACGGTTAAGAACGACATCTTCCACAGCCTCACGCAGCGTTTCAGGCACGTTATCGTAGATTTCTAACTGACCCGCATTCACAATCCCCATATCCATACCATTTTTAAAACAGTGATAGAGGAACACCGCGTGAATCGCTTCACGTACATAGTTATTGCCACGGAATGAGAAGGAAACGTTAGAAACACCACCCGAGATCATCGCGTGTGGTAAATCACGTTTGATATCGCCAACGGCTTCAATGAAATCCACCGCGTAGTTATTATGCTCCTCGATACCCGTAGCAATGGCAAAAATGTTTGGGTCAAAGATGATGTCTTCTGGTGGAAAGCCCACTTCATCAACGAGAATTCGGTAAGCGTTGGTACAAATTTCTACTTTGCGCTCACGTGTATCTGCTTGCCCAATCTCATCAAACGCCATCACAATCACAGCCGCACCGTAACGGCGGATCAACTTAGCTTGTTCAACGAATTTCTCTTTGCCTTCTTTGAGAGAGATCGAGTTAACAATGCCTTTGCCTTGGATGCACTTAAGACCGGCTTCAATAACCTCCCACTTGGAAGAGTCAACCATGATTGGTACTTTTGAGATTTCAGGTTCTGACGCACAAAGGTTTAAAAAGCGAACCATACAAGCTTGTGCATCCAACATGCCTTCATCCATGTTGATATCGATAATTTGAGCGCCATTTTCAACTTGTTGACGAGCCACATCGAGCGCTTCATCGTACAGCTCTTCTTTAATCAAGCGCTTAAAACGCGCAGAACCGGTTACATTAGTACGCTCACCGACATTGATAAATAAAGAGTCTTTATCAATAGCGAGTGGCTCTAGGCCAGACAAGCGACAAGCGACGGGAAGGTCAGGTAATTGACGAGGGGCGATATTTTCAACCGCAAGTGCCATTTGGCGAATGTGCTCAGGAGTTGTACCACAGCACCCACCAATCAAGTTTAAAAAGCCACTTTGAGCCCACTCTTTAACATGCTTAGCCATATCTTCTGGCGATAAATCGTATTCGCCGAATGCATTCGGAAGCCCGGCATTTGGGTGAGCGGAAACAAAAGATTCTGATATACGCGAAAGCTCTTCAACATAAGGACGAAGCTCATCTGGGCCCAGCGCACAGTTCAAACCAAACGAAATCGGTTTAACATGACGTAATGAGTTGTAAAACGCTTCTGTAGTTTGACCTGATAATGTTCTACCGGAAGCATCAGTAATAGTCCCCGAGATCATCACAGGTAACTCAATACCCATCTCTTCAAACACACTTTCAACAGCAAATGAACAAGCCTTAGCGTTAAGAGTATCGAAGATGGTCTCGATAAGAATAAGGTCAGAACCACCTTTAATCAGCGCTCGAGTCGATTCAGAGTAAGCCTCAACTAACTCGTCGAAAGAAACATTTCGATATCCGGGGTCATTTACATCAGGAGAAATAGAACAAGTCCGGTTCGTCGGCCCTAAAACCCCTGCGACATAACGCGGTTTATCGGGTGTTTTTGCGGTCCATTCGTCTGCAACTTCACGTGCAAGCTTGGCAGCTGCAAAGTTAATTTCTTCACTTAGGCTTTCCATCTCGTAGTCAGCCATCGCAATGGTTGTTGCGTTAAACGTGTTGGTTTCGAGAATATCTGCACCCGCTTCTAAATATGCAGCGTGAATTTCCTTGATAAGTTGAGGCTGACTTAGAACCAACAGGTCGTTGTTACCTTTTAGATCACAATGCCAATCCGCAAAGCGCGTTCCTCGATAGTCTTGCTCTTCAAGTTTGTATCCCTGAATCATGGTTCCCATACCACCATCAATCAAAAGAATACGTTGCTTCAATTGAGCTTCAATCTGTTGTCTTACATTACTTCCCACAGTACAACCTCATTCCTTTAGTTATCATTCCATCCTATCACACAAACTTCAGGAGTCTAGACGTCTAAACGTGGAATTAATGATTATTTTATCTCCTTCTTAACTTACAAAATAATCGCGAAAAAATGTTTGCTATTTAAGCAGCATCAGTCGAGAATCCCATTCATAAAATGTTACAAATAGAGAGCTCTATGTCGGTCTATCATACTTTATGTTTTCTATCCGCAGCTGCAATGCTAATTGCTTTTGTAAACAGCAAGATAGGAAAGATGCAAACCACCATTGCGATTACCGCAGGTTCAATGGTGCTTTCACTTCTAATCTTAATTGCAGGTCAAAACAACTGGTTCCACCTCACCGAAATTGCGACAGAAACGGTCACAAGGATCAACTTTGAAGATTTCTTGCTCAAGGGCATTCTTGGCTTCTTACTATTTGCGGGTGGATTAGGCATCAAACTCCCGAACCTTAAAGATCAAAAATGGGAAATTACCGTTTTGGCTCTCGGAGCCACCCTGTTTTCCACTTTCTTTATCGGGTTTGCGCTCTACGGATTCTGTCAGTTAATTGGCATCCAATTTGATTTAGTCTACTGCTTACTTTTCGGTGCACTTATATCGCCAACTGACCCAATCGCTGTATTGGCTATAGTTAAAAAGCTTGATGCTCCCAAACGTATCTCCACCCAGATTGAAGGAGAGTCGCTCTTCAATGACGGCTTCGGTTTGGTTATCTTTGTCACTCTATTTACGATTGCATTTGGTACTGAGGCACCAACTGTAGGTAGTGTCACCTTGCTCTTCATCCAAGAAGCTATCGGTGGTATCACTTATGGTTTCGTCCTCGGTTTGCTATTCCACTACTTAATCAGTGCCACCGATGATCACTCAATGGAGTTATTACTTACTATTGGTGTCCCAACGGCAGGTTACGCATTTGCTGAATACATCCATGTATCAGGCCCACTCGCGATGGTTGTATCCGGTATTATGATTGGCAACTGGACACGCTTTATTGGCTTTTCAAAAGAGAGTGAAGACCACCTTGACCACTTTTGGGAGCTCGTCGATGAGTTCTTGAATGGCGTGTTATTCCTACTGATCGGTATGTCGATGCTGCTATTTGAATTCCACAAAGAAGACTGGATCATGATGGCTATCTCAGTCCCTCTTGTGCTGGCAGCGCGCTATTTAAGCGTATTTCTCTCGTACATTGGCTTTAAGCGTTACAGAAAATATAACCCGTGGTCAGTACGTATTTTGACATGGGGCGGCTTACGCGGGGGCCTTGCATTAGCAATGGCACTTTCCATTCCATCTGGTATTTGGGTGATTCAAGATAAGTTAATCGATGTAAAAGAGATTATTCTTGTAATGACCTACTCCGTCGTTGTTTTCTCTATCCTCATTCAAGGCTCAACAATCACCCCAATGATTGAAAAAGCAAAAGATGAAGAGAAGAAAATGGAAGAGAACAACCAAGCAATAACCACTCCAGAGCATACGGAGCCAGTGGACTCTTAAAGGCACGTAACTTAATAGATGAAAAAGCAGCTATCTAGCTGCTTTTTTCATATCTAATCTTCGGACTCCCCTTCAAGAACAAAACGCTTGTTACTCTTTGATATACAGTTAAATATCCGAATAATCGTCACGCTACGGTTTCATAGATACTAACTATTGCCGATAGATAGCATCCATAGAGGGAGTCTTTTAGTTTAAGCATTTTCATCATCACTTCTCTTCCCTTAGCAATATAGGCTCCCTGTAAACACCACAGCTAAACTTCCACAACACTTAACAATGAGCGACTTTGTATTTGTATAGAGAAAGAAGCATTGAGGATGATTGCGAGATCACTCCCCCAAACGGGCTTGAAATCCCACCAAACTAAGGTCTGAGCTAGAACTCAGGTTGTTCAAGCCCTTAGCAGAAGTTTAGAGTCCTCATACTTGATCTCAGCGACACTGAACTTATATTCAAAGTTGTTCTGTTTTCGAGATAGAAACAAAGCGACACCTCGAACAACTAGGTTCATAGTTAGATATTTCTAATATGTTATAGAGGAATCTTTGGTAAGCACGTGCTGGTACTCAAAAAGAGAGCTCGAGACTGGCATCAACTAGTTCATGACAGGGCTTAGAAAGCATAGTGAAGAGGGAAGCTTGCCTCTCGATACAAGGTTTCAATATGGAAATGGGGTTAAGGTAAGTCGGGTAACTAAAACGAAAAAAACCCCAGTCTTTCGACTGGGGCTTAATATAAGTGGCGGAGTGGACGGGACTCGAACCCGCGACCCCCGGCGTGACAGGCCGGTATTCTAACCAACTGAACTACCACTCCGCAGTGGTATCACC
>NZ_SHOE01000018.1:0-97275 GCF_012275705.1 Vibrio chemaguriensis
GAGATGTGTATAAGAGACAGAGCTTGGGAAGGTTTTGCTGCAGGCGACTGGCAAAACGAAGTAAACGTTCGTGATTTCATTCAGAAGAACTACACTCCGTACGAAGGCGACGAATCTTTCCTAGTTTCTGAAGGTACTGAAGCGACTAACAAGCTTTGGGCTAAGGTAATGGAAGGCATCAAACAAGAGAACGCGACTCACGCTCCTGTTGATTTTGATACTTCAGTTATCTCTACCATCACTGCTCACGATGCAGGCTACATCGAAAAAGACCTAGAAACTATCGTAGGTCTTCAAACTGACGCTCCTCTAAAGCGTGCGATCATCCCTAACGGTGGTATCCGTATGGTTGAAGGCTCATGCAAAGCCTACAACCGCGAGCTTGACCCACAAGTTAAGAAAATCTACACAGAATACCGTAAAACTCACAACCAAGGCGTTTTCGACATCTACACTCCACAAATCATGGCGTGTCGTAAGTCTGGCGTATTGACTGGTCTTCCTGATGCATACGGTCGTGGTCGTATCATCGGTGACTACCGTCGTGTTGCTCTATACGGTATTGATTTCCTAATGAAGGATAAATTCGCACAGTTCTCTTCTCTACAAGAGCGTTTCGAGAACGGCGAAGACCTACAAATGACAATGCAGCTTCGTGAAGAGATCGCAGAGCAACACCGTGCTCTAGGTCAAATCAAAGAAATGGCTGCAAAATACGGTTGTGACATTTCTCGTCCTGCTGAAACTGCACAAGAAGCTATCCAGTGGACTTACTTCGGTTACCTAGCTGCTGTTAAATCTCAAAACGGCGCGGCAATGTCTCTAGGCCGTACTTCTACGTTCCTAGACATCTTCATCGAGCGCGATATCGCTGCTGGCCGCATCACAGAAGAACAAGCTCAGGAAATGATCGACCACTTCGTAATGAAACTACGTATGGTTCGTTTCCTACGTACTCCTGAGTACGATGATCTATTCTCTGGCGACCCTATCTGGGCAACTGAGTCTATGGGTGGTATGGGTCTTGACGGTCGTACGCTAGTTACTCGTACAAACTTCCGTTTCCTAAACTCACTATACACAATGGGTCCTTCTCCAGAGCCAAACATCACTGTTCTTTGGTCTGAGCAACTACCTGAAGGCTTCAAGAAGTTCTGTGCGAAAGTGTCTATCGATACTTCTTCAATCCAGTACGAAAACGACGACCTAATGCGTCCAGACATGAACTCTGACGACTACGCAATCGCATGTTGTGTATCTCCAATGGTTGTTGGTAAGCAAATGCAGTTCTTTGGTGCTCGTGCTAACCTTGCGAAAACTATGCTTTACACCATCAACGGTGGTGTGGATGAGAAGCTAAAAATCCAAGTTGGTCCACAAATGCCGAAGATCGAAGGCGATGTACTGAACTACGATGAGTTGTGGGAGAAAATGGACCACTTCATGGATTGGCTAGCGAAGCAGTACGTGACTGCACTAAACGCTATCCACTTCATGCACGACAAGTACAGCTACGAAGCGGCACTAATGGCTCTACATGACCGTGACGTTAAACGTACTATGGCTTGTGGTATTGCTGGTCTATCTGTTGCGGCTGACTCTCTGTCTGCAATCAAATACGCAAAAGTTAAGCCAATCCGTGACGAAGACGGTCTAGCAATCGACTTCGAAATCGAAGGTGATTACCCTAAATTTGGTAACAACGACCCACGCGTTGATGATATCGCATGTGAACTTGTTTCTGTATTTATGGGCAAAATCCGTAAGCTTAAGACTTACCGTGATGCAATCCCTACTCAGTCAATTCTTACTATCACTTCAAACGTGGTTTACGGTAAGAAAACTGGTAACACACCTGACGGTCGTCGTGCTGGTGCTCCATTTGCTCCAGGTGCTAACCCAATGCACGGTCGCGATGAGAAAGGTGCCGTAGCATCACTAACTTCAGTTGCAAAACTGCCGTTTGCTGACGCACAAGATGGTATCTCTTACACATTCTCTATCGTACCTAATGCACTAGGTAAAGATGAGGGTTCACAACGCGCTAACCTTGCTGGTCTGATGGATGGTTACTTCCACCACGAAGCGGGTATCGAAGGTGGTCAACACCTAAACGTGAACGTTCTTAACCGCGAAACTCTAGAAGACGCCGTTAAGCACCCAGAGAAATACCCTCAGCTAACAATCCGTGTATCTGGTTACGCTGTTCGCTTTAACTCTCTAACTGCAGAGCAACAAGCTGACGTAATCGCACGTACATTCACAGAGTCTCTATAAGACTTTAATGAAATAACGTTTTAGTGATACAACAAAGGCTGATGCTTCTAAGCATCAGCCTTTTTTTTATTTCTTGAATGAAAGTTGTGATATTACGAAAGATTTTGCCCACATTCTTACGTATGATGCGAAAAAAGTTAGTAAATAAAGTATATGAAACTCAGTAAATTAATTGTTCTTACTCTTCTTTCTCCAGTTGCGATGGCATCCACTAAGTCTACGGTCTCTTTTACACTCGACAATGATGGTATTTTCGGCGTCGACCAAGACTACACAAATGGTATTTTTCTTTCCTACGCAACAGGCCAACTGAAACAAGAAAGCCAATGGAAATGGCTGAGTCTGGCTGACTCAGAACACGCCAATATCGATAAAATAGAGTTGGTTCTTGGCCACAAAATGTGGACTCCGAGCGACATTGAAGCGGATTATCCACTGGTCAATGATCGCCCATATGCGGGTTATCTACATACTGAGATCAACTATCTTTCTTTGACTGATGATAAGGCCGTCCGCTACAACTTCACCATCGGTGCAACAGGTGAAAGTTCGCTTTCAGAAAAAGCGCAAGAAATCGTTCACGGCATAACAGGCTCGACTGACCCACAAGGTTGGGATTACCAGATCGACGATAAAGTGGCGTTTAGCCTTGGCTACCGCGTATTTAATAAATTGATGCGCAGCGAAGAACAAAAAACGCAATGGGAAATCACCAACATTAACGACATCAATGCAGGTAACTTCCGTAGTGATGTCTCTCAAGGCGTCATGTTTCGTTGGGGTACAAACCTAGCAAGCAGCATCGGAGCCGCCAATATTAGTGTTGAGAGCCCGTTCTCAGCGAGTATGCTCGCACAGGATACTTCAAGCTGGTTCTTATTTACGGGGTTTGAAGGTCGTTACCGTTTCAATGACATGACCATCGAAGGTGATCGCCCTGGTATTCCTGAGCCATCCGCGCCA
Source organism: Vibrio chemaguriensis (assembly GCF_012275705.1). NCBI lineage: Bacteria > Pseudomonadati > Pseudomonadota > Gammaproteobacteria > Vibrionales > Vibrionaceae > Vibrio > Vibrio chemaguriensis. The sequence goes on from NZ_SHOE01000018.1 coordinate 3,241, forward strand.
TACGACGTCACACTGCAAAATTGGCAAGCAAGCGCCGTAGCGGGTGCAACTTGGTATAACCAAAATTACGGTGCAAGCCTAACCTTTACGATAAAAACGCCAGATTATGAAGAATCCCAAACTGATGTTTATGGGACAGGCTCCTTCTCTGTGTTCGCCTTTTTCTAAAAGCTGACTTATCCCTGTATCCACACCAATCTAAATACAAGGCAAGTTCTCTCGTTTGGTATTAACCAACCCTGTGATCAAGCATTTATTTAGATTGGTCTATCTATTTTCTTTCTTCACATAACCTTGCCTTTAGTACCGACAAAGCTGTTTTAACCCTGCTTTTTGTAATAAAATAACAGCTAGAATTTACTAGTAATGAGAGCAAAAGATGTCAACAACTGGTCGTATTCACTCATTTGAGTCATGTGGTACCGTAGACGGACCTGGTATTCGTTTTATCGTCTTCTTGCAAGGTTGTTTGATGCGCTGTAAGTATTGCCACAATCGCGATACATGGGATACGCATGATGGCAAAGAAGTTACGGTTGAAGAGATCATTTCCGAAGCGAAAAGTTACCGCCACTTCATGAATGCATCAGGTGGTGGCGTTACTTGTTCTGGCGGCGAAGCGATGCTTCAGCCTGAATTTGTACGGGACTTTTTCCGCGCAGCTAAGGCAGAAGGTATTCATACGTGTCTAGATACGAACGGTTATGTTCGTAAACACACTGATGTTATCGATGAAGTACTGGATGTAACAGACTTAGTAATGCTTGATATCAAGCACATGAAAGATGAAGTGCACCAAGATCTCATCGGCGTATCGAACCGACGTACATTGGACTTTGCTCGTTACTTGCAAAAAATCGGAAAGAAAACTTGGATTCGCTATGTAGTCGTGCCTGGTTACACAGATGACCCTGAAGCGGCACACATGCTTGGTGAGTTTATTAAAGATATGGATAACATCGAAAAGGTCGAGTTACTTCCTTATCACAAATTGGGTGCCCATAAATGGGAAGCATTGGGCCTAGAATACCCACTCGAAGGGGTAAACCCTCCACCTAAGGAAACTATGGACGAGATTCAATCCATTCTTGCGCAGTACAACGATAACGTAAAATACTAAGTGAACAGCAAGACTAACCTCTTTAAAATACCAGCATATTGCTGGTATTTTTTTTAACTATACCTAAGTACCTGCAATGAATCTCTATGAGGTGATTTAGGTATAAAAAGAACAATAGAAATGATTGCGTTATGATCGCATAGGAAGGAAGTAACATGGATTGGTTTAACTTGGGCTCTCTGGTTGTCATACTTTGGATAGTACTCGCCTACTGTCTACCAGATTGGAAAAAAGTCGTTTGGCCCAAGCTTGAAAAGGAAAAAGCATTTCAGCACCTCGTTTTTGCAACACTCTTTTTTTTCAGTATCTTATGGGCAACTCAAGCTGGCGTAAAAGAAGGACTACAGATTCATTTTCTCGCGCTAACAACGCTGACGATGATGTATGGTTGGCGTATGGCCTTTCTAATCAGTATCCCTGCAATGCTGGTCAACCACCTGCTACATGATGTGTCGTTGTTGCAGTTACCCACGTCTTTAGTATTGTCTGCCCTGCTTCCTATCTTCATTAGTTACCTCGTCTTTCTTTTGAGTTATCACTACTTGCCAAGAAACATTTTTGTATTCATCTTCGTTGCAGGTTTTTTCAACGGCGCGATAACAGGAAGCCTGCATCTGCTGATTAACTCCTTTTACCATTTATCGGTTGGTCATTACGATTGGGAAACCATTCAACATAACTACTTTATTTTTGTACCGTTGCTTGCCTTCCCTGAGGGTCTATTAAATGGTATGTCACTGGCGGTTTTAACCGTATTCAAGCCAGAGTGGCTAAGAGTATTTTCAGACCGAGACTACATATACAATCATTACCATAAATAAGTGTTTTTAAACTGGTCAAAAGTGACAGTTCTTGCCATTTTTTAGTATTAAATATGTGTTGAGATCATGTTTCACTCATGTCTTAAGCGTTAACCTAAGCACATTAAAAATGTATTAGATATCTAGTGAGGTCATCATGGAAATGTCAAACGCTCAACGTTTGATTCTATCAAACCAATACAACCTTATGTCTCAACTTGATCCAAGTAATGCGGCCAAATACAAACGCTTACAAACGATCGTTGAACGTGGCTATGAGCTACAAATGCGTGAGTTGAATAAAGATTTCGGCTGTCTCTCAGAAGCGGAGTGTCGTGAGATCATCGACGTTATGGAGATGTATCACGCGATGCAAGAATCTTACAACATGCTCGATACCGAAGATCGTAACAAAGTGGATCAGCGCCGCTTGCAGTTCCTTGGGTTTGATATTGCTTCAGAGGCCCAACAAGTCCATTACGTACGCTTCCTTATTGATTCTGAAGGTCTGTACCCTCAATTTGATAAAGCAGACCATCACTTTAACAGCCAAATGCCAATGCTGGATAAATACCGTCGTATGCTACAAACTTGGCGCAACTGTCCTCGTCAGTACCATTTATGCGAAAACGAGCTTGCACAAATCTTCAGCGCATAAAATATTCGTCTACGAAAAGGAAAGCTCTCGCTTTCCTTTTTTATTTGCCCTGTCACAACCTTACCGCTGCTTTTTCACCTTCTTACGCTTCCCTTGTGCGATGTAGAGCAATGAATCACTGAGACCCTTCTGTCTTTGCCAAATATCTGATTTCTATTGCACCTATTCACGACATAAATTCATCTTCAGTGAAAGAGTGATTCAAATGTCACTTTTGCAATAAATTCATAATTGTTAAGCAAAATTGCAAATCCCCGACTAGGCTTAAGTAGAGAAAGGCTGTGATTGAAAGATTCATACCCACCGCTCACCGTTGTAATGAAAAAACTGTCCATAAAGCAAAGTCTTTGGTGTCGCCAATCTTACATTCTGTACGAACCAAATGTGATAACAGGACGTATATTCAAACAACAAGGAGCATAACAATAGGTGGGAAAGCCTGAATCAACGTTCGTCGGTAGACTGACTATTAAAGGGGAAAGCGACATGAGTATTTTCGACCACTATCAATCAAGATATGAAGCTGCAAAAGATGAAGAGATGTCGTTACAGGAGTTTCTAGCCCTGTGTAAGGATGACAAAAGCGCTTATGCTAATGCAGCAGAACGCCTACTGATGGCGATCGGTGAACCAGAGATAATCGATACGGCAAAAGACCCGAGATTGAGCCGCATCTTCTCGAATCGTGTTATCTCTCGTTATGAAACCTTTAAAGATTTTTATGGTATGGAAGATGCCATAGAGCAAATTGTGTCTTACCTAAAACACGCGGCGCAAGGTTTAGAGGAACGTAAGCAGATCCTTTACCTACTCGGTCCTGTCGGCGGTGGTAAGTCCTCACTTGCTGAAAAACTTAAGGCTCTGATGGAACAGATGCCTATCTATGTTCTTACTGCTAATGGCGAACGTAGCCCAGTGAATGACCATCCATTCTGTCTATTCAAAGCCACGGAAGACGGCGATATTTTGAAAAAAGAATATGGCATCGAGCAACGTTATCTTCGCTCAATTATGTCGCCATGGGCCGCTAAACGCCTTCATGAATTTGGCGGTGATATCACTAAGTTTAAAGTAGTAAAAGTTCGCCCTTCAATTCTCGATCAGATCGGTATTGCTAAAACAGAACCAGGGGATGAAAACAACCAAGATATTTCATCACTGGTTGGTAAAGTCGATATCCGTAAACTCGAACATTATTCGCAAGACGACCCTGATGCCTACAGCTACTCCGGTGCGCTGTGTAAAGCAAATCAAGGTTTAATGGAATTCGTTGAGATGTTCAAAGCGCCGATCAAAGTACTTCACCCACTTTTGACGGCAACGCAAGAAGGTAACTTCAACGGTACTGAAGGTCTATCTGCGATTCCATTCGATGGTATGATTCTGGCTCACTCGAACGAATCTGAGTGGCAGACTTTCCGTAACAACAAAAATAACGAAGCCTTCCTCGACCGTGTGTACATTGTAAAAGTACCTTACTGTCTCCGCGTATCCGAAGAAGTGAAAATTTACCAAAAACTGCTTGAAAACAGTGAGCTGTCTCAGGCTCCTTGTTCTCCAAGCACGCTCGAAACTCTAGCGCAATTCAGTATTCTTTCACGCCTGAAAGAACCTGAAAACTCATCCATTTTCTCAAAAATGCGCGTCTACGATGGTGAAACGCTAAAAGACACCGATCCGAAGGCAAAAAGCTATCAAGAGTATCGTGATTATGCGGGTGTTGATGAAGGCATGAATGGTCTCTCTACACGTTTCGCCTTTAAGATTTTGTCACGCGTATTTAACTTCGACCAAACCGAGGTGGCAGCCAACCCTGTACACCTGTTCTATGTGATTGAACAACAGGTTGAACGTGAACAGTTCCCTGCTGAAACGGCAGAGAAATATCTCGAGTTCTTGAAAGGCTACCTAGTGCCTCGCTACGTTGAATTTATTGGTAAAGAGATTCAGACCGCTTATCTCGAGTCTTACTCTGAATACGGTCAGAACATCTTCGACCGCTATGTCACCTACGCAGACTTCTGGATTCAAGACCAAGAGTACCGAGATCCAGAAACTGGTCAGCTATTTGATCGCTCTTCACTGAATGCTGAACTAGAGAAGATCGAAAAAACAGCTGGCATTTCTAACCCGAAAGATTTCCGAAACGAAATCGTTAACTTTGTGCTTCGTGCGAAAGCGAATAACAATGGTCAAAACCCGGTTTGGACCAGCTACGAAAAACTGCGCACAGTAATCGAGAAGAAAATGTTCTCCAATACCGAAGAGCTACTTCCGGTTATCTCATTTAATGCGAAAACCTCTTCTGAAGATCAGAAGAAGCATGACGACTTTGTCGCTCGCATGATGGAAAAAGGCTATACCGAGAAACAGGTTCGCCTACTTTCTGAGTGGTACCTACGAGTACGTAAGTCATCCTAACCCAGTATTGAGTTAGGTCGCTTGTGAAACATGAAGAGGGCTATTTCATGGCGCAATTTATAGACCGAAGGCTCAATGGCAAGAACAAGAGCGCTGTTAATCGACAGCGCTTCTTGAAGCGCCACAAAGAGCAAACAAAAGAGTCGGTAGCAGACGCAGTGAATCGACGCTCGATTACGAATACGGAAACGGGCGAAGACGTCTCTATCCCTCACAAAGACATCAATGAGCCGATCTTTCATCAAGGCAAAGGTGGTGTTCGCGAACGAGTTCATCCCGGCAATGACCAGTTCATTACTGGTGATAAAATTGAGCGTCCTAAAGGTGGCGGTCAAGGTAGTGGCTCGGGAGAAGGCAATGCCAGTCCAGATGGAGAAGGCCAAGACGAATTTGTATTCCAAATATCAAAAGATGAGTACCTCGATATTTTGTTCGAAGATCTCGAGCTGCCTAATCTAGAAAAAAACCAAATTGCCAAAATTACTGAATGGAAAACGCACCGCGCAGGCTTTCAAACTGCTGGTATCCCTTCAAACATTGCGGTAGTACGTTCGCTGCAACAATCTCTTGCACGACGTACGGCAATGACCGCGGGTAAGAAACGTCTTCTCAAAGAGCTAGAAGATGAACTTGCTCGTATCAAAAACATTGAACCCGCTCAGCAGTTTGAAGAGAACCGCTTGAAGGCTGAAATTGAAGAGCTGCGTAAGAAAATTGAGGGGGTTCCATTTATTGACACCTTCGACTTACGCTTTAAAAACTATGAAAAACGCCCTGTACCATCTAGTCAAGCTGTGATGTTTTGTTTGATGGACGTATCGGGCTCGATGGATCAAGCAACGAAAGACATCGCAAAACGTTTTTACGTTCTGTTATACCTGTTCTTAACTCGTACTTACGAGAATGTAGACGTTGTCTTTATTCGCCACCACACCCAAGCGAAAGAAGTGGACGAACACGAGTTCTTCTACTCGCAAGAAACCGGGGGCACCATTGTATCCAGCGCATTGAAACTGATGGACGAAATCGTAAAAGAGCGCTATCCAATTGGACAATGGAACATTTATGCTGCGCAAGCATCCGATGGCGATAACTGGGCAGATGACTCGCCAAGATGCCGCGATCTATTAGTGAACAAACTACTGCCAAACTGTCAGTACTACTCCTACATAGAAATTACGCGACGCTCGCACCAAACTCTATGGCATGAGTACGAAAAGCTTACCGATGAATTTCCGAACTTCGCAATGAAAAACATTCGCTCTGTGGAGGATATTTTCCCAGTCTTCCGTGAACTATTCCAAAAAGAAACGGCGTAAGGAGGCTAGCGATGAGTACCGCAACGAAAAACCTCTCAGGAGAGGCGCCTAAGAAGCGTAATAGTAAAATGCTGCCAGATGGACCGGATTGGACATTTGAGCTGTTGGAACGCTACCACAAAGAGATTAAGCGTGTCGCACAACACTATCGCCTAGACACTTACCCTAACCAGATAGAAGTGATTACTTCCGAGCAAATGATGGATGCCTACTCAAGTATTGGTATGCCCATCAATTACAACCACTGGTCGTTTGGTAAGAAGTTCATCCAAACGGAGCAGAACTATAAGCATGGTCAAATGGGGTTAGCCTACGAGATTGTCATTAACTCCAATCCGTGTATCGCTTATTTGATGGAAGAAAATACCGTGACAATGCAAGCGCTGGTGATTGCTCACGCTTGTTACGGGCACAACTCTTTCTTCAAAGGTAATTATCTGTTCCAAACCTGGACGGACGCTAGCTCCATCATCGATTATTTGCTGTTTGCCAAAAAGTATTTAGCTGAATGTGAGGAGCGATATGGAGTACAGGAAGTGGAAAAACTGCTCGACTCCTGCCACGCCTTAATGAACTTTGGTGTGGATCGTTACAAGCGACCAGAGAAAATCTCCATTACCGAAGAGAAAGCGCGACAAGAAGAACGCGAGGCATACTTACAGTCTCAAGTGAATGAATTGTGGCGCACAGTACCAAGAGCCAAAACCAAAGAGGAAGATCTTAAAGAGCGATTCCCAAGCGAGCCTCAGGAAAACTTGCTCTACTTTTTCGAAAAGCATGCCCCGCTACTAGAGCCGTGGCAACGTGAAGTCGTGCGGATTGTACGCAAAATCAGTCAGTATTTTTATCCGCAAAAACAAACGCAGGTCATGAACGAAGGCTGGGCAACATTCTGGCATTACACCATTCTCAATCATCTTTACGATGAGGGTTTGGTATCCGAAAAGTTCATTCTAGAGTTCTTACATAGCCATACCAGTGTGGTAGCTCAACCGCCTTATAATAGCCCTTACTTTAATGGTATTAATCCATACGCCTTGGGCTTTGCAATGTTCCGAGATATTAAACGTATCTGTGAAGAACCAACTGATGAGGACAAGGAGTGGTTTCCGGATTTGGCAGGAACAGATTGGTTAGATGCGGTACATTTCGCGATGCATAATTTCAAAGATGAAAGCTTCATTAGCCAATACCTTTCTCCGAAATTAATGCGTGATTTCAAGCTGTTTGCGATCAACGATGATGACCACAAAAACTTTATTGAAGTCGCCGCGATACACGATGAGATGGGTTATAAACGCATTAGAGAAACCTTAGCCGCTCAGTACAACTTATCTAATCTTGAGCCAAACATTCAGGTATTTAATGTCGATGTTCGTGGTGATCGCTCACTCACGTTGCAATACGTACCTCATAACCGAATCCCGCTTGATGACAGTTATGAAGAAGTTCTGAAACACGTGTACCGATTGTGGGGATTTGATGTCATTCTGCAAGAAGTAAAAGACACAGGTCACCGAGAAGTCTTAGCGACCTGCCCTAAACGGAACCAATATGACACAAACATCTAACTAATACTTGGATATAAGCAACAAAAAGGCTCCTGAATTAGGAGCCTTTCTCGTTCTTAATTCAATGTGACCTTTAGTTATGCTTGCTTCGCCACAATAGCGCGCACCGCCTCTAGATCTTCTGGCGTATCAACGCCGGCTGCTGGCGCTTCTTTCGCTACCGCTACATGAATTTTTTCACCGTACCAAAGCACTCGTAGTTGCTCAAGGCACTCGATCTGCTCCAATGCGCTCGGAGCCCAGTTTACATACGTATTAATAAAACCAGCTCGATAAGCATAAATACCAATATGACGCATTAATGGGTTGGCAATGATTTTGTCTTGTTTGGCAAAGTTATCGCGATCCCAAGGGATAGTTGCTCGGCTAAAGTACATCGCATAGCCTTGCTCATTAGCCACAACTTTAACTGCATTCGGATTGAACACTTCTTCTTCCGAGTCTATTTCTACGGCTAATGTCGCCATCGGAGCATCACATCCCGATAAGTTATCAGCAACCTGACGAATGATAGACGGTGGAATCAAAGGCTCGTCCCCTTGCACATTAACAATAATGTGGTCTGCAGGAATAGCCATCTTTTCAACAACTTCAGCAAGGCGTTCAGTACCTGACTCGTGATTGGGAGAGGTCATACAGACTTTACCACCAAACGACGAGACAGCATCAGCAACACGCTCGTCATCAGTTGCCACGATAACATCTTCCGCACCCGCTTGTAGCGCTTGCTCGTAAACCCACTGAACCATTGGCTTACCGCCAATATCCGCCAACGGTTTACCAGGCAAACGGCTCGATGCGTAACGCGAAGGAATGACAACCGTAAAAGACATTAGCGTCCCTCATCCATACTCATAGTACGAGCCTCAGGCTCGAGCAGAACGGGAATACCTTCTTTGATTGGGTAAGCGAGGCGATCCAATTTGCAGATCAACTCTTGATTCTCTTTATCGTACGTCAGCTTACCTTTGCAAACAGGGCAAGCTACAATCTCAAGCAGACGGTGATCCATAAGCCGCTTTAACCTCTTTTATTCTCTTTAAAATTTGCTCTGCATCGTTTGGTTCAAACTGGGCAGATACAGGCAGATACCACCAATTATCTTGCGCATAATGGCTGCACTTGACGGCATCTTTCTCGGTCATAATCACATTGGCCCCTTGTTGAGCCAATGCTTCTAATTCTTGTTGGTTAAAGTCTTGATGGTCAGCGAAACCTTTTGTGACTTTAACATCTGCGTTCATCGAGTTTAGTGTATGAAAAAATCGTGGTGGATGCCCAATCCCTGCAAATGCCACTAGCTCTTTTAATTCAGAAACGTCCACAAGTTGCTTAGTCTTGAGGTTAATGGCTTTAGATGGCGCTAAAGTCATTGCGATTTCGCCCGTATGTGCTTGACCACCATTGGTGATGATAAAGTCGACTTCAGCAAGACGCTCGACCCCTTCACGAAGTGGGCCAAGCGGAATGAGGCTTTCATTCCCAAATCGGCGATTCCCATCCACAATCACTAACTCAATATCACGGCCTAACGCATAATGTTGTAACCCATCGTCCGTAATAATGATATCCACACCTGACTCTAACAGTGCTTTCACAGCATTTGAACGCACCGGGTCTACCGCAACAGGCGCTCCTGTGCGGCGATGAATCAACTTAGGCTCATCACCACAATGTTTCGCAGGCGTATCTTCTTTTAGCACTAACGGATAGGCCGGAGCTTTTGCTCCATAGCCACGAGAAACGACCCCTGGCTTAAGCCCAAGCTGTTGCAGTTGCTCAACAAGCCAAACCACAACTGGCGTTTTGCCATTACCACCAGCTGTGATATTGCCGACAACAATAACAGGGATAGGCGCGTTGTAGGCTTGCTTACGGCCTGATTGATATTGCTTTCGCTTAGACTTACTTATTGCTCCAAATAATACACTCAGTGGCCACAAAAGCGGCCACAAGAGGTATTTTATTGGATGGTTTTCAAACCAGATTTTTTCAACCACCGCGTCTATTCACCAAACTGAATACGGTGCAATTGTGCATACGCACCATTTTTTGCAATAAGATCGGCGTGGTTGCCACGCTCAATGATGGCGCCATCATCAACCACAAGAATTTCATCGGCTTTCTCGATTGTGGATAAGCGGTGCGCAATCACGAGTACCGTTTTGTCTTTCTGCAGCTCATCTAATGCAGCTTGGATAGCGCGTTCTGATTCCGTATCCAAAGCAGAGGTCGCCTCATCAAGAATCAATACCGGTGCATCACGCAATAGAGCACGTGCAATAGCGACACGTTGACGTTGACCGCCAGATAGACTCGCGCCATTTTCACCAATCATGGTATCAAGTCCATCATCCATTTTGCTGATGAATTCCATAGCATGCGCGAGTTTTGCCGCTTTCTCGATATCACTACGCTCGTATTTTCCATCCGTTGCGTAAGCAATATTGTTTGCAATCGTGTCATTAAATAAATGAACATTTTGTGATACTAGCGCAAACTGCTGACGCAAGTTCTTTAGCTCGTATTCACGAATATCATGTCCGTCTAATGTGATAGATCCACTATCAACATCATAGAAACGATTGAACAAGTTCGCGATGGTACTTTTACCGGAACCGGAACGACCAACCAGCGCAACGGTCTTCCCTCTTGGAATATCGAAGCTGACATTTTCCAATGCTGGCTTTTCTGCGCCAGTATAAGTAAAGCTTACGTTTTTAACTGAAACATCGCCATTTGCGCGTTCAACTGTCAACTTACCTTCGTTTTTCTCAGGCTCAAGGTCAATCAACGCAAAGAGCGTTTGGCTCGCGGCCATACCACGTTGGAACTGAGAGGTAACGTTAGTAAGCGCTTTAAGCGGACGCATCAAACCAAACATCGCAGAGAAGACAACGGTAAATGTACCTGGAGTCAGTTGCTCTTTAATCGAGTCAATACTTGCTAAGTAAAGAACGGCAACAATAGCAAGTGACGCAATCATTTGGATGATAGGGTTAGCCGCTGCTTGAGCTGTCACCAACTTCATGCTTTGTTGACGCATTTGGTTGCTGACCTTCTCAAATCGTTTACGTTCGATATCCTGGCCGCCGTAGCTCAGCACGACTTTATGGCCTTTAAGCATCTGCTCTGCTGACGCAGTCACGTTGCCCATCATTGTCTGCATATTTTTGGATATTTTTCTAAAACGTTTAGAAACGACACCAATACCCCACGCGACAACAGGAGCAACAGCAAACAGCACTAACGACAACTGCCAGCTGTTGTAAAACATCAGGACTAACAGGCCAATGATACTTGCACCTTCGCGAACGATGCTCACTAACGCTTGGCTAGTTGCCGCAGAGACTTGCTCTGAATCGTAGGTAATACGTGACAATAAATTGCCCGTCTTTTCCTTATCGAAGTAAGACACAGGCATATGCATAAAGTGATTGAATACCATACGGCGGACTTGCATAACCACATTGCCGGATACCCAGCTCAAACAGTATGTGGAGACAAATCCACTTATGCCACGGACAAACATCATGGCAAAAATAATCAATGGAAGCGTGCGTAGAAAATCAGATTCAGCGTTCCCAAAACCTTCATCTAGTAATGGTTTTAATAGGGAAATCATATAGGTATCTGATATAGCATTAATAACTAATGCAATGACTGCAACGACAAGACCTGACTTGTAAAGGCGAATAAATTGCCATAGACGCTTAAACGTCTGCCAAGTCGTTTCATCAGTATTTATCGACATAGAAGTGCTTTATTTTCTTACATTAAGACTCTCATTCTACTCCCTTACGCAGCATCTGCCTATACCAAGGCTCAAATGTATCGCTACGTTTGGTTTCTGAGCGCCAATTATCACGGTGAATAGAGAAGCTTACCTGACCATATTCCCCAGTATCAAGCCAAGTAATGTCAAGCTTGCGATATGCTGCAACAACATGTTCTGCCGGCATTCCCCATTGATTATTTTTTGCCAAAGAAGCAACGGCCACACTCGGGTTTACCGCCTCAATAAAGCGAGGATTCGACGAACTTTTACTACCATGATGAGGGACCAACATCACATCACTTTTTAACTTTTCAGGCTCCCTGAGCAAGATCCACTCGCTAATGGTCTCAATATCACCAGTAAAAAGCATACTGAACATAGAAATAGGGTCAGTAAGACGTAGTACACAGGAGTGCGGATTATATGCACGTTGAACAAGAGCAGGAGGCCAAAGTACTTCTATATTTAACCCTTGCCATTTCCAATGATCGCCGCGAGTACAAGACTCATATCCGATAAAGTTTTGGCTACTGAGTTTGCGCTGTGGCGAAAAGGCATCTTCAATGAACAAGCGCCCTCCTGCATGGTCATTGTCGGAATGGCTGAGGATCATCGTATCGATGCTTTCATAACCTCGTTGATGCAAGACCGGAGTGACGACCTGCTCCGCAATACTGCCATTTTGCCATGCTTTACCTGTGTCATAGAGCAACACTTTATCGTCTTTTTCTACAATCACCGCAAGGCCATGGCCCACATCTAGTACATCAATGCGCCAATGTTGCTGATCATATTCCGATGTGAGCTTAATACTAATTACAATGCCAAGTAACAAACACCACGCGTACTGAAACATGAATCGTTGAAACACCAAGCAAACAATTCCCGCCAGAATCAACCCTGTCATTTCTATACTAATGGGTTGCCAGGAGCCTATCGCGTACTGAATTGACGTGCTCAATGGCTGCAATGACCAGTCCACCAACTGCCACAGAGACTTTGCTATCATTTCAAGAAATAAAGATGAGAACAGGGCCAGAAACATCAAAGGCACAACGATAAATCCGAACCAAGGAATAAACGCCAAGTTGTATGCAATTGATGACAAACTGAAACCAGAAAAGTAATAGCCACTAATAGGCACGATTAACACACTCAACATCAATTGAGTAAGCAATAGCACTTTTAACTTCGCCTTCCAGCCCCCGTTTTGATGCCGAATCAAATTGATTGCGAACAACACTGCGCAAACTGACAAATACGATAACCAAAAACTCATGCTATACGATGCAAAAGGTTGAACAAGCAGTTGTAGCGCTACCGCGAGCAAAAGTACTCGCCAGGAAGCCCAGTGCACTAAGGTATACTTGAGAACGACGTAAATAACACATACCGACACCGCGCGGGTAGTAGGTAATGAGAAGTCCGCTAACCAAGCATAGGCAACGGCAAACATCAGCCCACATAAGCTAGGCAATAGCTGGTATTGAGGTAACGTATAACGAATGGCACCGCCCACCACTAGCCCAAAAGTGAACGCCATACCAATATGTAAGCCCGAAATCGAGACCAAGTGCAGTAAACCACTGTCTCTGAGTGCTTGCCAATCCTCCTTAGATAACCAAGAGCGATCGGCAAAAACTAACGCATTTATTAACGAGAAATGATGAAGGGAGGACACATCCTCCGAAACATCAGCGATAATGGCTTGGCGCAAAGATGTAGTAGAACGAATAATCCAGGTAACATCCTTGTTAACAACACCGCGTGCGATAATACTTTTACCCATTGCGTGCTTTTCGGCGTCAAAACCAGCTTCGTTGCGTAGGCCTGTAATCGGCTTTAGCGAGACAGATGTCGTAAACTCACTGTTAACATCGAGTGGAAAAGGCGTAATAAGACGGATTTTAGGTTTAAGAAAAGGTAACAGAGTTTGAGAATTTACCTTTTTTAGAGCCACAATGCCTTCATATCCGTGACTTATTTGCGTAAAAGGGCTGTCAACTTTACCAATTATGGTAATATTCTCCCCTGCTTGAAAAAGGGCTTGTCTCTGAGACTCCAATACATTGCCGTGGACGATGACAACCATAAAGCCCGCAATTGCGCCTATGCTAATTAAGCCACGACGTAATTTGATTATTGAGCCAGTGGTTATTATTCCCAGCAGCAACCAACGCCAATCTGGTATTGTCGGCCACCAAGCTGACGAAATTACGCTCGCTACAAATAACGCCAAGGTCCAACTTTTTTCTGAGAGAGTCATGCTGTCCTATGCCTAGAAAGCTGATAAAACGCTTCATGCCAGATCATGAATTGATCAAACGCCAAAAAGCATTGAAGGTCTTCGGCAATGTGTTATACAACCCGAACTTGTGGTGTTTAAATCGTCGCTCGGCGTCTGGGGCTTTTGCTGTCGGGTTATTTATGGCATTTGTTCCGCTACCAAGCCAAATGATCATGGCTGCAGGTTTGGCAATCATGCTTGGCGTCAATTTACCTCTCTCCGTCGCTTTGGTATGGATAAGCAACCCCATCACCATGCCTGTGTTATTTTATTTTGCGTATAAGCTTGGCGCTTTAGTGATGCATGTTCCTCCGCAACCTTTCCACTTTGAACTTTCGTGGGAATTCATCATGCAACAGATGAGCACTATTGGCCCTCCATTCTTATTAGGCTGTGCTATCTGTGGTGTCATATCCGCGATTATTGGCTACTTCGGCATTAGAGGACTTTGGCGCTACTCAGTGGTTCGGAGCTGGCAAAAACGCAAAATAAGATAAGACGTTACTGCATAAAAATCAGCATTTGCGCTATCAGTTGAGGGGCACCTAACAGTTAGAATGAAACACGATGTCGCTCAAGTTGGATAAATACAAAAAAGGACCGAATTCGGTCCTTTTTGCTTTTCTCGTATTGTAAAACGGTTGGTTATTTAGAACTCAGCACCGCTGCCGGATTTAACTTCGCGGCGCGAGAAGCGGGATACCACGTTGCAAGCAAACTCAAAACGATCGCCGTCACCGACACCAATGCTACGTCTGGCCAGTGTAACTGTGATGGTAAGAAGTCGACGAAGTAAATATCACCCGATAAAAACTGATGACCGATTAAGCTCTCTAACCCTTTAATTAACGGAGTCAGGTTTAACGCCACTAAGACACCAATAACACTGCCGACGAGACTGCCAAATACACCAGAGAACACGCCTTGCCAAACAAAGATACGTTTGATTAGGCTATCTTTTGCTCCCATTGTTCGCAAAATTGCAATTTCTGCGGCTCGATCTTTCACTGCCATCATCAGCGTAGACACAATGTTAAAACATGCCACACCAATCACGAGTACCATCACCAAGTACATAATGGTGCGTACGAGCTGAATATCGCGATACAAAAAACCAAACTTTTGCTGCCAGCTTTTCAAATACACGTAAACATCCACCATGCTACCTACCTCACGAACAATAGAAGGCGCATTGAGAACATCATCCGTTTTTAGTGAAATGCCAGTGACCCCTTCCCCTAACCTCGCGTATTGCTGAGCATCCGCTAATGGTACTAACGCTAGAGAGTGGTCGATTTGGCCATTCAACGTTAAGAACCCTGACACCTTCACGCGCACACGCTTAGGAGCCTGCACTTTGTTTGCGCCGCCTGTTTGCGGAATCATCAACGTAATGTAATCCCCCACGGCGACATTTAGCTCGTTTGCGACACCTCGGCCTAAGATCACTTGCTGCTGACCGGCATAAAAGTTTTGCCAAGCTTCCTGGTCAATAAAATTCGATAAGCTCGACACCGCTTGCTCGAAAGTAGGCTCTACGCCACGAACTTCTATCGCTTTTAGATTACTGCCTTTTTCTGCTAACCCCGTAAAACGAACGTACGGCGCTGCCGCAACAACATCTTCATGGTTTAGAGCTTGATTCATCGTTTTGGTGTAGTTATGAAGCGGACCATTTACGCCTTCCAACTCACCGTGTGGAATAACTGACAACACACGCGATTGCAGCTCGCGCTCAAAGCCATTCATTGCAGAAAGACCGATAATGATCACGGCTACACCAACCGCAATGCCAATCGTTGAAGAAAGCGAAATGAAAGACACCATCTTGTTGCGCTTTTTCGCTCGACTGAAGCGACCACCAATCATCAATGCTAAAGATGAAAACAAAATTAGCCCTCCGCAGACGCAGTATCAGTCACAAAACGATCTACGAGCAAACCATCTTGCATGTGCATTTGACGATCCATTTTCGCTGCCAGCTCTTTGTCATGCGTGACAACCAAAAATGCAATGTTTGACTCTTTATTGAGCTCGCGCATCAAATCATAGATAGACAGTGCCGTATTGTGATCTAAGTTCCCCGTAGGTTCATCGGCCAAAACCAGATCAGGCTTATTCACCAATGCACGCGCAATCGCAACACGCTGACGCTCACCGCCCGATAACTCAGAAGGCCTGTGTTGCATCCGATGACTCAAACCCACTTTATCTAACAGCGCTTTAGCCGCCTGTTTTGCATCCGTTACTTTAGCGCCGCCAATCATCAGTGGCATCGCCACGTTTTCAAGCGCAGTAAAATCAGCTAACAAGTGATGGAACTGGTATACAAAACCAAGGTGCTTGTTGCGTAAAGCCGCCTGTTTATTCGAACTTAAAGCCGATAGGTTTTGCCCTAGAAAATCAACTTCACCATGAGTTGCGTCATCTAACGCCCCTAAAATATGCAATAAGGTACTTTTTCCCGAACCAGAAGAGCCAACAATAGAAACCAGTTCCCCTTTATCGATATCGAAACTTACGCCTTTCAACACTTCCGTATCTAACGAACCCTCTCGGTAGACTTTACGAATATCACGACATTCTAATAGCTTATTCATAGCGAAGTGCCTCAGCAGGTTTAACAGAAGATGCTCGATAAGAAGGATAAAGCGTAGCAGCAAGGCTAAGAGCAATCGCCAACACCACCACTAAAAGAATTTGCAGTGAATCAATCAAGATGGGTAGATGACCACCAAAACTGAATAGCGCCACACCAGCAGATTCAAGAATAGCGTTCAGGTTAAGTGACAAGATCACGCCCGCAGCACCACCGACAATCGCGCCAATTACACCACTGCTTGCACCTTGCACCATGAAAATGGTCATCACTTGAGATTGAGTCATGCCTTGAGTTTTCAATATTGCGACTTCTGATTGCTTCTCCATCACCACCATGATTAAGGCGGAGATAATATTGAATGCAGCAACGCCCACAATTAGACCTAGCATAAGTCCCATCATGTTCTTTTCCATTTTCACCGCTTGGAAAAGCTCACCACGCTGTTCGCGCCAATCACTCCATTGCCACCCGTCAGGCATGGGTTGATCAGCAAAATCCGTCACCATAAATGGATCAGAGAAAAAGACACGCCAACCAGAAACCGTGTCTTTCGGAAAACGCATCAGCTTAGATGCATCCGTCATGTTAACAATCATTAATTGACCATCAACGTCCGATCCCGTATTGAAAATACCAGCGACAGTAAAATTGCGCTGGCTAGGAATACGGCCAAGTGGGGTAAACTGCGTCGCGTTGGTCACCATTAAGCGCACTTTATCCCCCATTGATACCTTTAGAGAGCGCGCCAAACTATGACCTAAAAAGACATTGTAATCGCCCGCTTGAAGTGACGATAATCGCCCAGCAATCAAATGGTTGCTAATCGGGTCGCCTTTCTTTGGTTCAATGCCAATGAGGTAACCTGCCGTCAGTTGCGCAGAACTCTGAATTACAGCCTCTCCACGCACGATAGGCTCCGGTTCAGATTCACTCGACATCGCTTGAACAAATGAAGGGGCAGACTCGGTCAACGGCGTTTTTCCATCGTGTTGTGAAACAACAGCGTGAGGCAGCACACCTAAAATGCGCTCTTTTAACTGCGATTCGAACCCATTCATCACAGAAAGAACCGTCACCAACGCCATTACACCGATCGTAATACCCGCCGTCGACATATAAGAAACAAATCGGCTGAACCTATCTCCAGAGCGTCCCCGAAGATATCTCAAACCAATAAATAATGAGATAGGATGATACATATAAGACAAACCAACTGGTTGTTTTGATATAAAGCTTTAGCAGATTATCTTACCTTACTCTTCTCATTAAGAAGACAAGAGAATCGCTAAATTTGTCAACGACATGCAATAAGTCTGTATTTAGGGCAAAAAGTTCAAGGACAAATCAGGTAAACTTGATAACTTCATTCAGTTAGCGATAATCAGTGCCCTACTTCTCTTTGTTTGTTGAGTGAACAGGGAGCGCTCGCTGGCAAAAGGACCGACTATATGACAGAGCAAGAATACTTTACCGTCCATCATAATCTCACTATCAACGTCGAAACGTTGAGTGCGGATTTTGCTTTGCCCGATGAAGAAACCTTTGTCTCCGAAATTCCAGCACCGTTTATTGTTGCCAGCGAATTTAGCCATCTAGATATGTTGGCAGACAATGCACGTCTAGAGCTAAAAAACAAAGATTTAAAACATGTGATTAACTTGCTTGATACGCAAAACGCGAAACTTAACCTCTTGTTGAGCTTTATGCTTTCACAACAAGATGACGCCTCCATTCGATACCAAACCACGAAGTTTGGCGCCAGCCAACTCAGTTACCGTTCAGATACAGCTCTATCTGCCCAACAACTCGTTCGTGTTAAACTGTTTCTCGATCATCCTGCTGCAGCGATTTACGGTTACGCTCAAGTAGAAGAATGTGATGCTTCAGAGCAAGATTTCATTATCACTCTTAGATATAAGATGCTCCGAGAATCTGACCAAGATTTGCTGATAAAGGCGGCACTGTATCAACAACAAAAACTTTTACGTCAGCGCTCGATGGAGCGAGATAAAAAATAACTCCTATGACAAAAGCAACGATTCTTTCCGTCACCAATCCTTCTGAGCGTGGCGACAAAAAACAGCTAGGTAATTTACCGGGCGCGGCTCTACCTCTCGCTATCGCTGAGCTAGCCAAGCAGCATTCGAGTCACTCGCTACTCGTCGTGCCTGACCCGCAAATCGCTTTAAAGCTTCAAGCGGAGATTGAGCAATTCACCGAACAAACAGTAAGCCTGTTCCCTGATTGGGAAACGCTGCCTTACGATAACTTTTCTCCGCATCAAGAAATCATCTCTGAGCGTATCGCGCGCCTATACCAACTGCCAAGCCAACGCAATGGTATTACCATCGTGCCGGTCAGTACGGTGCTGCAGCGACAGTCGCCACGTGATTTTCTGTTGCAACATACCTTAATGGTGAAAACCGGCGATCAACTCTCGCTTGAGAAACTACGTGTACAACTTGAAAATTCGGGCTACCGCCACGTAGACCAAGTATTTGGGCCAGGTGAATACGCGAGCCGTGGGTCGATTCTGGATCTCTTTCCTATGGGCAGCGATGACCCGTATCGCATCGACTTCTTTGATGATGAGATAGATACCATTCGCACGTTTGACCCAGAGAACCAACGCTCTATCGACGATATTCAGCAAATTCAATTGCTGCCTGCGCATGAGTTCCCAACCACTAAAGAAGCGATTGAGGATTTTCGTACACGTTGGCGCACCCAATTTGAAGCACGCCGAGAGCCAGAATCGATCTACATGCAAGTGACCAAAGGCACTTGGCCCGCTGGTATTGAGTATTGGCAACCGCTGTTTTTTGACCATACCGAGACTTTATTTGAATATTTGCCAGAAGACTCTCAAGTCATCACATATGGTGATATTGAATCTGCGGTCGATACTTTCTTAACCGATGTCGAATATCGGTACGACCAGAAAAAAATTGATCCGCTACGTCCTCTTTTGACTCCTGAACAACTTTGGCTGAAAAAAGACGAACTCTTCAGCCAACTAAAACAGCTCCCTATGGCTCAATTGAGCCTAGAGAAAGTGGTTAAGCGTGCTGGTCGTCAAAACCTACCAGTACAATCGTTAGCCGAGCTTGGCGTTCAGCAACAAAATAAAGAACCGCTTTCGCGTCTTCGTCAATTCAGTGAGCAATTCAGCGGCAAAATTGTTTTCTCGGTAGAGTCAGAAGGTCGTCGTGAAGCACTAACGGAACTGTTGCAAGGCATCAAAGTTCGCCCAGTCGTACATGGCTCACTGTACCAAGCTCTAGATTCGGGTGATCGCTTCAGTTTGATCTTAGGCGCTGCAGAGCATGGTTTCATTCACGAAGAGCTGAACTTCGCTCTGATCTGTGAAAGTGATCTACTTGGTGACCGCGTTATCCAGCGACGCCGCAAAGATAAAAAAGCCGTCAACAGTGACACCGTTATTCGCCACCTTGCGGAATTGAAACCCGGTCAACCCGTGGTTCATATTGATCACGGTATTGGCCGCTACATCGGTTTACAAACACTTGAAGCCGGTGGCATGAAAACGGAATACGTCACCCTTGAGTATCAAAACGATGCCAAGCTCTATGTACCAGTTTCATCACTAAACCTTATTAGCCGTTATTCAGGCGGTGCTGAAGAAAGTGCACCACTGCATAAATTGGGTGGCGAGGCTTGGGCAAAAGCACGTCGTAAAGCGGCAGAAAAAGTGCGTGATGTCGCGGCTGAGTTGCTGGATGTTTACGCTAAACGAGAATTAAAACCTGGCTTCAAATTTGAGCTAGATCGTGGGCAATACGCAACGTTTAAAGCAACGTTCCCATTTGAAGAAACGGATGACCAAGCGATGGCCATCAATGCCGTCTTGTCTGACATGTGCCAAGCAAAAGCGATGGATCGCCTAGTGTGTGGTGACGTGGGCTTTGGTAAAACGGAAGTCGCTATGCGCGCAGCATTTGTCGCAACGGATAACAGTAAACAGGTCGCCGTACTCGTACCGACAACCCTGCTTGCTCAGCAGCATTTCGAAAACTTCCGTGACCGTTTTGCCAACTTACCAATCCGAGTTGAAGTACTGTCTCGCTTTAAGTCTGCCAAAGAACAAAAAGTCATTTTGCAAGACGTTGCAGATGGTAAAGTCGATATTGTCGTCGGTACGCATAAGCTGCTTTCAAGCGACATTAAATTCAAAGATTTAGGTTTGTTGATCGTTGATGAGGAACACCGCTTCGGGGTTCGTCAAAAAGAAAAAGTCAAAGCAATGCGTGCGGATGTGGATATTCTTACCCTCACCGCAACACCAATTCCACGTACTCTGAATATGGCCATGAGTGGCATGCGCGATCTGTCGATCATCGCGACACCTCCAGCGCGTCGTTTAGCCATCAAAACCTTTGTTCGTCAAAGAGAAGAATCTGTGGTCCGTGAGGCGGTACTGCGTGAAATCATGCGTGGTGGTCAGGTTTACTTCCTGCACAATCAGGTAGAGACTATCGAGAAAACCGCGGAAGACTTGCAAAAGCTGATTCCTGAAGCACGAATTACCGTGGCACATGGTCAAATGCGTGAGCGCGAACTGGAGCGCATCATGAATGATTTCTACCACCAGCGCTTTAATGTGTTGGTGTGTACAACGATCATCGAGACTGGTATCGACGTACCAACGGCGAATACCATTATTATGGATCGTGCAGACAACCTTGGTTTAGCGCAACTGCACCAATTGCGTGGCCGTGTTGGACGCTCTCATCATCAAGCCTATGCTTACTTATTAACGCCACATCCAAAAGCCATGACCAAAGATGCTATCAAGCGTCTTGATGCGATTGCTTCACTGGAAGACTTAGGCGCAGGCTTTACTCTAGCAACTCACGACTTGGAAATCCGTGGGGCTGGTGAACTGCTTGGTGACGAGCAAAGTGGGCAAATTCAATCGGTTGGTTTTACACTGTACATGGAAATGCTGGAACAAGCAGTCCAAGCATTGAAAGAAGGTAAAGAACCTTCTTTGGACGAGCTGCTTCGTGAACAAACTGAAGTTGAAATGCGAATCCCAGCGCTCTTGCCAGACGATTACATCCCGGATGTGAATACACGACTGTCGATGTACAAACGTATTGCGAGCGTTACGAGTGGTGAAGAACTCTCAGAGCTCAAAGTGGAACTTATCGATCGATTTGGACTGCTTCCAGACGCGACGAAGAACTTACTTGCTGTCTCAGAATTGAAAATTTCGGCTGGTAGCCTAAAAGCGAAAAAGATAGAAGCCCATGATAAGGGTGGATTTATCGAGTTTTACCCTGATGCTGACATAAATCCAGCGTATTTGGTTAAACTGCTGCAATCACAGCCGCAAAAATTTGCAATGGAAGGTCCAACTAAGTTCAAGTTTAGCGTACCATTGGCGGACCGACGTAAACGCATTCAGTTTGTTCAAGACTTATTGAATGATTTTAAACAGAATTTATTACCAACGAGCTAATAGTCGAATGAGAATACTGATCCCGTTATTGCTTCTATGTGTCTCAATGCCTTCTTGGGCACAGCGTCAATTTGATATTGAAGTGATCATTTTCAAGCGAGCAGTCGACGCTGAAAGCACCACTGAATCTTGGCCGAATCAACTGCCAAAAATCGATATGGAAAATGTCGGCAGCTTAGAGAGTGAATCATACCGTCGCTCTAAAGGCGTAACACTACTGCCACGCTCATCTTTCCGCCTGAATGCGCAAGAAGCGGCATTAAACAACCATGCTGGGTTTAAAGTGCTTAAACACGTAGCATGGCGTCAAGGTGACCGAGGCAAATCTAGCGCCCCAATTTTCCGTATTGTTGGTGGACGAGATTTTTCTGATTCTTATCACGCAGATGGTAGTCCAATCAATGGCAGTACTCAGACATTTTCCACTGACGGTTACAGTGAAGAGACAGTCAACGGTCCTTTGTATGAACTAGACGGTCGATTCCAAATTTACGTGCAGCATTATCTATTCGCTGAAACGACACTAGACCTGCGCGAGCCAAGTGTTAGAGAAGTGCGTTTTGAACCAACTTCAACCGAGCAATTGGCGGATGATTTAGGTGAGGTCGATGGTAATGTTCAAGTGGGTAACTTGGCGGAAATCTCCCCTACAATAACAGAAGAAAAGTTCCTCAAGAGCTATCGAATGGATCAAAAACGCCGTATGCGTAGTAGTGAGACTCATTACCTAGACAACCCATTGATGGGCATGATCATTCAAGTTCGTCGCGTTCGATAAGCACGAGTGATTCAACAAAGCGCAGCATTTGCTGCGCTTTGTTTTTATCTGTTATGTCCTCAGTTATTCCTAACCAACGCAGAGCAAGGAAAATAACTGCGTTACAGTATGAAGTAGACAGTTTTCAAATTACTTAAACTCAACATGGAAGTCGTATCAGTTCATGAGTCCAGATTTTGAAATCATTGCGCCCCGCTTAGCGCTCAAGCTCATCCCTTCTGAAGAAGCTCACTTACTACAACGTTTGCTTGCAGAATCCCCTTCCCTACACCAGTGGCTAGATTGGTGTAATCAAAACGTTACGTTGAAAGATGCACAGGACTTCCTGTTGGCAACCCGACTTAACTGGGTAAAAACAGAAGCTTTCGGTTTCGGTATCTATGAGCGACAAAGTAACACTCTAGTAGGAATGGCCGCCGTAAACGAGTTATATCACACGTTTAATATGGCAAGTATTGGCTACTGGGTTGCTGACCGCTATCAACGACAGGGCTATGCTCAAGAAGCCGTTAGAGCCTTGGCTGAATTCTGCTTTGCAAAGCTGAGTTTAACTCGACTGGAAATTGTCTGTGACCCCGACAACGAAGCAAGCCAAACCTTAATTGAGTCAGTCGGTGCGCAAAAAGAAACCATCGCCAGAAACCGGTTTATTTTTCATGGTAAGCCTAAGGATGGTGTTGTGTACTCACTTTTACCGGCAGATCTAACATAAATAAAAAGCCACCGACTTGCGGTGGCTTTTTATATTTCGAAGATACAGCATCCGCGCAATCCGCGTAGATGTGAATTTAGCGTCTTAGTGAAGCTTAAGGTTTGGACGCAGTACTCGGTTGATACGGCCCACAAGCATCATCAGTCCGGTTTTAAATACGCCGTGCAACGCCATCAGGTGCATTCGATATAACGAGATATAAACGACACGTGCAATACGGCCTTCTACCATCATCGACCCTTTGGTTAGGTTGCCCATCAAGCTACCAACGGTAGAGAAACGGCTTAGAGACACCAATGAGCCGTGATCTTTATACACATAATCTTTCAGCTCGCGTCCGTTGATCTTCGCAACGATGTTGCTGAATGCTTGGCTTGCCATTTGGTGCGCAGCTTGCGCACGTGGTGGAACAAACGAACCATCAGCCTGAGTACATTGTGCTAAGTCACCAATAACGAAAATGTCATCATCACGCGTCGTTTGTAGTGTATTTTTCACTATCAGCTGGTTGATACGGTTCGTTTCTAAACCAGCGATATCTTTAATAAAATCTGGTGCTTTAATACCCGCAGCCCAAACCATGATTTGTGCCGGGATCTTCTCACCATCTTTCGTGGTGAGGCCATCTTTTTCAGCTTTAGTCACCATGGTTGCCGTGCGTACATTTACGCCCAACTTCACCAGCTCCTGATGAGCAGCAGCCGAAATACGTGGAGGAAGCGCAGGTAGAATACGCTCACCTGCTTCAATCAGGTTGACGTTCAGCTTGCTAGAGTCAAGATCGCCAAAGCCGTACGTACGCAGCTCTTTAACGGCATTGTGTAGTTCTGCAGATAGCTCAACGCCAGTTGCACCAGCACCAACAATCGCGATATCCACCGTACCGTTGCCGTTTTTCGCGTGCAGTTTTAGGAACTCATTGTTCATTTCTGTGCGGAAACGGTGCGCTTGTTCTGGACTGTCTAGGAAAATACAGTTCTCACGAACGCCAGGAGTGTTGAAGTCGTTTGATGTTGAACCAATCGCCATGACCAGAATGTCGTATTCTAGCTCGCGACTTGGCATCAGAAGCTCACCATGCTCATCTTTAAGCTCACTTAAGATGATCACTTTACGTTCGCGGTCGATGTCTTGAAGGCTACCCATTTGGAAGTCGAAGCTGTGGTTTTTTGCATGAGCTCGATAACTCAGAGCATCCACCCCTTCGTCCAAAGAGCCAGTTGCAACTTCATGCAATAATGGCTTCCACAAGTGGCTCGCCTTACGATCTACTAGCGTAATTTGCGCACGGTTCTTGCGACCTAGAGTTCGGCCAAGCTTAGTTGCCAACTCAAGACCACCAGCACCGCCGCCTACAACGATAATGCGTGTCACAATGATTTTCCTCTACAAAAATGAATATATGGGGTTCAGCTCGACATATGGCTCACAGACATGCTGTGCCGTACATCCAACCGATGAATTCTTGGTTCTTAGAGGTGTCTCAATTTATTTGGATTAAAAACTGCTGCCTAATTTTATTCTTTATCTATCAATAACTTGTTAGGAATCAGCATATTTGTCTGGTACGCATACGACGCCAGAGATTTTTGGGCAAGTTTATTACTCGCTCTCAATTTTTTTTGATATTTATCAAATTATTTTAGTCTGGTTCATTATATAGAGACGTACTTTGAAGGCAACCAAAATCCGTGTGACGAGTACGGATTGACTACTTTTCGACTACTCTACAACAAGGTATTCGTGCCACATAGGATGGAAGTAAGAAAACGGTAAGGAGAACACAATATTCTAAGCGCTAAACCAAGAAAATGAGGCCTTTAAAGAGAAAGTGACTCGGCATACTCACAAGAGGGGGTCGCAGCAAAGCAGCCGATAAAAAATGCCGCTTTACTGTTCACACTCAAAAACTCTTAAGTATTTTTAAATGCCTTCATCGCTTGTAAATGGTGAGAGATCTTTTTGAACTTGTGGGACTGCGTTTCGTCCCAAATGATTTGATAGTATTTTTCTAACTCAGCTGCAGTTTTCGCATTGTCATGCACTTCATCATCTTTGGATAAAATCACCAAGCAGTGCGCCTGATTTTTCGCTCGAAACTGATCAACACATTTTGTTGCGATGTCTTCGTACTCTTCTGGGCGATCGATTCGACCTGCCATCGTTTTTTCTGGGTGCAAGTTCGGGTTAAACATCACTTGTTTGATACCGCATAGAAAACCAATTCGTTCAGACCAATAACCACCTAAACCAACCCCACAGATTAACGGGTTTGGATCATCAGATTGATCGATAACTTTAGACACCTCTTTTAACAAGTGTTGCATGTCGTGCTTTGGGTGAAGGGTGCTGTAATTAATAAAACGAACGTCGTCGTCGATGAATTGCAGTTGAAGAACTTTTTCGTGGTTACCCGGGCTTGTACTGTCAAAGCCGTGTAAGTAAATAATCATGTGTACCTCTCCCTGTGTGTATCTGGTACTTTTATTAAAACTACCACTATTTCCTTACTGTTAAAGGGGAAAATATCACGAGTTCTCAAAACAGTGATCTTCCATACACAATGAGCCTTTCAACTCATACGCACTGTTTAAGTATTGCTCATCTCCCCACAATTTATAGGCCAGTAAATACCAAAGCATCGCCATCACTAGGGTTCTTGGCTGCCACGCCTGTACACCACTTAACCAAAGAGACGCATCTTCGATACCTCGAATTTGGCAATACTGTTTCACCGCCTCTTCCACAGGCGCACCCGCGACTTGAATAGTCAAGGTCAAATCAAGCCTAGGGTCAGCAATACCAGCATATTCCCAATCAATGACTTTCACCCCACTCTCTCCCCGAACGAGGTTGTAACACCCCAGGTCAAAGTGACAAAGAGCGAGTGGAACCGCCGCTACACTCGGTTCCGTGCGCCACTTCATGTATAGAGCCTCAAATTCCGTATCCGCATACTGACCATCAAGCTCAAGCCAATAATGATCGATGCGAGAAATATAAGAAAATGGAACCAAAGGGAGCGCGCTGATCGGGTGCTGATGAATGGTCGCCGCAATGGATAATAAATCTCTTACTGGTAGCCCTACATCCGAAAGTGCTTGCCCTTCGATCCATTCCACCAGTAAACCTTGCTCGTGGATAAACACTGGCTTAGGACCAATTTCTAATGAAGAGATAGCATTCAGAACTTGATATTCATTGTGGCGAGAAATTGAAAAAGTCTTGCAAACATTACTGGTCGGTCGCCAGATGTATACAAGGCCTTGAGAGGATTCCAACCGCCAACAACGGTTGGTTAGCCCCCCGGTAACGGTTTGAACTTTTACCGGGGGCTCAGTAAAGAAGCCATCGAGAGCATTAAGACTCGGATCTAACTGTTTTGCTTGTTGCCAAGAAAACCATGCCATTGATGACTTCTCCATCAGTATCGATTAAAGACCGAATAAGCTCTTCGATTGCGCTTTACGAATTTCCGTTTCATCCGCCCACTCAATCAAACCTGTTTCTAGGTCCATTAGGCGCATGGTCATCTTGTAGTATACATCTTTATCGCTACCTGCATTTTTGACGATGCTAGATAGGTTACCGTAAAGCATGTATTGCGCACCCACCATTTTACCAAATTGGATCGCTGTGCTTTGGTTAACCAGCTCATCCGTGTTTTGGAAGTTAAGCTGTTCACGCACAGACTCAACACGGTCCATATCAACAAAGCGGAACTTACCAGAGTTCAGCATCTTAGTAGAAATAGTGTCGGTAATGGATTCAGTGTCAATGTGTTCACTGGTCTTGTTCTTAATTCGCTCAACAAAAACGATAGGACGTTGATCACGAGTAATTGCTGCTACAGAACCCGACATCATCATGCTATCCACCATTTCAGCCGCGATTTTTTGTAAATCTGTTGAGCCAAAATCGATAGTTGTGGTTTCTGTTGCTTGCGCATCGCCGTAAGAGACTTTGTTAGAACAGCCACCCAAAATGACGGCAAGACCTAAAAGAGCAATAATACTTTTTTTCATGAGAGTTCCTTAGTTTTTCAATACCAGCGCATCGTTAGCGCGGCAGCTTCGGCAAAGCCGTTAAGATTAATTGTCTTGTGCTTCTCTAATTTGAACACGGAATTTGGTGCCATTTGGATTCACAGTAACTTCAGATAACGTGACTTGCTCAAACCCTCGCACAATCATTTTGCGCCATGGGCCAGGCTTGGTATTCACTTCTAAACCATTATTGTCATACCAATAGAAGCGGTAAAGAATGTGCTGGTCACCTTTATAGTTACTGCTTAGTTGCACCACTCCACGTGGACGATCATCAACGTAAGTGGTGGTGATGTTGTCCACTAATAAGCGACTACCCAAAACGTTATCATTAAAAAATACTTTTTGCGTTTGACCATCAATTCGAATACCAGCCGTGTTTTCGGCGCATCCAACTAAACCAATAGCCATTGCTAAACAAATAAGCCATGCTTTCATTACAGTCTCCCTAGCTGTTTATGCCACACGGTTGAGTGCGTTCCCTGACGAGATACCCATACCAATGTAGTCTGCTGTGCAGGCACTTCAAACTGATAGGTTTGATCACCCAAGTTTAAACTTTGTGTTCCCGGTTTCACGACTTTTGATGCCGTTTTCACTTGCGCTGGTAATGTTTGCCAACTTCTCGTATCCGGCTGCTCGGTCAATGTGTTCCATACATTGAAAAGTATGTTACCCACATCATCGCCTTTTTTCGCTGCCTCTTTTCGGATTCGATCTTTTGCCCAAACGCGAAGAGCTTGACGGATCACCATTGTAGTCAGACGTTCATTAAGATCGTTTTGTGCCATCGCATTAACATCAGTCAGCGTGCTAGAAGGCAATACCTGACCATTTAAAACCACATCGCTAAAACGTTGAGCACCCCGATTCGGATAA
The DNA here is from genome assembly GCF_012275705.1 of Vibrio chemaguriensis. NCBI lineage: Bacteria > Pseudomonadati > Pseudomonadota > Gammaproteobacteria > Vibrionales > Vibrionaceae > Vibrio > Vibrio chemaguriensis. Next base: position 31,697 of record NZ_SHOE01000018.1, read on the forward strand.
TAAGGAAGCGCCAACGAATAAATGGCCCCATTATCGCGACTGTCGTAAATCGGTAGATCAATACGCCAACCTTTCAAAGCCTCCACAACGCCTTGTTCATCAATAACGATGACTCGACCTTGAGACTGAGTTAACCCAGAAGATGCTTTACCATACCGTTTCTCTAGCATGCGTAAGTCTTCACGCATGCCTAGTTTCTTAGCGGCGTACAACGTGCTTTCAACAACTTGTTTGTTGTCTGGCATCACAGCGAGTGCTCGTCGGTAATCAACATAAGCACTGTTTAAATCTCGTGACGCTTCATATAACAAGCCAGAAAGATAGAACAAATAGCCGTTTTGTACTGCGCTTAGTTTTTTACCAGCATCAGGGTAGCTCGCCAACACGCTGCCTAAATTGGCAGACATGCCTTGCTTTTTCAGGTCTTTTTCTGCTGCTTTTAGTTCTTTTTCACGCGCCTTTCTGGCCGCTTCCTGAACTTGATTGGCTCGACGCACTTCAACAAGCGCCCCTTCCAAATCGTTTTTCTGTAAATAGTTTAGCCCGAGATAAAGGTGCAGAAAGCCAAGTTCATAATCGGCGGGATGATAATCTTGGAGATTGTCGTTCACTGCGAGAGAGCCGACGCTCGTTGCCGTTTCTGACACAGAAATAGTCGCGCGATCTTGCTGAACACGAACGGCACGATCACCATTTTCCAGCGCTTTCAAACTTGTCGGGTAATCTTCAGCAAGAAAAGAAATACGGCCCTTTTCAAAGTTGCCAAGTATCTCGCCACCCACATCGCTCGATTGAAGTTGTTTCGCTTTCGCATATTCCCCTGCAACAACGGCTTGATAAACTTCTTGATTCTGGTTGCTGTAGTGACTAAACAGATTGCCCGCAGACAAATTCGCGCAGCCAGAGGCCATTAAAGCCCAGCTCATCAGCCCTAACAGCTTTACACCTAGTTTCACATTTATCTCCACAAATGTGTCATTCGACAGGAAAAAGAAGTGGGTGAACTGCGCCACCCACTTTTTTAAAGCTTAGCTCAATACCATTGGACCTAGAGGACGACCGCCTAATAGGTGCATGTGAATATGGTAAACCTCTTGGCCACCGTGCGGATTACAATTAACGATCAGGCGATAGCCGTCTTCCGCAATGCCTTCCTCTTTCGCCAGTTTTTTAGCAACAGTGAACAAACGCCCCATCATTGCTTCATCTTCAGCTTCAACATCATTCGTTGTTGGGATCAATTTATTCGGAATAATGAGAATATGGCTCGGTGTGCGCGGGTTAATATCGCGAAACGCAGTCACCAACTCATCTTGATAAAGAATATCGGCAGGGATTTCCTTACGAATAATTTTACTAAAGATCGTTTCTTCCGCCATGAGGACTCCATTTTATAAAGGTAATTAGACCCCAATTAGTATGCGCCAACCAAAAGCGGAGCTCAATAAAAACAGTGTTCACTTAACATTATTAATCAAACGCTAATTAACGAAGCTTTTTTTGTCGTGTGCGTCATAAAATGCGCGTCACAAACTCAATACAATCCAATGAATTTTGTTACTTTTTTAAGACAATTATTATTTTTATACCCAAGTAAGCTCAAAATTCTTGGGTAGCTTGTCTATTTTGGGAGAGGAAGCTCACTTATGCGAGGTTCAGTTATTAAAAGGATGTATGCGGGCTTTGCTCTGATCATCATCCTATTTGCCGTCACAATTGCCATTATGATGGGAGGAATGAGTGATATTCACGGGAAGTTTGGCACCGTGTCTAAATCATCCCTACCACTGGTATCGTTATCTAACCAAACCAGTGTTGAACTGCTTTCTGCCGACAAATCGTTTAAAGATTTTCTGACGACAGAGAATAAACAACGCATGGATGAAATGCGTCAGGAATTTGCTAGATCTCAACAACGTTTCGAATCCACTTTGGCTCAACTGGAAACTGCAAGCCAAATCTACCCCTCTCTTGCCGAACCGTTTTCACAATTAAAAACGTTAGAGCAGAGCTATTTTACTGAAGCTCTTGAAGCCATGGACAACTACGAAGCAATGTTCGCTGCGCAAGAAAAAGTGCAAAAATCGTCACGTCGCTTCCAAAAGCTGAATACCGAGTTGTCGGTCGGCCTTAAAGAATATGTGGCAGATCAAACCAGCATTTCGGTCAAAGTCATGGCGAAGAGTTACTTCATTAAGCTAAAAGATGCCGAAGTTATAACCTCTGATGCCCTCGCCAGCTCTGATCCTGAGTTTGTTACGCAAGCCGTGACCAAAAACCGCAAAGCAGTGACTCATTTGAACTATGCTTTCCGTGGTTTAGTTACTCAATTACCTGAACTAAAAACAGCGTTTGGTGAGTCGGTAGAACAATTCACACGCGATGTGGGAATGCGTGGAGGTGTCTTAGACCAGCACAATAATTACCTCAATGCTCGTGCAGCGCTATACAACAACATCGCCAACCTAGCGAATAAAGTTGATTCAACCATGGCGATTCTTGAGCAATTTACGTCAACCGCAACGGATAAACTTAATGAATCGTTAGCAGACGCTGGTGACATTTATTCTGCGGGTGTGACGAAAGCCATCATCATTGGCGTTGTTGTCGTGTTACTTGCCACAGCGATTGGCTACCACATCGCGCATAGCGTTCGCGAACCATTGACTCGTATTCTAAAAGTGCTTGAAAGCCTGACTGAAGGTGACATGACACAACGTATCGATATTCGCTATAACAACGAGTTCAGCCGAGTGAGTGGACACATTAACTCACTAGCCGACAGTCTTCACGAGATCTTAGTGAAACTCAACGAAGCGTCAGAGAACCTATCTTCGACCGCAGCAACAAACGAAAGCACGTCTTCGCAAGCGCAAAGCAAATTAAGCTCACAACGCGAGCAAACAGCAAACGTTGCGACCGCAATGACGGAAATGTCTCACTCAGTGCAAGAAGTCGCTCAAAGTGCACAAGGTTCACTAGAAATGGTGCAGCGTGTCGAATCTGCCTCTGAAGAAGGCAGAAATGTCATGAGCAGCAATATCTCGACCATAAATCAACTGGAAACGCGTTTGAACGAATCCGTTTCCGCTGTCTCTGAACTTCAAAAAATGAGTGGTCAAATTGGTTCTATCCTCGATGTGATTCGCAACATTGCTGAACAAACTAACCTACTGGCATTGAATGCAGCAATTGAAGCGGCTCGCGCTGGCGAGCAAGGTCGCGGCTTTGCGGTAGTGGCCGATGAGGTGCGTGTGCTTGCATCCAGAACCACTCAGTCCACCACTGAAATTGAATCGATGATCAGTAATCTGCAATCCAGCTCTCAGTCAGCAAATCAAGTAATACAAAGCTGTATGAGCGATATGGAGATGTCTGTTGAGCAAGCATCAAAAGCGAACAGCTCAATGGAAGAGATTCAAGCGCTAATCATCGAAATCAGCCAAATGAGTACGCATATTTCGCAAGCGGCAGCAGAGCAAAGTGAAACCTCAGCAGACATTGCACGCAGTATTGAAGATATCAATAGTATCGCCGATGAAAGCTTCCAAGCTATGTCGAGCATCGCACAGACCAGTGAATCCCTGACTCACTTGGCTCATCAACAGAATGAATTGGTTCACCGCTTTAAGTTATAAATAATTTATAAATTTGAGCATTAATTAGTGCAATCAACTGTATAAGGGCGACTTTTTGTTAAGTCGCCCTTGTTTTTTATCAGCCATGTCTACATATGATTAATATGGCCAGCTCATCCCCTTGCACATCTCTTTTCGAGCGGCCTTATAAAAAGGAAAATCTATGGCTGTTCATGTTGGTATTATCGACCAAGACCCAGTGAGATTGGTCACTCCTCTATTAGATAATCGTACGCTAAGCACACATATCGTCTTCATCGGAGACAAGAGCCAGTTAGATATATTTGACCGACTGAGTGCCGTTTTAGAGCAACGAGACATTACTTCCGAATTTTTTGAAATCCCATCCGCCGTCAATACTTCGCTGATCAAACAAGCGATTCAAAAACTGGCAAAAGATCTCCATGAACGCGGCGAAGATGTGAAATTGAACGCCAGTTGCGGTCTTCGTCATCGCTTATTGTCTGTGTACGAGGTTTTCCGTACCTATCGCTGGCCAATTTTTGTGGTTGAGCCAAGTAGCGATAAGCTTTGCTGGTTATACCCAGATGGCAAAGAAGATACTCAAGTCGAAGACCACATTACGATTGCTGACTACCTCACCATCTTCGGCGCACGCGGCGAGTTCCACCACGTTGATTTACCTCCTCTTCTTGATAAAAAACTGTATGAACTTGGTGAACGCTGGGCCTCAAATGCGCTTGAGCTTGGTCCAGGCTTAGCGACTCTTAACTACCTTGCAACCACATGCCGCAAAGAGCAAAAACTTGATGTGGAGCTTTCTGAAAAGCAACAAGGCTACCGTGAGCTCAACATGCTGCTTTCGGACTTAGTGGAAGCGCAAATCGCCACTTATGAGAATGGCGTTCTAACGTTTGCAGATGAAGATGCACGCCGCTTTTCAAACGGTGAATGGTTAGAGACTCTGGTACACAGCACGGTCAAGCAAATTCAAGATACAATGCCGACGATTCAAGATCGCTCTTTGAATGTTCAGGTTTATCGCAAACTTGGTGAAAGTGAAGTACGCAATGAGTTGGATGTTGCAACGGTGGTAAACAACAAGCTCCACATCATTGAGTGTAAAACCAAAGGCATGCGAGATGACGGCGATGACACCTTGTACAAGCTAGAATCCCTCAGAGATCTGCTAGGTGGTTTACAAGCACGTGCAATGCTGGTGAGCTTCCGACCGCTTCGTCACAATGACATTACTCGTGCAGAAGATTTGGGGCTAGCTCTGATTGGCCCTGATGAGCTTAAAGACTTAAGAACGCACCTAACGGCTTGGTTTAAAGACGCAGGTGGCTCGGACGAGATCTAACATCAGCGATAAAAGCTAGAATTCAAAATGATCAAAAGCAGCGTTACAGGCTGCTTTTTTTTATACCTAATTTTTAAGTGTGGGTTTAGATAGGTAGAAAAAAACCAGAGGCGTGCCTCTGGTTTTTCCGTTTGTTTAAAATGCCAATTATCGCGGCTTACAGCATTTTACGCGCTGCTTCTACTACCACCTTAATTGAACGAGCTTCCGTCTCTTTCAGAGTTGAATGATCTGGAATCTCTTTTTGTGTACGGTTGATGATTACACCCGCTACACAACCTGCTTTTAGACCAGAGCTCGCACACATTGTTAGCAATGTTGCAGACTCCATCTCAAAGTTAAGTACGCCCATGTCTTGCCATTCTTGCATAGAACCTTGGAAACGCTTAACAACGCGACCAGAGAACGTGTCGTAGCGCTCTTGACCTGGGTAGAAAGTATCACTTGAAGCCGTCACACCCATGTGAACCGCAGCGCCAGACTCTTCTACTGCTGCTTTCATTGCAGTTGCTACTTCAAAGTCAGCAACTGCTGGGAATTCCATTGGCGCAAAGTGCAGGCTCGCACCGTCAAGGCGAACTGACCCCGTCGTTACGATCATGTCACCTACGTTTACATGCGGTTGAATTGCGCCAGTTGTACCAACACGTAGGAAAGTACGAACACCAAGCTGCGCGAGTTCCTCAACTGCGATAGAGGTAGAAGGGCCACCAATACCTGTAGAACAAACCACAACAGGTTTACCGTCTAATTCGGCACGGTATAGCGTGTATTCACGGTGACTTGCTAGAAATACTGGGTTTTCCATTTGTTCTGCGATTTTTTGAACGCGCGCTGGATCACCAGGAATGATGGCTAGAGTCGCACCATTAAGATCAGCTTCAGTAACACCTAAATGAAATACAGCTTGAGACATAAGTCGCTCCTTATTGTGGCTTATTTTATGAACAATAAGCTCATTAATCAGTTATTGGGTACAAATGCACTGTAGCGAACCTTTCACCAACATAGAGTGATCACAATCACAATGAGAAAATGTAATGAAACTATAATTTCATCCAAAACAAGCAGTGATCACACTTTTGGGGAGTTTGGCTCATTTTGTTGCATAGCGATGCGTGATTTCAAAAACAAACTAAAACATATTATTAGATTTCGTCGATACGGTTAAAAAAGCCCGAGACACAAATGCCTCGGGCTTTTTATTAGCTAGTTAGGTAGGTCACTTGGCCTGCTTGGACTCAAAACGGAGCAATCTCAACGCATTTAACGTAACCAGTGCAGTTGCACCGCTGTCGGCTAATACTGCCACCCATAGACCCGTAATGCCCAGTAAACTTGTCACCAAGAAAACGCCTTTCAAACCAAGCGCTAACGCAACATTCTGACGAATATTACTTAACGTCGCACGCGATAGTTCTATCATGGCAGGTAACTCAATCAGACGATTGTGCGTTAATGCCGCGTCGGCCGTTTCCAGCGCAACATCCGTACCGCCTCCCATCGCAATACCGATACTCGAAGCTTTCATCGCTGGCGCATCATTAATACCATCTCCCACCATTGCAACGGTGTGTTGCTGTGATAGTTTCTCGACGTAATGCACTTTATCTGCTGGTAATAAGCTTGCTTTATAATCCAAGCCTATTCTGGTCGCCATTGCTTCAGCACTTCTCGGGTTGTCACCGGTTAGCATCACCGACGTTATCCCAAGATCCTTCAACGTAGCGATAGCTTCTTGGGCATCTGGGCGCAATGTATCTTGCCATGCAATCACGCCAATGACCTCGTAATCATAACGCACAATGACAACCGTTTTACCTTGTTGTTCCAACGTCACCACTCGCTCTTCGGTTTCTTGAGAAAGTGGGAAATCGGCCTTAGAAGGCGTGACTACTTGGACTATTTTCCCATCGACGTAACCAGTGACACCAGAGCCCACTTGCGCGGTTTTATCTAGCGCTTCAGGAATAGGAAGCCCCTGCTGTTGCACTTTATTAACTAAAGAAACCGCGAGAGGATGGCTTGAGCCAACTTCGATTGAGGCTGTCAGGCTAAGTAACTTGTCTTCATCTACATCAAAAGCAAAGACGTCGGTCACCTGCGGCTTACCTTGCGTCAATGTACCGGTTTTATCAAATGCGACGGACTCAACCTTACCAAGCAACTCAAGCGCCGCACCACCTTTGATTAATGCCCCCCGCTTCGCCGCAGCCGCCAAGCCAGAAGTAATCGCTGCAGGCGTTGAAATAACCAACGCACACGGACAGGCGATCAGTAACAGGGCAAGTCCTCGATAAATCCACGTTTCCCATGGTTGAGCAAACAACAGTGGTGGCGTGACGATAACCATCAAGGACACCAACATCATCAGCGGCGTATACCAACGGCTGAATTTATCCAGAAAACGTTCTAATGGTGCCTTACGAGATTCTGCGTCTTCAATCAAATGGAGAATTCGGTCAATCGCATTCTCGCCTTGACGAGAAGTCACCTGTAAACGAACGACTTTATCGACAACCACAGCCCCGGCCATCACTTTGCCACCCGTTTGGTGCTCAACGGGAACGGATTCTCCCGTTAACGCGCTTTCGTCAAAACTTGCAAGCGCATCTTGCAACACACCATCCGCTGGCAAACGACCACCGGGTGCAACTTCTATAATATCCCCCGGCTTAAGCTGAGCTGCAGGCACCTCTTTACGCTCACCATCAACAATTAAAATTGAATTTTCTGGGACTAAGTCCATTAGCGCTTGGACACCACTTCGAGCTCGGGATGATGCATATGCTTCTAACTTTTCACCAATAAGGAAAAGCAATAACACCATTGCCGCTTCAGCGGTTTCACCTAAATATAAAGCGCCGAGCGCTGCCACACTCATTAACGTTTCAATCGCAAAAGGCGTACCGCTACGCGCCAACTTGAACGCTTTAAGCGCAATTGGGTATAAACCCAGTAAACAGGTCAACGTGAATAACCAAGTACTTATTTGAGGGTCGATCTTAGAAATTATTGCCGCGACAACCATCGCACTAGCAATAGAGAGAATTTGAATGTTGTCTTTTACTACCCCACGCCAGCCCTTCGTTGCGGTATTTGGTTTTGGAGCCTCGAGTGAAGAAAGCGGAAAACCTGTTTGTTGGGCTGTATGCTCTATCGTAGAGGTCAGCTCGCGATCGTCAAAATCGACAACCAGTTTTTCTGTTGCAAATAAGACTTTTGCTTGGTTAACACCTTCCAAAGACGTAATAGCCTTCTCAAGCTTTTGCGCACATGAAGGGCAATCCATACCTGACACAAGCCACGAGTTTCGAATTGAGGAATCACTCTCCCTTGAGGGCTCTTCTTCCTCACCAGGGTCGGCGCTACAACTCCCTCCGCTGCAACATGAACTTTCAGACACTTCTACGCCAGCTTGAGAAATGTTGAGTGAAGATTTTACTGGTGCGCAGCACGACTCGCTCGCGCCAAGCGGCACCGCAGTTTTGATTTTGCTAGATTGGCAACCTTGATGTTTCGTACACATAATTTATTTTCCTTATTGGTGTAGGCTCTTTGCCTATGACTAAGGATAAACCTTAGAGCTAGCTCCAAGGTCAAGGTGATTTTTTAAAAACTCGTCGATTGAAAATAAAAAAGACGCCGAAGCGTCTTTCCAAATGACTTATTTAAAATCAAGCACCTATGATATTTGATCAAAAAGGTTAAACTGGATGCTTAAAACACTCATTTAAAGTCATCCCGATGGCGCGCAGCACATCTCGCCTAGTGATAACGCCAACCAATTTACCTTTACCGTCAACCACTGGATACATTTTTGGCTTACCAATCTTCATCATGTCAGCCAACTCAATCACTGACATGTCTGGAGAAACAGATAAAACATCGTCATGCATACACTCTTGAACGGTATGCGTATCTTGGCAGTGATAACTCGCTTTCACCAATTTATCTAACAAGTCTTGCTCTGATAAGAATCCAACTACCTTTTCATTCTCATCAATGACGGGCCCACCTAATGTGACGCTTTGCATGACTTTATTCAAAGCAGCCGAAAGTGACATATCTTTAGTGAAGGTCACCGCTTGCAACGTCATGTAATCTTTTACTTTTAATGAATGCATTCTTATCTCCTTAAGGGCATTTTATTGCGGCCTTTAGATAAGTGTCGCCTAATTTCCTGAATTTACTAAATGGAAATGAGTAATTTTATTTATAGGTGCAGCCTATTGATCTGAATCAAAATTAAGTCATCATCGGCATTCACTGTTGTTTAATTGAGTACAACTTGCAAATGGGCTCATTTTTAACAGGTGGTAAATACAACAAAGCCAGTCAAATTGACTGGCTTCATTATTAGCGCATAGTTACATTAACAATGATGTCGACGCATGTTGTCTAAAATAATACCGGTAGCCATTGCGACATTCAGCGACTCAGCACCACCAAATGCCGGAATCGTGATCTTATTTGTCACGAGCTTCGCAGCGTCTTCACGTACGCCGTGGGACTCGCTGCCCATCAACAAAATACCTTCAGCAGCGAATTCCGTTTGATGAACACTCTCCCCTTCCAGAAACGCGCCATAAACTGGCAAATTGGCTTCTTCTAAGTAACTTGGCAAATCCACCAGACTCACTTGTACGCGGCCAAAACTGCCCATGGTCGCGCTGATCGTCTTAGGGTTATACGGATCAGCACAATCTGTACTCGCAATAATGTGCTTGATGCCATACCAGTCTGCGACACGAATAATCGTTCCTAGATTACCTGGGTCAGATACGCCATCTAGCGCAATCATCAAGCCTTTTGCTTGAGGCACTTTTACACTCGGGATTTCAACCACTGCAATGGCCGCGTTATTGCTCACGAGAGTGCTCGCTTTGGTCAGGTCGTCAAGCGATGCTTCAATGCAATCAAAACTACATAGCGCACTAGCGTTTTGTTCGAGAAATGCCTCGGTTGCGAAGACATGCTTCACCTTTAATGAACTGCTTGCCAGCTCTAAAACGTTCTTTTCACCCTGAACTAGGAATAAGCCATGCGCTTTACGCTGTTTCTTTTGACCTAAAGCACGAAGCAGTTTTAATTGGTTTTTTGAAATCATTAAAGTATCCCAGGTGAAAATGGTTATTCGGCGAATGTACTCGAAACAATCTTCACGACAGTTCGGTATCAAGCGCGTGAGATTATAAATTATACCTAAATAACCTCAAGAAACTTGATTCATCAGAAGACTTTGAAGAGCAAACGCAGTAAAAGAGGGGTCAAAAACGAAAAAAGCCCTGCGATATACGCAGGGCTTTTAAAGTGATGCCTGCGATATATGATCGCATATCACGAACATGATTTCAAATAGTTACAAAACAACTTGCAGCAAAAGTTCGCATAAAATTGCATCAAAAGTCTGCATATTTGACCAACTACTTAAAGTCAACGTTGTAAAATTACCACATTCCTATCAGTCCCTCGAGAAACATATGGTCCTTGGGTCGACAATGTTTTTATTGAGCGATTATGGCGAAGTCTGAAACTTAAAAGCTTACAGCACGCCCCATAAAGTGGAACTTGAAATCGGGCACTACATCGTGTTTTATAATGAGGAGCTTAATCATCAGGAACTCAATAACCTCATCCCTGATAAAGTCTACTTTGGCAGACAGAGATTTGCTGCTGAGCAGGATCAATCGCCTAAGGTATTGGCTTATGTGTCCAACCATTAGGCTCCACTTTTCTAATCTGTTCATAAAAATAAATTTTGTGTATGCGTAAAGATAATTTATACACCTTTGATTGCTGGCCTGTAGGTACACCAGAACGCTTAATTCATGGCTATTGGGAGTTGGACATGATGAGATTTCACACATTTGCTAGTGAATGCGGTAAAGAGCTTCAAGATACGTACAACCGCACTAACCATGGACTAGGTGCCAATGTTGTGTACATAGACCTAACGTCAATGGGAGATGGGTATCGATACAAGTCAGAAATCTTAGACATTATTCGAAGTCATCAGCAAACATGGGTGTGGTTCGTAGGCTGTAGGGCGCTTTTGGAGGACTCATTGGCGGGTTGGTTACGCTCTGTTTTAACGACATACGACCTAGACCACGTTCGAGTTGCTTTTGTGCTTGATAGCCGTGAGCAGTTCAACCATATCTTTCAGGATTATTCAGCTCCGTTCTATCAATCGACCACAGCTCTAGATCTCTCAAAGAACGGCTAGGCTTACACTTAGTAACTATTAAATGTTTACTCCACTCTTTAGCTAGTTCGTATAAACCCTGCCCTAAATGATCCCATCTAAGTGAGCAACGTAGCTTTTACGCTAATACCATCGCTAAATCTAACTTTTATTGTTTATTTTTCGGTCGGGTGACAGTTCAAACAAATAAGTAGTTGATGGACTTGGGGCAAAGGCAAGTTAGCGCTAGTCGTCCTAGCACGTTTCTGGACACAAATGTGTTTCAGGAATTCTAATATTAGCGATTAATGAATAAATTTTTATAAGGCAAATTTGCCAATTAGTACTTATTCGTACAGTGCGTACTTTGTATATGGAATTATGTTGAGAGCTTGCCTCAGACCTGAACGACAGCAAATGGTGGGCGAATGAAATCGTGATTCCGCACCGAGGGCGGCTTGTCCGTCTAGCCGTGTGTGAAGATGGTGAGGGAGAATCGCTTTGCCCGTGAAGCCCGCACACATAAATCTCATAATGCGAATTTTTTAGATTTTATTCAATCAGGGGGGTACCATGATTATTCCAACAATTTCATATGGTAAGTTTTAATGTATAAAAATCAATTCATTGAAGCATTCGACACTACAAAATCTTTAGGCTTGGAAACAGGCTCCATCACCTTGGATTCTCCTCTTTTGGATCAAGATACTCGCTCTAGTATTTATTCGATTATCCAACAACACCTAGGTCAATTTAGTCCAGAAGAAGTCTCTCAAAAATGCTTTTGGGTGACATCACTGTTGAAGAATGAACTTGAGAAGCGCTTAGGTATCACTTTTTATTATACGCTTGGTTATGTCTTACTCGAAGGTAAGCCAGTGTTTCACACTGACCTTGATACGCTGAAAAGTTACATGGGCAAGGAAGATACTGATTTCAACCCATCGGTAAATCTTCATGCTTGGTTGACTGCACCTAGTGGTGAAATCATCGATGCGGCCTTATTTACAACTATTAGTGTTGTTAAAAATCAGCCCGAATTTATGGGTGGAGTAATTGCCTCCACTAACGAATCCCTCACTGATTTAAGCTATCACCCACAACTTATTGGTCAAAGCTACCTTAAAGAATGTGGTTTTATGGTTGATTTCGAGTTGTGGGAGTTTTCTTAATTTTTGGCTTTAGTCGCTCCGCACTTCGCTCCCACGCTTGGCGCCGCTCTGCGAGCGCGGGGCGTTGGCGCGGAGGGCGTAAGCCACATACTTTAATATTGGCTAAATCTGTAAGAATTGTCACAGACTGGGGTGAGAAAACCCAATAAATAGGATATGAATGAGTATGTACTCTGTCTGATAATGGGGTATTTTCGTGCTTCATACCCCGCCATCACGGCTTTGGACATTTCCGAGTTACGATGGGACTGAAGCAGCCAAACTTTCAGATAACTTATTGTATAACAAACACGCCAATTAACTACAACGTAGTGGCCAGTTTTGCCAAACCACTACACTACGGCTCCAACAATAAGTGGAAAAAACGGTATGGCTATCATAAACGCTCACTATCAGAGACAGCCATGTACCGAGTAAAGCAATTACTAGGAGGGAAGTTAAGCCTGAGAAATTACAATGCTCAGGTTGGTGAGACTTATGCAATGATCAAAGCACTGAACAAGCTTACAGGACTTGGTATGCCAGAAACTCAGTATTTTGCATAAGAATCAATCAATATGGTCACTCATGCCTTCTTACCGAATTAAGCAACAAAGCCATAGAAATCGTAAAAATCAGGCCATAGACTGGAATCGCGATAGATAGAGGAGCCAACCAAAAAATCGGCAGTACTAATAAAGGAAGAGCGAGTAAAACATGACACATAATGGATTAGCTCGATTGACACTTTAAATAAGTATAGTTCGCAATCAGCAGACATATATCAGGCTCTGGGGGCAAAAGATCCCTTCATCAAACAGTAAACTCTTACAATACTCTTGTGTGGTTTGACGCGCTACGCACTCTATCTGATTGATTCCAATCAAATTTGTTCCCAGACTTTATCCCGTAAAATGACAAATCCCGTTGTCTCTGCTCGCGATTAAAAACTGACCTTTCATGACAAAAAAGTCACTTTACTGAAAGGATGGTGTCAGAGGAGATGTTCAATAATGTCAACACTGAAAACAAGCACTCAAAGGATAAAAATATGAACACAATCAAAACTGCTCTTTTTGTTACTGTAATGACATTAACTAGCGCATCTGCATTAGCTCAGCCACTCTACTCGGCTGGCAACTACATTAGCCGTGAAGAGATGAAAACCATTTATGTTGCACCAACGTCAACGTCAGATACGGCATATCAACAAGCATTGTCAGAACTTAAGACCCTTAAATCATTGACAGCTAGCGAACTGAACAAAGAGCTCGGCATTTTGACCTTCAAAGTGAAATCACGAAGTACGCATTTGAAAGACGGTGGTTTCGTCACTGTGCAAGAGCGTATGAATGAAAATGGTCAGGTGGAATACTTGGGTAAGGTAAACGTCAAAGTACATTATTTAGAACGTGATAGTAATCGATAATGGCATGACAATGGAAAAGAGTATAATGCGGTTCACATCATGCTTTTTTTGATATCTTTATACTGAGTGTTTTCCCATCCCGCTAATGCCATAGGTAAGTTAACTTGAAGATACTGATCGTCGAAGATGAACATAAAGCCGGAGAATACCTACAAAAAGGGTTGATTGAGTCTGGGTATGTAGTTGACTTAGTGCACGATGGTGTCGACGGGCTCTACCACGCGACCAGTGAAGAGTATGACCTGATTATCCTCGACATTATGTTGCCAAAACTCGACGGTTGGCAGGTGCTTAATACATTGCGCAGTAGCGGGATTCACACGCCAGTCATTATGCTGACAGCGAAAGAACAAGTAGAAGATCGTGTACGTGGTTTCGAACTTGGCGCCAATGATTATGTAGTAAAACCATATGCATTCGCTGAGCTAATGGCACGAATTCAAAATGTGTTTCGTCATCATACCGCAGCACAGGTCGTCGCTTCGCCTCAAACTTTACGCGTAGCGGATTTGGAACTTGATATGATAAAACGAGTTGCCACGCGAGCAAGACACTCGATCCCCCTTACAGCCAAAGAATATGCACTATTAGAACTGATGATGCGAAAAACTGGACAAGTGCTTTCTCGCACCACGATTGCCTCGTTAGTCTGGGATATGAATTTTGACAGTGATACCAATGTCATTGATGTGGCCGTGAAACGCCTGCGCAGTAAAGTGGATAAACCTTTCGACAAACCAATGATTCACACAATTAGAGGAATGGGCTACAAATTAGAAGATATCCCCGATGCCTAAACTTTCACTCCCTTTATCTATGAAAAACACGCTCGTGCTGATGTTCATTGGTATGACGCTTGTCACCTATTTTTCTTTGGCTTTCATTCTCCACTATGCGATAGAACGCCACTTTTACACTCAAGATTTCAACTATATCTCCAGTAAGTTTAATGCCATTGATAAGGATTTAGAAAAGTCGCCAGAATCAATATTTAAACAGTCAAACAGTACCGCACTCTACATGTGGGTGTTTGAAGGCAAAAACGCTATCTATCAAAACTCAAGCCTAACGATTCCTCAAGTTCGAGCCTATACCCTCAGCTCTCCACAAATTTTAAACAACGACCGGGCGATAGAATGGAGCGAAGATTCACTTAATATTCGTGCCTTTGCATTTCAGACGGGCGATTACGTGGTCGTGCTTGGTATGAGTATTAATCACCACTTTTTATTTTTAGACAAGTTGAATTGGATTCTATTCTGGTTACTTGGCTTTGCATTTTTAGTCTCTTCTGTATTTAGCAGCTTTATCGTAAAGCGAGGGCTTCAGCCGCTCGTTGGACTTAATAAGCACATTCAGCAGGTTTCGCTAGAACAGATGGGGATCCGTATCGATCCTGATTCTTTGCCAACAGAACTGCGAGACTTGGCAAACAAGCACAATGCAATGCTCGATCGATTACAAATGGGGTTTCGTCGGTTAAGCGAGTTTTCTTCGGATATTGCCCATGAATTAAAAACGCCACTGACCAATATTACGACGCAAAACCAGGTTATTTTGGGAGCCTGCCGATCGCCAGAAGAATATCAGGATGCTATCGCATCGACCTTGGAAGAGCTCTATCGCATCACAAAGACCATCAATGATTTGCTTTACATCGCTAAGGCAGAAAACAAACTAATCCATCGCAACGACGAAGTGCTCGCTGTGCATGAGGAGCTTGCACGGTTGGTGGAGTATTTTGAGATACTTGCTGATGATGCCGACGTGCAGATAGTAAGCTCTGGTAAGGGGCGACTTTACATGGATAAGAATATGTTTGAGCGAGCCGTGGGCAATTTGCTTTCTAATGCCATTCGCCACGCTTATCCTCACTCGACGATCATTATCCAAGTCCGAGAAGTTGGTAAACACTTAACGATATCGGTCAGTAACCAAGGTGACGAGATTCCTAAGCAAAGCTTACCGTATATTTTCGACCGCTTTTACCGGGCAGATAAATCCCGCCAAAACTTGGGGAGTATTGGCGCTGGATTAGGCTTATCCATCACTCAATCGATAGTGCACGCTTATGATGGTGAGATAAATGTAAAGCCTAAAGGCCAACAAACGACTTTCCAAATTACGTTTCGCTCCGCGAATTAGTTATTTCTAATTTTAGGGAAGATACAACCAATCAATGGTCCAACAAGATAAATCCCACCAACACTGCCCTGAGTATCTTTGGGAAGAGAATTAAATTAATAACGTTTACGGATATTTTTTGTACATGCCAAAAGCAATCCGGCCAGTTTTATATAAGTGGCCGGATTGTTGCCTAATAAAGAATTGAACACTAGCCAAAGAAATAAGCTAACGCTAACACCAAGATCAGCAACACACCTATCCCTTTAAGCATAAAACCCATTTCATTATTGTTGGGGCCTCCTGCAGGAGGTCGGTTACAGCAACTCATAATATATTCTCCATGTTATACGCTAACACCAAAATTCTTAAGCAGTAGCGCGTTAGTCATATTTTTTATACAAGCTTGGTTTACCGTTTTTATCGAAAGCCACGACGTTGAAGTTTTTATATGCTTCCCCATCACGAGCCATACCTGGGGAATAACGAGGCATTCCTGGTACTGATATGCCTGATAGATTTGCCGGACGTTCTTTTAGAAGACGGGCTACCTCTGCCTCTGGCACATGACCTTCAATCATATAGTCATCAATAATCGCGGTATGGCATGAACTAAGCTGTTTAGGCATATTGAAAGGCGCTTTCACTGAATCCCAGTTGTGTTGTTTGTGAACGTTGACTTGATAGCCTTCTTTCTCCATTGTGGCCGCCCATTGACTGCAACAACCACATGTTGGTGATTTATAGAGTTCCACGACCGGATTAGCGAAGGTATTTACACTAAACACAAGTGCTGAAATTGCGGTAATGTTAAGATACTTTTTCATCAAATTTCCCTTAATTTTTTAGAACATGAAATGCATGTCAATAACATGCTGTTTGTACTTCAATCTGTAATCATCGGCATTAGCGGCCCATGAGTAGGATTTTGTCTCATAAGGTTCAATTGACAATGCACGGCCAGATCCAATCGGCTTCAACGTCAAATCCAGGGTTTCAAAGGTCTTATTTAATATAACCAGTTGATTAGGGGTATTTTTGTCAACGTTTACTTCGGTGTATGAAGCGTCTCCATCGATCGTCCCCTCAACGAGCTGTAGTTTACCTAAGGCTTTTAGATATCCCGCCAATGCATACTTTTCTCCATCGCTAAGCGCATTATTCAGGAGCTGCATTGTCGGTTCATTTTTTAGCGCATCATTTATCTGGCTTAATGAGTGGCCTCGTATATTGCCTCCCACGTTACCACCCCCTTGTGCAAACAGACCATGACAGGCGCTGCAGCCATAACCACCAACGGTACGAAAAAGCGTTTCTGCTTGTTTAAATTTGGCGGAATCCAATGTTAATGCTGGTACACCTTGATTTGCCTCTTCTACACTCATTTGCTCCGTTGGGTGATTCGTACCTTCATGGGCAAATGCTGTGAGTGCATGAGCACCTAATAGAAAGGCAGAAAAACAGGCTAAAAATCTTCTGGTATTCATGAAGTTACCTTCTCGCGCTTATAAGCACGGCTACTAAGTGTTCGTTAAACTAATGACTTTGTTTGAGCAGGTTATATTGACAAACTCCATTTAGAATGAGCTTGTGAATGTAACGATAGACAGAGCGATAGCCCTTGAAGGATTTAGACTATTGGAGGTCGGTATAACGAACGAGTAGCCGAGTTGGCATACTCGACTGTGTCTGCGAGGAAAGGTATCAAACGAGGGGTTTGATGATGATTAATCATAACTTGTGATATTAGTGGATAACTGGCCGTACAACTTGCGGGACAGCATTGATGCGCAGAAACACTGCTATTTACTGTTTCATGGCAACCAGTTTTTACAGCGAGAGTAACATGTTGTGATGATGAACAATCTATGTGTGCATCATGTGTTAGAGAGAGTGACGGCAGCGCACCAGCCTGGTTTAGAGCTGGTGAATGAAGAGATGCATTAACAGGCATACTGGGGAGCACTAAAGCAACCAGTGTTAGTCCAGTTAACCAAATTGTGTGCAGCGGTTTTAGCATCACAACCTCTCAATTAACGATACAATATCGATTTACAAAACTCACTTAAAAAATATAAACCCTTCCCCTAGGGAAAGGTCAAGAGGATCGAATAAAAACCTCACTAATAGCAAGCCTTTAAGGCATGTATATCTAACCCTATTCTTATCAGTCTTTGACCAGCGCCGACACCTCATTTTTTATCGATAATAATTAACGCACCACGGTACATTTGCATCTGGCAGGTAAAGCTATATTCTCCTGGTTCGCTGGGAGGCAGAAAAACATCTTTATTTTTGTTCAGTGGCAGCTCTTCGCTGATATCGAAATCGGCAAATACCACTGTCGCAGCGCAAGGTGAAGCATCTTTGCGCAGAAACCGTAATGTTGTAGGCTCACCTGCCTGTACTCGAATACGTGATGGTTCATAGGTACCGTTTTCAACTTTTATCGTGATCACTCCCTCACCCGCCGTCACTTCTTTCGGTTTATACAGCCAAAACCACCAAATAATTAAACCGATTAACAGCAGCCCGAGTAGATTAATTAGTACCATGTCGCTCTCTCCGTTAATGTTCTTTTGCTTTAAACAACCGTAATCGGTTTGCATTACTCACTACTGTAAGTGATGAGAATGCCATGGCCGCCCCAGCGATCACAGGGCTTAACAGCACCCCGAAGAACGGATAAAACAGTCCGGCAGCAAACGGAACACCAGCGACGTTATAAATAAACGCTCCGAATAAGTTTTGTTTTATATTGCGCAATGTTGCTTTGCTTACGGCTATGGCATCAGCAAGACCGTGTAAGGAGCCTCGCATCAATGTAATATCAGCACTCTCAATCGCCACATCGGTACCTGTACCGATAGCAAAGCCGACATTGGCCAAGGCCAGAGCAGGAGCATCATTGATACCGTCACCGGTCATGCCAACAATTTCTCCCTCCATTTGTAGCTCTGCAACTTTATTCGATTTATCCTCAGGCAAGACTTCTGCAAAAAACTCCTTAATCCCTACCTTGGCGGCAACGGCTTTGGCTGTTGCCCTGTTGTCACCAGTGAGCATCACTACGCGGATACCGTTATCCTGTAATCGCTTAATTGCACTGATGGAGTCTTCTTTGATCGGATCGGAAACCGCAATGATTGCGGCCAACTTGCCATCAACAGCAAGGTACATGGGGGTCTGGGCTTCTTTGGCCATCGCCTGCGCAATTTCAATATGTGGTTCAATCTCGATTGACTGGTCGCGCATCAGCTTTTCATTACCAAAAAACAACCGATGTCCACGGACGACGCCTTCGACTCCGTGCCCGGCAATCGCCTGAAATTTCTCAGCTTGTTCTGGAACCAAGTCCCGATCTTTGGCTGATTCAACAATCGACAACGCCAATGGGTGTTCGGAACCTGCCTCAAGGCTGGCAGCCAGTTGCAATACTTCATTTTCATCAGAGGCTTCTGCCAGATAGATGCGGGTTACTCTAGGCGATCCCAACGTTATCGTGCCGGTTTTATCGAGGATCATGGCGGTTATTTTTGACGATGTCTGCAAAGCCTCACCATTTCGGATCAATACTCCGGCTTCTGCGGCTTTACCGACACCAACCATAACCGACATAGGGGTTGCCAAACCCAGGGCACAAGGGCAGGCAATAATTAACACAGAGGTAGCAGACACAGTAGCAAAGGCGATTGCGGGAGCTGGGCCAAAGTTCAGCCACATAAGGGCACTGACGATAGCAATAACCATCACTACCGGCACAAAGTAAGCGGAGATGACGTCAGCAAGGCGTCCAATAGGCGGTTTTGAGTTTTGTGCCCGTTTCACCATGCTTATAATTTGAGCCAACGCAGTATCTTTACCAACCCTGGTTGCTTCAAATAAGATTGACCCACTTTTATTCATCGTTCCTGCGACCACCTTATCACCAGTGGTCTTCTCGACCGGCATAGGTTCGCCTGTCAGCATCGATTCATCTATGCTGGTGTGGCCCTCTAATACCACACCATCGACTGGAATTTTTTCTCCCGGCCTGACTCTGACGTTATCACCAAGCAATACTTGCTCAATAGCAATATCAACATCTTTACCATCTCGAATTACCCGAGCCGTCTTTGCCTGTAAGCCAATTAACCGCTTAATCGCTTCTGATGTACGCCCCCGAGCCTTTATCTCCAGGGCTAAACCAAGGTCAATCAGGCCAATAATCATGGCCGAGGCTTCAAAATAGACATGGCGTGCCATTTCCGGTACAAAATGCGGGAAAGATACCACTACCATGGAATATAGCCATGCCGTTCCGGTACCTAGTGCGATGAGGGTATCCATGTTTGCGCTATGGTTGACAAAAGACTTCCATGCACCAATATAAAAGTGTTTACCCGAGAAATACATCACCCCTAAAGTCAGCAATCCGACGACAAACCATACAACTCGCTCTGTGGTTGTTGTGACTGTCATTTCACCGACAACAATACTGTAGAGCATTAAAGGAATACCAATTGACAAGGCGACTGTCATTTCGCGCATCAAACGCTTGTAGTATGTCCAATCAGCTTGCTCTTTGTCTTCAAGCAACTCTTCATCGCTTGCTTCTTCGCTACTTCTGGCGTTATACCCTGCTCGCTCAACAGCTTTTATCAACATCTCTGGAGAGGCGCTTCCCGTTACTGTCACGGTACGCAAAGCAAAGTTCATTGTGGCAATGTCTACGCCATCTACCTCCAATAAAGCTTGTTCTATCTTTCTGGTACAACTGGCGCAGGTCGCCCCATCGATGATTAGCTCGCACGTTACACCATGCTCATGATGGATATGAGAATTGTTCACTTGAACCTCC
Source organism: Vibrio chemaguriensis (assembly GCF_012275705.1). Lineage (NCBI taxonomy): Bacteria > Pseudomonadati > Pseudomonadota > Gammaproteobacteria > Vibrionales > Vibrionaceae > Vibrio > Vibrio chemaguriensis. Next base: position 52,390 of record NZ_SHOE01000018.1, read on the forward strand.
TCTGCTTATTGAGGCTTGATACAACCGACTAGTAACGGTCAGTGATCCTGCGCTTCTGGCCCCGAAGTACCTTCGGCCAAATAATTGACTAAATCATCTAGATCCTGTTCGCTCATCATCCAACGCGGCATTGTCGAATCCAGATGCTCTCCGGACGGGTCTACACCTAAGGTTATCACCTTTTTAAGGCTTTCTTTGTCGTAAGCCGGATGCTCGCCATGTCCATCACTATGATCGCCAAACAAGGCTTCTGTCGTCAGCGAGGGGGCCTTCAGCCAGAAAGTCGGATACATCCGCCGACCACCCTCGCGGTGCCCGCCATGGCAGTCCGCGCAAGCAGTAACATGCATCTGGGCATGCATATTACCGCCTTGATAAGCAATCAAGCTCCCGGCTTGACTCCTTCCGGTAAAATATATTTGTTCTCCATTTGTAGGGTATGTACGGCTCTTGTCTGCTGCAGAGTACATGTGGCTAACCGACATATCACAACCGACTAATACAGGGGCGGTCAGAAGCCACCCCCACCGTAAGTGCCTTATTTGTATTTTCATGCCTAATCAACCTTTATGAAGAGCTAAAAATTACGACACAATAGGTTCCGTTACCGTAAAAATAGCTCAGTCAGGATCAGAATGGAGATAACATTATTTATGACCATGGCTCTGCTGTTGATGAATTTCACCCGATTCCAGCATTTGTTCCATCATCATATTCATCATGCCCATCCTCTGTTCCATCATATTCATGCGTTCATCGATCTTCATTTCAGCATGCTGTGCGCTCGTACCGCCCATCATCATATGCATACCTTCCTGCATACTATTGTGGTGTTCTCTCAGCAGCTGTTCAAGCTTTTCAGGGTCACTTTCTTGCTTAATACTTGCCATTAGCGATTGCATTTCGTGCATATGTTTGTGCATCACATCCATTTGATCGCCACTCATCATACCCATCGCCATTCCTCCTTGTTGCGCACCGTGGTTTTCCTGATGCGCACTGGCAACAATAGATGTCGATGCCAATACGGCCGAGACTGCAATGGTAGTAATCAACGTTTTCATACGAATCTCCTTAAATACTTCTTGTCTGAAAAATCTAAAGCTGTTTAGGAAACCAACCGGGTGTAAGCTTCATGTACTGAAGATATTCATCACCGAATTCTTGTATTGAGTATTTCTCTTCGCGATTAGCAAGACGTACATATAGAACCACAAGAATTGGAAACATAATCAGGGTCGGAATAGTTGGCCACTGTAATAAGAAGCCCAGCATGATAAGGATAAAAGCAATATATTGCGGATGCCGACAACGGGCATACCATCCTTCCTTAGCGACAACATGTAACTGCTGCGCCCGATGAAGTGCACTCCACGCGGTTGCTAACATATAGAAGCCAAAGAAAATAACGAGCATACTTAATATATGCACCGGATCCCAATGGGGATCGCCCTCGAAACCCAACAATGTGTGCCATAAATGTCCATTTTCATGTGTTAAAAAATCAACATTGGGAAATTGCTCCGTTAACCAACCAGACAATAGATAGATAGTTAATGGAAAGCCGTACATTTCTGTGAACAAAGCGACAATGAATGCTGAAAAAACACCTAAGCTGCGCCAGTCCGCCTGGCTTTTCGGTTTAACGAAACTAAATGCAAAGAAGATGAAGATCGCTGAGTTCATCAACACCAAGCCCCAAAGCCCGTAATCACTTCCTTCGCTCACGATTCTCACCCTCGTTTTCAGACTGATGTTTAGCCTGACGCCAGCTCTCTTTCATATGACAATCTTTTACTCTGTCTGAAGACGACTCATCTCGTTGCCTATATTTTTGATGCTGAACATCATTATTATGATGATGGCCATGACCATGATGCATAAAAAGATGCATCACAGGACAGAGCAAAAGAATGAGGTATGGCAAATACTCAAAAACATGCTCACGATGTTCGGTAATAAGAAAATAACTCACAACTCCAATCAGAGCGATAGCCCCCCCAACCGTTCGGAGTGGTCCAAAAAGAATGTGATTGCCTTGCCATTATTCTTCACCATGAAATCTGTGTTCTTCGGGCTTTGGAGGTTGTTTTGTATGGATCCGATAAAGGCCATCTACGGCTTCCACCGCAACCAATCCTTCCGCATCCGCATTAACATACGCAGTATCAACGATTAGCTTGGCTATTTTTTCTGCATGCTCTGCAATAGTATAGATACTTAGCTGGATATGTTTAATAAGATGTTGCTCATTTATGGCGTCAAAATACTTTCCTCGACCGTACACTTCATGGACCGTGAAGCCCGTGACACCATGCTTTATCAGGCTCGTTTTCACTACCTCTAGTCGCTGCTCATCGAAAATTGCGACCACTTTCTTAAACGCCATCCATTATTCCTCTCAGCACTTCAGTTTTATCTAGTCCCATATTTACTATACGAATAAGTACTTTCAGCAAACTGACGCACAGATGACATTTCTGTAATCTAGCCTCATGATGGATTTAAACTACGAAGTTTCTATAAAAATCGGGGACGGATTGCCTTTTAGATCTTCGGATTAGTTTGAGTATGGAAAAATATCAAGAACGGGATGGTGGTAAACTTTCACTCTAAGTGGTTTTGGGGCACTTTGGCGTTAGAAAGTGCCCACTGCGAAGGTTCTAGACAAAACTGTTTCAGCAACTTTGCTAAATTATCAATTAACGAATAACTACAGGTATGGCATGTTGCTTTACTGAGTAACCTGTGTTGATGAGGCAAATCACAATCATAAAATCAATATGTATAGACATATAGACTGTGTTGTAAGCACACCATGCATAGCAAGGCATAATGTGGCTTTTATGCGACAAAATCCACTTTGTCACCATTTTTTGGGGACATGACTTTAATTTTTTATATTTACAATGGAGGAAATTATATAGCGTAAGAAATTGAAATATATGGACAATTTAATTATCACCGCCGCCGTTAATGGCGGAATCACCCCAAGAAGTAAGAACCCCGCAGTCCCACACACGCCAAAAGAAATTGCAGATGCTGTCGTTCAGTGCAGTGAGGCAGGCGCCAGTGTCGCGCATATCCACGCCCGTGATGAAGCGGGTAAGCCAAGCTACAACAAAGACGTTTGGCGCGAGATCATCGAGCGTGTCCGCGAACGTTCCGACATTATCCTCAACCTAAGTACCTCGGGCCTCAACTTACCACACGGCATGCCAGAAGAGGAAGCCTGGAATCATCTTCAGTACGGGCCAGACATCGCTTCCTTTAACTGTGGGTCAGTGAATCATGGCGACAAACCCTTCATCAACAGCCCCGCACTGGCAAAAAAACTCGCACTGGCGCTGAAGGAGCATCAGGTGACCCCAGAGATAGAAATTTACCATTCCGGGGTAATCCACGAGGCCATCACCCTTCAGCAACAAGGTTACTTGGACAAGAAGTTGGTGTTTGCTTTTGCGATGGGCATTCATGGTGGGGTCCGGCCGACCTGCAAAGACTTGCTGCATCTGGTGGACTGCCTTCCTAACAACAGCATCTGGTCAGCCATCGGGATTGGGCAGGCGCAGTTGCCGCTGAACACCTACTCGATTTTATTGGGTGGCCATGTCCGCACGGGGCTCGAAGACAACATTTATTACCGAAAAGGTGAGCTCGCTACCAGCAATGCCCAGTTGGTGGATCGCATCGTCAGACTGTCTCACGAATTGGGACGGGATGTGGCCACTATCGATGAGGCCAGAACACTCTTAGGCCTAAACCCACAACCTGCCAAGCCCGACACCATCGCTGAGATAGCTGTGTAACCGCCTTCAAAACAAGGACTAGATAACGTGTTAACCCTCAAATCCCAATCTAACATTAGCCCGTACACCGTGGTTATTAAAGGCGCTGAACTGAGCGCCGGCAACCCTGTGGTGATCCTTTTGCATGGACGCCGCCAAACTACAGACGATATGACGAAACTGATCAACAAATTGAACTTGGCTGAGGCGACCTATTATCTGCCGAGTGCACCCGGCGCCACCTGGTATCCCCGAGGCTTCACCCGCGCTCTTGACGACAACCAGCCACAGTTAAATCAGGGGCTCGAGGTGATCGATCACGTCCTGCAAAACTTGCTCTCACAAGGCGTGAGCCGCGAGCGCATCTGGATCATGGGCTTCTCGCAGGGCGCGTGCATGGCGGCCGAGTTCATCAGGCAATCTCAACCGCCGATCGGGGGCGCCATTTTATTCACTGGTGGACTGTTTGGTCCTCAGTGCCCGACAGCATCGGATCAAAAGCCCGTGTTTGATGGCATGACGATGTTGCTCTCGGGCAGTCATACCGATACTTGGGTCTCCGCGGAACGTGTCACTCAGACGGCCGACTATTTTGAGCAGTTAGGAGCGAGTGTCCACCTTGAGATCTTTGCCGAGCGAGAGCACCGCATTATCCGATCGGAAATCGATCTGGCCAGAGGATTGATCACCGCCAGCTTCGCGGCGTCTCACAAGGAGGTGGCGCATGTCTAACGCGTACCTGTGTGATTTCGTCAGAACCCCGATTGGCCGCTACGCCGGTGCATTGTCGTCGATCCGCGCGGACGATCTGGCCGCCATCACGTTAAAAGCACTCACAGAACGTCACCCAACGCTCGACTGGCGTCGCGTCGACGATGTGATTTTGGGGTGTGCGAACCAAGCGGGTGAAGACAACCGTAACGTCGCCCGAATGAGTTTGCTGCTGGCCGGACTGGACACCCAAGTGCCGGGGTCCACTGTCAACCGACTGTGTGCGTCTGGGATGGAAGCTGTGTCTAACGCCGCGCGGGCCATCAAAGCGGGCGAAGCGCACCTGATCATTGCCGGCGGGGTGGAGTCGATGTCACGCGCACCGTACGTGCTTGGAAAAACCGACTTGCCGTTTGCCCGCGACGCCGAATTCTATGACACCACCATGGGCTGGCGTTTTGTGAATGCCAGATTGGATGAGATGTACGGCACCTGCTCGATGCCAGAGACCGCGGAAAACCTGGCAGTCAAATTCGGCATTAGCCGAGATGAGCAGGACACGTTTGCCCGGTGGAGTCAGACCAAATACGCCGCGGCGCAAGAACGGGGGTTCTTCCGTCACGAAATTGTCCCGGTCGAAGTCGCGCGCAAACGTCAGAGCCCGTTGGTTATCGAGACCGATGAGCACCCCAGACTCTCCAGTCTCGAGACCTTGGCCAAACTCAAACCCGTGGTGCACCCACAGGGCTCCGTAACAGCGGGAAATGCATCGGGCATTAACGATGGCTCGGCGGCACTATTGGTCGCGTCGGAGCGGTCACTGACCGATCACCAACTGGTGCCCAAAGCGCGCATTGTGGCCACGGCGTGTGCCGGCGTTGAGCCCAGCATTATGGGATTTGGCCCGGCACCGGCGATCAAAAAGGTCCTTGAACTCGCTCAGTTGTCGCTGGATCAGATGGACGTAATTGAAATCAATGAAGCCTTCGCCTCACAGGTCCTCTCGGTGGTCAACCACCTGAGGATTGACGGCGACGATTCGCGCCTCAATCCCAATGGCGGCGCGATTGCGCTGGGCCACCCACTGGGCATGAGTGGCGCGAGGGTGATTGGTACAGCAATGAATCAACTCATCCAGCAACAGGGACGCTATGCGCTGTGCAGTTTGTGTATCGGAGTCGGCCAAGGCATGGCAATGATCATCGAGCGCGTGTAACACGCACCATCACGCCAGAGGGGCCCTGACTCGATAGTCTCGATCGAGGGCCACTCATCACCCTTTTAGACAACCCACTCTCAGGAGTACCATCCATGGAATTCCAATCCAACCACACCACCCAACCGGGGATCACCAAACGCCTGCGCCGTTTGCGGACTACCCCCATGATCAGAGCGCTCGTTCGGGAACATGAGGTTCAATTAAGCGATTTGATTTATCCGATATTTGTCGAAGAAACCATTACCAGTCCGGTGCCGGTCACCGGTCTGCCGGGATTGACCCGGCTCCCTGAAACTCAACTCGTCGATGAAATCCATGCGCTGGACGCGCTTGGGATCCGCTATGTAATGCCCTTTGGTATCAGTCATCACAAAGACGACATCGGGAGTGACACCTGGTGTCGAGACGGTCTGCTGAGTCGTATGATCAGCACGATTAAATCAGCGTGTCCGCACATGATGGTGATCCCCGATATCTGCTTTTGCGAGTACACCACGCACGGTCATTGCGGTGTCATGACCGATCAGGACGTTGACAATGATCAGACGGTGGTTCACTTGGTGAAGCAGTGTGTCAATGCCGCGCAAGCCGGGGCGGACATGCTCGCCCCCTCTTCCATGATGGACGGCCAGGTAAGGGCGATCCGCCAGGGCTTGGATGAAGCGGGATTTGAGCATGTCGCGATACTGGCACACAGCGCGAAATTTGCGTCGGCGTTTTACGGGCCATTTCGACAGGCAGTTGAGTGCGAACTCAAGGGCGACAGACGCACGTATCAGCTCGACTACGCCAATGCCAGACAAGCGCTCAGTGAAGCCTTGCTGGATGAACAAGAGGGCGCGGACATTTTGATGGTCAAACCCGGTACCCCTTACCTAGATATTTTGGCCCAATTGCGCCGTAAAACTAAGCTTCCACTGGCGGCCTATCAAGTCAGCGGGGAGTATGCGGTCATCAAATTCGCAGCGCAAATGGGCATCTTAAACGAACAGGAAGCAGTGTTGGAAACTCTGATCGGCTTTAAACGAGCGGGCGCGGATCTCATCGTCACCTACTTTGCGAAACAGTTCGCGATCTGGCACCAATCGGCGCCAAACACAATGTTAACGAAGGGGTAACGCATGGGCTTGAAAGACTACACCCTGTGCGTTTTCATCATGGCGATCTGGGGACTGAATTTTTCCGTCGTCAAACTGGGGTTGGATGCACTAGATCCGATGCTGCTGACCGCTTTGAGGTTTACCCTGGCGGCCATTCCAGCGGTCTTTTTTGTTAAGAAACCCGACGTACATTGGGGATATCTGGCAGCCTATGGCCTGACGTTTTCAGTCGGGGTTTGGGGACTGTCCACCTGGGCGATCGGGGCGGGCTTATCCCCTGGCATGGCAGCGTTGCTTATTCAAACGAATGTGGTGTTCGGTTTGGGGCTGGGCTGGCTGTTACTCAAAGAGTCGGTGAGCCCGCTTCGATCGCTCGGGGCATTGATCGCATTGTGTGGTTTGGCCTTGAGCCTGACGGTGTCTGACGGTTCTGTCACGCTGACCGGAGTGGGGTTGATTTTGGTGGCGGCGCTGTGTTGGTCGATATCAGGGGTGCTGTTAAAGCAATCCAACACCCAACACGTGTTCTCGTTCAGTGTGTGGTCGATGCTCTTTGCGCCGCTCCCTCTGTGTCTCCTGTCCTACCTTCAGGTTGGGACCCAGGGCTTTACGGCTTTGGTGGACAATATAACCCTACCCGGTGTGTTTTCCATTGTGTACCAGGCATATGCCACCACGTTGTTTGGCTACTGGATCTGGAACAAGTTGGTGGTGTCTTACCGCTTGTCGCATGTGGCCCCGTTTACGTTGCTCGTGCCCCTTTTTGCACTGTTGGGTTCAAGCGCTCTGTTTCATGAGGGCATTTCTTCACAAAAAGTGGTAAGCTGCGCCCTGATCGCTTTAGGTTTGTTGATTGGCAGCGTGCCTGCCGCCAAATTCACCGTGCTAGCACAGCGTCTTAGATAAACGCCATCCCACGAGTACAACAAAGGAAGGTTCGCATTATTACTCATCGTCAACCGTGTGTTCAGACCGCACGTAACCTTATGAATCTCGTCTGGAATGACAAGATGACGGAGGCCGTGACGGAAGTGATGACCTCCCACACCGTGATAGAAAGTCCTCTTCAACTATCGGTAGGTTCTAACTCCTTTTGCGAGACGCTGAGCGTGTGGCTGCGCGCTTTTCCTACATTAGAGTACAAAGAAAACCGCGTGATCACCCGTAAGAACGACATTGTGATTGAGTGGACGGCGAAAGGAAAGCATTTGGGGGAGTTCTTAGGTGTGTCGGCTACGGGGAAAGATCTGGTCTACCAGGGCAGCTCACAACTGACGTTTGTCAATAGTAAAGTCAGCCATTACGCTTCGGTCGTGGATTCCCAAAGTATACTCAACCAACTGATGGGCCGTTATACCACTCGCACGGAGCCTCTCAAGCCGAGAAGCGCTTCAGAAGAGCTGTATGCGGTCATCCCACAACTACTTTCCCCTTTCTTAACCCAGCGTCAGGTCGAGTGCCTCTCACTATCGACACTGAGTTTGTCGGTAAAACAAGTGGCGGCAACGTTGAACATTAAAGAGAGCTCCGTGCAGACACACCTCAAGCGTGCCTTCGAACTGCTGAACGTCAGCAATAAAAAAATGTTCATGGCGTACATCTGTGAGAACAACACAATTGAACTCTTAGTCAGAATGGGGATCTACCTGAAGCAAAGCATCTAGCACACAACTCAAAACCAAAAAGTTAGCAGTAGAGTTAAGTAGTTAGACTGTTCTGAGACATAACCGTGGATGTGCTGACTCCGGATAACTTTTAGTAAGGCAAATACACACCATTTAAGTAAATAGTAGTATTTATTCTAACCAACTTCGGGGCGTGCGACGTGAGGTCGTATGAAGCGCTGTTCACCGCTCAACGAGTGAACCATCTGTATCACCAGATGAACCTAGGAGCCTGAATAAAGTAGCGGCTCTGACAATGTAACTAAGGTTGGTAATTTTTCAATCGGGATTGAAGTCGTGAGAGGACGATCCTCCTGATAACCACAGCATCGGGTGAGTGCTAGGTAGTCAACATGATGAACATAAGTGAATCCGCGTAAGGTGCGTTATGTTGTGAAACAGCGGAAGTGGTTAATACGCTGTAGCCAAAAGGCACGAGAGTCGGAAAGAGATTGCCCCATGCTCTTTCGTGATCGTTGAACTCTCCACACCATAGCGGGCATCTAAACTGACATTGCGCGACATACGGAACACGGTAAGCCTGTATCACTCCCACTGGGAAAGTCTCTGCGACCGATAGTGATGCAGGTAGAGGATGTTGGAAAAAGCGAAGGCTGCATTGTAACGATGCGGATACAGATACTTATCTGGCACGAAAGTGAGCTGACTTCCGACTGGTCTTCCGTTGCAAGAGAATTTGAAGAACTTTATTCAAGGAGAAATGCAAATGATGATTTCAAAAGAGATTAGTGCCTCTCCTAACAGTGCTCAATGGCAATCCATCAATTGGAAGGCCGTTGAATCCCATGTTTTAAAGCTTCAGATGCGTATTGCAAAGGCAACACGAGAAGGTAAACACGGCAAAGCGAAAGCGTTGCAGTGGATACTGACTCACTCGCGCTCGGCAAAACTTCTTGCTGTTAAGCGAGTATCACAAAACAAAGGTAGTAAAACGCCTGGAATAGACGGCATTATCTGGAACACAGATACGCGCCGTATGAAAGCAGTTAATCAATTGAGCAGAAAAGCTTATCAAGCTAAACCGCTCAAGCGTATCTACATCCCCAAGAAAAACGGCAAGCTCAGACCACTGGGTATCCCTTGTATGATCGATAGAGCGCAGCAAGCGCTTCATCTTCTTGCTCTGGAGCCAGTATCAGAAACACTTGCCGACCCTAATAGCTATGGATTTAGACCAAACCGCAGCACTGCCGATGCAGTCGCACAGTGCTTCAAGTGTCTGGCATTAAAGAAATCAGCTCAATGGGTTCTTGAGGGAGACATCAAAGCCTGTTTCGACAAAATCGGGCATCAATGGCTTATGAACAACATTGCCGTAGATAAACGCATGTTGGAACAATGGTTAAAGTCTGGTTTTATGGACAAAGGGCTGTTCTATCGCACTGACGAGGGGACACCACAAGGCGGGGTCATATCCCCAACCTTGATGCTAATGACGCTTGCAGGACTTGAGCAACGCATAAAGTCTATTGCACTCAAAAAGGGTGCTAGAGCCAACTTTATTGGATACGCCGACGATTTCGTCGTCACATGTGCTTCAAAGGAAGTGCTGGAGAACGATATCAAACCGTTGATTGCTGATTTCTCAGCAGAAAGAGGCTTAACACTCTCCGAAGAGAAAACGCAAATTACCCATATCAGCCGTGGTTTTGACTTTCTAGGTTTTAATCATAGGAAGTACAAAGGGAAATTGCTCATTAAACCGAGCAAATCCAACACACTGCTGTTCTTGAGTAACTTGCGCGAACTCATCAAAAAGCACGCAACTATCCCCGTTAACGATTTAATCAAATTGATAAATCCGAAACTCAGAGGTTGGTCGAATTACTATCGACACTGCGTGGCTAAACAGATATTCGGATATATAGGTCACAAGCTATTCCATGCGTTATGGCACTGGGCTAAAAGGCGTCATCCGACTAAGTCTAGAACTTGGATCGCCCTTAAATACTTCATCAACCGTCAAGGTCAATGGCAGTTTCACGGTTGGCAGAAGATCATGAATATGGATTGTTTCAAATAGCCAAAGTGCCGATAGAGAGACATGTGAAAATCAGGAGTGCCGCTACGCCTTTTGACCCTCAATACCAAGAATACTTGGCAAAGAGAAAACCAAAGAAGCAATGCCGTAACTCTTGGCATGAGCCAGCTCTCGCTGCTTTATAAGTTGCTGGGTGCCAATCGGTGCCTTAGTGAAGGCTTGAGCCTAGTGCGGTGAAAGTTGCACGCTGGGTTCTTAGAGGGACGACACTTGGTAACAGGTGTCGTCTACTCGACAGTTCTGCGTTACGATGATCTACCCCGTCAGCAAGCCGTTGGACAAAAGTTTGTCACGGGTTCTCTAGCAACACAAATCTTCGGATTAGATTTGATAGGGAAAAAGGAAAGATCTGACCCTATTTTTTAGTACAATGGAGGATTAACATCCAATGAATCAGAGCGGTTATATTGGAAAAATATAAAATCGAGGCCAATTTTAGTTGACTACTACACAAGTTAACCTTCTGTTGGTAAAAACTCTCTATCTCTAAGAAGTAACCTAACAAGTTTTGTAGAAACCCATTTTACAAACCAACCGAACAAAAAATCAGGGAACTTCCATGTACAAATGAGAGGTAACGCGGCCGTCAGAACAGATATCAACTTGGGTGTTAACGTGAAATACTCATTAGTTATCGGCTCATCTAGAGCTAGAGTACCCAAGTGATAGAACACAAATATCAGCAGTCCGACAATACAAAGTTCAAGGAGCTTTTTAACTGAATAATAAACTTGGTTCTTTACTTCATGTTTTCCTTCCTTCAACTGCTCCACACTTGCTTTTTCAAGCTGGCTAATTTTCTCATTGCTAGCCTTGCTCGCTTCTTTTTGGGCGCTCTCAAGAGCGTCTACCCTATTCTCTAACTTTTCATTGGCTGAAGCTAATTGCTCGGTCAGAGAGTGAATCTTGCTCTGTAACACTGCGTTTTTCTTATCTTTAACCAAGCTTTCATTGGCTTTTTCTTTAACCGCTGATATTGCTTTATTCCGATGTTCAATTGCATTAGCAGCAGCAAAAGTGGCCTCCTCTATTGCAGTTTTGTGGCTTACTGAAAAGTCTTTTTGCTCTTGATGGTACCGGTCTCGTGCTTGTTGTAGATACTGTTCAGCCTCATCTAGAAGAACTTCACTATCATCAAAACCAACTTCATCCAACAGACAGTACAGAGCTCGATCATTGCATATAACATCTTCATATTGTTTGATTTTTTCTTCAGGAAGGTTCTTGATAAACCTTTGCATATTTTCTGAAATGTCTCTATGCATCTCCATTGCTCTTGTACAAGAGCTAATTAATGTGAGGCTAGATACGTCCTCTCCTTTCCCACCACTTGTAACCCAAAGCATCATTGCTAACTTTTTCTCAGTCAGCAGTGGCGTCATTTCATGATTCTCAAAGGTTTCTAAGCTATAAAGCACTCTATTAGCAGCTGATACCAACTGCTCATTTGGTGTAATCAAAAAAGTAGTTGACTCTGAAACATTTCTTATTGAATTGTAATCATGACGCGCAACAACATATGCAACTGCTTCAGCATCATTAATTCGAGCAACATCTTTCTTATACCAGTGTAATGCACTCGCTATGCTATCTCTCAACTCAACAGCCCTGACGCTCTGTAAATACCCAGAAATGTTTGTTCTTAAGTCATCCAAGACAAATTGATGGCTATCAGATAATAATCCCTTAACCTTGTTTCGTGCGAGCCTAGCTTGTAGAACATGATCAGAGTGCTTGAATAAATACCGATCTAGAGATGTAGTTCTCTTGCCTCGTTGCTTATAGTTTTCTAGCGAGAGTGAGATCGCTGTTTCAGCTTCTTCAATGTATTGCCTAGTTGTGGTAACAATCCCACCCTGCTCTGAAATCAGCGCTATTAGTTTTCTGGAGCACTCTACAGAGTACTCGTCATTGAGGCCTAGGACGTTAAGCAGTACAGGCATATCGATATAAAACAACTTACCAGCAATTGATTTCTCGTCCATCGCAGGATCTTGTATGCTAAGTACGACTTCAGAAAGCAGTGAGCCAGAATACAATTTGTCTAAAGACGTCTTTAACTTCCCACCTTTTCTGTTTATGTGCTCAACAAAACGTACGAACGTATAGTCTAGAGCTCGCTCAACAGAGTTCTCGCTGGACGAGACAACTTCGGCAAAACTATCAACTCTGGCTAAACGACTAGTAAAAGCATTGGAAAAGTTAATCGATGAACTCAATAACCCTCGTTTTTCCAAAAACGGTTTCGAAAAGCTCTCATATGTTTCGAGTATGCTTTGGACATTACTCTTCAAGTTTTTGTCCTGCACGACTGGAACGGAAGCGATGACTATCTTTTCAGATTTCCCGCGCGACTTCTCTATCGCTAGAACCCCGTTATCAACAAGCTTCTTAGACAAATCTTCAGCTACATATGGATGCATCTCTATGCCATACATCTTTCTCACGTCATCACAAAAAGACATGGGGTCAAATTCAAGCCCTTCCTTACCCTCTAGAATTGGAGAAAATAAAGGCAATAACCCCGTAACAATATCGCCAGTTTGGGCAAACTTTTCATGGACCATCGCGAAATGAAAAAGATGACTACTAAGCATGAAACTTCCTTATTTATTTTTAGAACCTAGCTACTTGAACTCTGCCAACACACTAACAGCTTTATATTGAAATGATGGACAAGTAGGGTCAAATCAAATGAAAGAAAATGCTACGAGAAACATGGTTTATCCTGCGTCTGGATACGCAGGAGGTGAACCTACTTTCCAACCAAGTTAGAAAAGCTCTCACAAGCATTTAATTGTCGCTCAATATTCATCTTGGGAACTGCAACGGGGTCAGCTCTTCCCATTTGCCCAGTGCAACAGTTTTCCTCATAAGATTGCGAGCCGAAGGTAGGTTTGGCTCTATGAAGTTCAACACAAAAAGGGGCAGAAGTGTTTCAGTCAGACAAACCCGTTCATCACACACCCCATTCATATCCCGTTGGCACACCTATGGACAAAAATCATTTAGAGTATTTATCCTATATAAGTGCTTCAGATTAGAAAAAGTATCTTGAAACCTTAAATGCTTGTTATACGCAACTAAACCACAGAAAATATATTGAGTCTTTCAATAAACAATGGAATCAGCCTATCTCTTTCGATATTGTACTGCCATAGAGAACTTTCGTATCTATGGATTCGTTCATTCTCATCAATTTCTGACAAGTTTAATAGCTCCAAGAGTAAGTGCTTTAACTCCAACCTTAGTACCCCAGGATAATAGCTTTACACCTACATTTTTAGCCTTATTTTTATATTCTGCTATTTTTTCACTTTTTGAGTTGTCAGCATTCAACTCAACATAAGACGTTATAGCTGATGCTACAGATATAAATGCATCTTCAACATAATCATTAGCGAAAGAGTCAATATAAATATTCGGTACATTGTTGGCAGTCAATAATCCCTGCCACATTTTCACAAATGTTGACTTTCCCTCTCCCATTTACCGTCTAGTGAAACTACAAGCTCATCATCAGAACGGATGACAAGATTCTTTAGTGACTCACCAAAGGCTTCTCGTCTTAAGATATCTTGTTGAAAACCTTCATTTTCAGCAACATCTAACGAGGGAACTACCAGCTTCATTAAATACTCCTTTTGCATATAACGCCCAGTTAAGGGGTGAAGCACGCAATGACCAAGCTTCCGCATGGCACTTCAACACCGAAACCACCGCATACCAAAAATGCCACGCGTGCTGAATCCCTCTTGAACTGTTTGTTATGTTTATTTTTTAAAGAGCTTACCAAATGTCTTTTTTAAATGGTCGTCTAAGTGTGCTTGAACTATTGTCAGCCCCTCTTCTGCCGCTACGTCTAACAACGCATCGTAATCATTTAATTCGTTACAGTTTTGACATTTTATTAAGTCCCCTGAAGAAAATTCCTGATCGGGTTCCCCCTCTAATGGGCAGTCACAAAACAGACATTTAAGTTCAACAGTAAAGTTGCCGTCATCCATTATTAAAACTCCATCACTTTAAGACCAAGCGTCGCTAGCGCTAGAAGAAAACCTAGAACAACAAAAAGCCCCTTGTGTTCCTCTATGTAATCTGAGGTTTTCTTCAAAAACGACCTGTTTGCCTTAAGTTCATCCGAACGCTTTTTAGAGCGAGCAACACCAATTCCTTTAGGTGTTATTTGTAATCCGTTGTACTTACCACCACCTAAATACGCATGCTTAAGCCATTCATGCGCTAAGCACTTGTCTGCCGCTTTTTCTAGTTGTTCAAGAGTGAACTTACCTTTGTTAACCTCGTTAATCTCTTGAACCAATTTTTCGTCTATATCGAGATGAACGGTTTTATATGTATGACCATGCTCTTCCATATAGTCGACAACATTATTTAATAAAGCATATTCAGGCATCATTCCTCCGATAAACATAATGCCCAATTAAGTAGTGAGCAACGCACTACAAAAGCTACCGTATTGCGCCATAAACACAAAGCTCACTGCAAACCAAAACTGCCACGCGTTGCGAATCTGCTTAAATTGTTTGTTATGTGTTTAGCTCTTAGCTTGTTCTGGAAGCTTTTCGTAGCTTGGTAGATCGCACAATTTCATAGACCATTTAGCACTACTACCAACAAAGATTTTAGCAGTCGGCGGAATTGGAACTGGACTATCGAGGCTGCCTGCCGGAACCACTACGCTGTTAATACTTTCTGCAAACGTTGGGAGTGCAGACCCGCATTTTGAACAAAAGCTTTTTGCATGAAATGAATTTGGATGCCTATACGTTCTGACATCATTTTCACCGTATAACCAAGTTAAGGTGCCAGATTTAGCAAACAAATTTGCACCATGAGCCGAGCCTGTACCCTTTTGACAACGAGTACAATGACATAAAAAGAAAGACTGGAACTCACCTAAAAGCTCATACTTCACGCTACCACAAAGGCATGAACCTCGATATTTATTCGCCATAAAAGCCTCCTTACTTTCGATTACACATAACGCCGCGTTAAGGTGTGAGTGACGCAATGCCGAAGTTTCTGCATTGCACCTTAAACACCAAAACCAACGCAAATTAAAAATGCCAAGCGTTACGAATCACTCTTAAACGCTTTGTTATGCGAGTTTTTCAACTCTGCTGACTGAATAGTTGTGGTAATGAGCTCTTCAAAAATTTCTAACTGACCGGCTGGAATTAATTGATTCTGAATAGTTTTTCGTTTACTTGAGTCAAACAGCCGCTCTGCTACCCAACCAATGAGATACATCAGTGAAAGACAACCTCCTGCAGTGGCTATGTTACCTTCTACAACTAGAGGTAGATCCATTACGTCTCCTCCCATCTTTTGTAGAACACCTTTAGCATCTGGATTGGTTGTTAATGGCTTACCTTTTAGTAAACCGAGCTCATGAAGGATAAATGAACCAGCACATATCGAGCCAATTAGCTGTCTATTTGGGTCAAGGCTCAACGCTGACATAAACTCTGCATCTTTCATCGCTGCTGGAATACCACGTTTACCACTAGTGATAAGAACGACATCTTGGTTCGTCACCTCTGAAATATGCCCGTCTGTTATAACTTTCATACCAAGGTGGGAATGATGTTCAGGTTTAGTTCCCAGTATGCTGACCGTCCAACTATCGGTTGTTCTCCCAAGCAAATCATACATAAGAAAAAAGTCTACATCTGTGAAATCATCAAATATAACAACACCAACTTTGTACATAAATCTCTATTCCTTTCGCTGACCTCATGAATCGCATAACGCTCTGTTAAGGTGTGAGCAACGCAATACAAAAGCCACCGCATACCACTTTAAACACTAAAACCAACGCATGGTGAAAATGCCACGCGTTGCGAATCACTCTTAAACAGTTTGTTAGTTCTTTGACCCACTGAGTGCCTGAGGTTTATAGCCTAGTGAATCCAAATCAACACCCTGCTCTAGAAGTAGTTTTTCAAACAATGGTAATAGTGGTCCAAGGTTTTCATTTAGCGTGTCACGAACCGTATCAACAACAACTTGGGTACCACGCTCGATTTCTATATTAATAAAATCACCACTGACTTTTGATTCAAAAACCGTCATTCTACGAGTCTCAGGAATAAGCCAAACTTCAAACCAACCTTCATGCTTATTTACGTCAGCTACGGTCAAGCTCGCTCCATTTAGAGCTATATAACCTTTCGGGAAAACATATCTTTTCCAAGCATCAGGGAGCGCTAAGCGAACACAATAGTTATCCTCAATTTGTTTTACGTCAACGATAGCTACATTAAAGTCCACATGGCCAGATAGAGGGTGACCGCCAATTTCTGCCCCATCTTTTGCGGCTCTCTCAGCGTTAACTAATTGGGATGAGCAATACTTACTCAGAGTTGTGATTAAGAGGCTTTGCAACATTACGTCGAACTTAACACGAACATCTGACTGTATTTCAGTAACTGTCAGACATACACCGTCAATAGCAATGCTCGCCCCAATTTCTAGATCAGCACAAAACCCTTTAGGGAAGTCGATAACAAAAGTTCTAATCCCTCTTTGATCTGTCACATCAACAATTTCGGCTACCGCCTGAACTATGCCTGTAAACATACTTACTCCACTGATATTAAAACAACTTTGAGAACTAACGCCCTGTTAAGGGGTGAGCAACGCAATACGATGCTTCCGCACACCACCTAAATCACTAAAATCAACGCATGGTAAAAATGCCACGCGTTGTGAATCCCTCTTGAACAGTTTGTTATGCCTTGCCCCACTCGGTTCGAAGGACTGCCAAAACCACTGTATCCCACCACTGTTCTTTGAAAAAACGATGCTCTCTAAAATGTGCTTCTTGGCGCATACCCAGAGACTTACAGAGCTTAATAGCTGGCAAGTTTTTACTGATTGTCTCCGCATAAATGCGGTGAACTCCCAACTCCGAGAAACCAAAATCTGCCAGAGCCAAGGCGGCTTCATGACTTAACTTATTACCTTGAGAAACTCTGGAAAATGCACACCCCATCGAAGCCTGCTGATTGTCCTCTAGGCGTAAACAAACAGTCCCAACGAACTCACCTGACACCTTACACTCGACAGCTAATTGGTATGATTTTCTTGGCTTCTCAGAAGCCTGAGCGATAAACAAGCTTGTTAACTCTCGATATTTATTAGGGTCACAATCGCTTTCGTCATAGAAACGTTGATATTTAGCATCCTGAGACATAGCAACAAAAGCATCTTCATCGTTCGGAGTCATATCCCTAATAATCAGACGCTTAGTCTCGATTTTAAACATCAAAAGTTCCTTTTTCTTTGTGAGGCATAACGCCTTGCTAAGGTGTGAGTAACGCAATACAAAAGCTACCGCACGGCGCCTTAATCACCATAAGCCACCGCATAGTAAAAATGCCACGCGTTACGAATCACTCTTAAGCAATTTGTTAGTACATGCGCTACTTCTATTTATTCGCTCCAAGATATTGAAATATGGCATGATATGAAAGGCTTTGAACACTGAAGTGAGACGGGCAGCTACAAAACTTAAACTCGATTAAGAGACGAGAGTTGGCTAGAAGAAAAATGCACTGAACTCCCCTTCTTTCACTCATTTCAAATTAGAAAAGGATTCGATCCTCGTACTCCGACAACAGCCCTAGAGGAAGACAAGATTCGCTTAGAAAGCACAGCTAAAGTGAAGAAGTGCCAAAGAAATAGGCTAAGAGTTAGAAACCGTAAACGGTGACATCAAAGCAAACACTCCGCATATAGTGCCACCGGAAAGAACGTGAAAGGCACAAGCTGAGAGGTGTAAAGACGAACGCCAAAACAGATAAACACCAAGACTGATGACGCTTGATGCCAAACCCGTACTAACGCCCTGTTAAGGGGTGAGCAACGCAATACCAAGCCGCCGCATACCACCTTAAACACTAAAACCAACGCATAGTAAAAATGCCACGCGTTGCGAATCCCTCTTGAACAGTTTGTTATATTTATTTTCCCAGATTGCGCTTTATCCTAGACCATTCATTTTCCAAGACAACTTTAGCCATATCCTCCATAGCGACGAGATAGGATGTGAAATCCTTATCTGCATCCTTTGTGCTAATGGCGGTAAAAACCATATCGTCAACAAGCGATTTCAGAGCTTTAACATCCTCACTTTCACTCGTTAAAAGAAGATTAACTTTTGAATTAAGTATGAGTATTTTTTGCCAATCGTTAAAGTACTCATTAGAGCTTTCGTATTCTGGCTTGGAATTGGCTTTAGTATTAACTACTAAGCATGATGCACTCATTTCAGCTAATGAGTTTCGAAGCTCTTTCTGCCACGCTAAACGAATTTCGGCCTGTTTTGATTGACTAATAGCAGTTTGGTTTTGACGAGTAACCTTAACCAAAGCCCTACTAGTCCAAAAGCTTGTAAAACCAACAATTGCAGTAAGAATTATCATTGGCCAATCCGGTGCAATTGAAAGAATAAATTCAGTTGCTTCACCTATTTGAAGATTACCAAGCAGGATTTCTGTCTTGTTCATATAACTCCTGATAAATATAACGCCCTGTTAAGGGGTGAGCAACGCAATACCGATGCCTCTGCAAACCACCTTAATAACTAAAACCAACGCATAGTAAAAATGCCACGCGTTGCGAATCCCTCTTGAACAGTTTGTTAGGTTTTGGGCTTATTCTCCCAATGAACCCCAATCTGTTAGATTTAATTGCTTGCGCCTAATGTAGTAGAAGGTTGCCATAACTAAACCAAACAATGCGCCAGTAAGTAACGAGATATAAACCGCTTCTAAAACTGGTTTGCCTAGCTCGTCCCACACAAGAAACCATTGGAAGATTCCCCAAACAGGAGCAAAGAAAGCCACACAAAGCATAACGTTTGCAAAAAAGCTTTGATAGTAAGGCGGCGGAAAACACAGTCCGAGTTTACGTAACAACCTTACAAGTGGAGGATTGTAGTTCGACTTCCAAACACCTTTGTCACTTAATTCTTTGTGTGCAAGTTGTAGCTTCGTTTCATAATCCATGACCCAAAATCCTCGAATTCGATGTTTCCCGCGGAGAAACCTAACACTTATTAGACAACACGTAGTAGTCTTTCATCCTTCGACAATGCAGGCTTTTGCATATTAACTCAACTGACAATCAATAACTTATACCACATGAAGGGAAGTTAGACTGCAAGATGTCTCCTAATGATGATAATGAACAATTATCAACTCCATCGAATAAGTTTTAGTAGGGTAAACGCACGCCCCCTAAATGTGTAGAGTATTAGCTCTGAACGATTTTGGGGCAGAAACGTCCTAGCTGTAATTTTACTAGCACAAAATGTAATGAATAAAGTCGGTTATAAACAAACAAAAAACCACCAAGCCTAAACTTGATGGTTTTGCTTCTAACTGCTTGTTCAGCAGGTCGGTTGTTTTCTTCCTGACCTATTCTTAGCTGCCTATGCGGCAGGACACTATCGGCTTCAAAGATCTCATTCATAGAAAAAATTTTTAGCTGCCTATGCGGCAGGACACAAGTTAGAGTTCGTCCAAATCCCACACAAACAATTTTTAGCTGCCTATGCGGCAGGACACTGTAGAATATAGTCTCTAACCATCTGATTCTGCGTGCTTAAAGTCACAATTCATCAAAATACCCTTTTTCTTCGTACTTTTGTAAGTGCTTGTTTTTATTTCTCTAAAAAACAGCTTTAGAAAAAGGGTCAAAAATGTAACTCAGGTACCGTGCCTTTTCTTTCTTGATTAGTGGCTAAACCATAGCTATTAAAGTTTGCTGCACCGCGCTCACAGACAAACTCCTTTTGCACAAACAAAATATAATCTTCTCCAGATGAACCGCTGGAGATTGGTATTCGATGGAAGCTATCGACGACACGCTCTTCATTAGTGACTGGTAATGATGTTCCAGCATCAAGTAGTTCGGCTCTCGCCATGCTACGTTTGATTCGACGTTTCTTGGAACCCAGAAAGCTTTTCCCAATCGTTTGGTTACGGGTAAACCTCACCTCTAAAGCATTGTCTGGAACCTCACATACACTGGAGACCTCAAATAAACCTTCATTTACCATCAAAGAATAATAGGGCTGAAAAGAGAGTCCTATCATCATCTCTTTATCGTCGGCAACAAAGGCTATGGTTTGACCAACCGTAACATCACTCCAGTCGGGGAAGCTCACGCCTATTTTATTCATGGCTTGTCGGTTATTGACCATAAACAGGTGCATTTGAGATATACAACGCCCTGCTAACAGCTCATAGTCGGCTTGAACAGGGGTATAACGTATACAGAAGTAGTAACGCTTCGTCATAGTCATCCTTACTTCGCTTTGGAACAATTGAAGAGCCCACCCTTGATCAAGACCGACATAATAAAGTGCACGTCATTTGGGATGCTCTGAGAAGCTGTCATTGTCTCAATCCAATTCTCTGTATTTCTGACTAACTGGTAAAAGTCATTTCCATAGGAAACATGTCGCCTTGCTATAACGTACTCTCGGTCAGCTCCATACTCATTCACTCTTAATGGCTTATCTGCTTCTTCATGCCACCAATCGTCAATCGATTGCAACGCTGCACCAATTTTCTGACCATGAAAAGCAGCAGTTTCTTTTCCGTTCAATAATTCTACGGTAGCTAACTGCTTAGTAGGAGCACCATCTTCTCGATCATCCAAGAACTCTTGGCTTGGGTAAACCTCATCCCCCCAACCAACTCCAATTTTAGCTTTGACATCCATGTAGAAATATTCGGTCGGGTCAGATAGGGCTCGCATCAAATAAGCTGTAAGTTTTTCTAGGCATTCTGCTGAAGCTTCATCCCAATGACCATACCAAGAAAGCCTTGTTGCGTTTTCTACAATCAAGGTTTGTGAATCACTGGTGGTCACTTCTATCGACAATCTTCGACACTCTCTGTTTCTCCAAAGCCAAGTACCAAGCAGAATGTTCTTCGCGTATCTAAGAGCAAGTTCCTGATACCCATTGAGCTCTTCATATGTTTTAGCAAGTAACGAAAGTTTAGAACGCACTTCATCGTCACTACAGGTATCTGGAGTTAGAGAGTTGGCTCGAATTCGAAGGGGGAATGCACAGTAGATATCATCAACACCAGGTTTTACATAACACTCTTCGATGAACTGAGGATTGGGGTAAGCTAAATCTTGTGGAGCAACATTCTTTTCTACGAACTTGCCCCCTTTATATGCTTCTGCATAACCACCTTTTGGTGCGCGCAACCTAGTTCTATCAATTTCAAGGGGGCACATCTCACCACTTTTAGATAGATAGTAGAAATATGCTTTGCCAGCAGAGAGTGATCGAACGTAGTTCAGCTGAGTGCAAAGTTCCATAAACGATTAACCCCTATAGTTTTTTATAAGAATAGTTTCGCTACTGCATTCTATCGACCAAAAGGCATGATTGAAAAAGTGATCTCTTCCACTAAAACGTACTTCTATCGGGTTCACTTTCTTAGCTAACCCTATCGCATTTTCTGCATAGGCGTGACAATCGGCGATCGAGTTGCACCGTTTAGTCGGACGTTCTAACAAATGGTAGCCAATAGAAACTGGCAAATTATCAGCGTCTTTCGTTATTAAATGCTCTAGGTCATCAAAGTCACTCGGCTGGTTCTCACTTGGACATAACCATCGCCCGTAGGCTGGCAAACCTTTTATGACATGGAAAAGCTCGCTCCTACTGGTAAACGTCCTTAGCCACTCAATCTGCGTCGAGAGCTGTGGTTGGTATAACGCCCCTCCGGCGAAAGCAACGGGAAGTACCGTTTTAAGCGCGGCCTTAAAATCTGAAATTCGGCTTTCACTATGAACTCTAATAACTAAGTCTATCTCTAGGTCCGCCAATCGTTCACTACGAATGGTAGGTCGTTTCGCGTTTGAAACCGTTCTAGCTTTAGCAACCGAGTTAGGCTCGGTAAGCTTCGCGGTCGATTGAATGTTCTCGCTTCGAACATAAAAAGAGAAACTCGAAAATTCAAACAGGGAATTACTATTAACTAGCTTATTGAACTCTCTTTGATAACGGTGCATAAAGCCCCAAATAGCCGTCAAAGAAGGAGCACCGCACAAGTAAGGGCTGCTCATTGCGACAGCATCTTGCACTTTCATTGATGACAAATAGATATACTGCTCGCCCGTTACCTTATCTTCATTACCAATAGGTTTACTGAGCTGTTCGAGAATCCATACAATTTGGGCTTTAACGAGCTGCATAAGCTTAGGGTGATAGGCAAACTTGGCGGCATACTTATTATTCTGCAACGTAAGATGTAAGCGGCGATTAAACTCACTGGCTAAGGAGCCTAGGTCCGATTCTGGTAGCGCCAAAAAGGCTTGAGCTAAAGTGTCATCATGTTCCAATTGCTGTTGATTAGGGTCAGCATCAACGATATCTCTTAACTCAATTAAAGGAAGCATCCAAAGGGCTATCTGCTTTCGCAATATCTTACTTCTAACCTTGCGAGCGCTCTCCCTTTGCTTCTGTGTTTTTGATGGTTCTGATCCAATTAAGTGATTTAACACCTGACAAATTTTGGCGTTAGTTACCTGACAGTCATCAAAGTAGTGACCACTCTTTTTGCGACTTTCAGTTAACGTCCCACCTTTCGATGGTTTGACTTCTAGCGGGTAGTTAAGAGCTTTCATATGCCCACCTAAACTGCCACACAAGTTCCCGATACTTGCAGAATTAGGCAGTGACGAAGATACAAAACGAAGCTTACTTTCTCGACTTCTCGATCTTACTTCTAACTCGCTCTGAATGGCATGACTAACCACTGGGGTCACCGAAACATAATCATCCCCCCACGGAAACCGTAGTTGCTTGCTGAAAGGGCTGACACTATCGGGAAAATGATTATCAAGGAGCTGTTCTTCAATTGTATGTTTTAAGCGAGCAAGTGACTTAGCACCTAAACCAAACTCTTTGAGCAACTCAACCCAAACGGGGCTTTCTTGTTGTATAAGTGAAAGAATGCATACGGGCTGTGATTGCCAATTAAAAGGATTCAATAACCACAATGTGTGACGATATACCGCAGAGTTATGCGCCCACCCCAAGCGCTGCTCTAATACTCCGCTTGAAATGAATACCTCGGTTGTCGTAAGAGCCTGTGCAAGTATCCGCTGATCTTTAACTCGACAGTCTGGAAACTTGAGATTATGAGTGTGGAACCATTTAATTTCATCAAGGGACGCCTCTAGGTTCTCAGCCGCTTTTAAATGCCTTTTAGCTCGGGCAACATCCAACCAAT
Organism: Vibrio chemaguriensis; assembly: GCF_012275705.1. Classification (NCBI taxonomy): domain Bacteria; kingdom Pseudomonadati; phylum Pseudomonadota; class Gammaproteobacteria; order Vibrionales; family Vibrionaceae; genus Vibrio; species Vibrio chemaguriensis. Next base: position 76,226 of record NZ_SHOE01000018.1, read on the forward strand.
CCAAGCACCTATCTAATTTATGGTTTGAGCTGAGATTGAGCAAGATCGTCAACGCTTCTTTTTCACCCCCTTCAACACAGACTTCTTCCGTATAGGGCATGAACATCTTCTTTAGCGTAACCTGCTTTACTGCTTCGTCTTCGATTGCCAATAAGTCACTTAATTTCGTCATAATTACCACTCAGGTAGATATACACTTAAACCATCACTTTCAGAGCTCATTCGAGTCAGCTTTGTTTCGATGACACTTCTTAGAGTAAACGCCGACTCGTGACTCGCTATCTTTGTATGCATTCGCGGCCTAATCGCGGCTTTGATCTCACCAAACTCATACAGCCGATATACCTCATCTGTTGTACAAGAAAGCAATGTAGAAGCTTCTAGAGGGCTGAGCAGTGCATCACCGATATTTCCTTTCGCGCTTGATGGAACTGTTGCCATGAGCTGAGTAAAGTAAGCTAACACCTGTGTCAGTACGGTATTGTGACTCAACTGCCGACTAGGTAACTGACGACAACCTTTAAGCAGAGTATCGAAGGCTTCATTGAAAAACACCTTCTTCCAATCTTTTACTCGAACAAGTTCTGCCCTCTCTTTCAAGGCATCGAGGTCTTGCCACAGTGCCGTTGGCCAAGCGCAACAATATTCAATGAATGACTCAAAACTGAGGTCATCGATATCACCATAACGATTTATATACCAAAGTAAAAAGCCATAGCGCTCAGATAACGTCATTTCCCCTGTTAACAATCCCAAGGGTTTTGAATCATTTCCTGACAACCATCGAGCGACCAATACCTCAGCCTCTGGCGCATCTTCGACTGGCGAGTTTCGGAGTTCATACCCACATTCACATTGGTTAATACTCTCGGTGCTTTGGTATTCAAGTCTCGACTTACACTCAGGACAGTGATGAACCAGTTTACAGCCATGGTGTTCACAAGCTTGGTGAGAGATAAGTTGCCACTGCTGGCGAATGTAGGGTGCTTCGTCAACACACAGAGGGCAAATAGGCGTGAAGCGTTTGCGAAGAAAAGTATAAGGGTAGTCAGAACCGAATCTGTGTACTGCTTTGTATTGCGGAGAGAATTGAGCTTTTGAATGTGATAAAGCTAAGCGCAGTACACCAAAGTTATTGAGTTTTAATTGGTTCTCAAGGTGGATTAGAACCCTCACCCGCATTTGACTTGTGGTTTGCGCGTGGTAGATATTGACTTGGCTGAGCTCCAAGGAGAAAGCACCAGCAATCGCTTCATGCTGATCCATGGCGTCGAACCAGATATCTTCAGCGAAATGAGAAAATCGCTCGTAGCCTTGTTCATGCGATAAGCGCAACAAGAAGCTTTCGAGCGATTCATCAGGGTAAAGTTGAATGTCCGTTTCCACATGTCACCACTAAAACTTAGAATATCTAAGTTTTAGTATCGAAGATATTTCATATATTGCAACTATAGAAGCCAATGTGTTTTGCAAAAAAACGCCTACTAACTCATCCAATATACGACAGAATCGCTTGGTGATCACAAACTGTGATGCGAACGATCTAAGAAGGTTCTGCCCCAAAACTGTTTAGCTCAAAATTCCTGACCACTTTCTCATGTCATTTCTTGACCTACTTTTGTTAATGGCAGATTATGAGTCTAGTTGAGCACTTACTACCATACAGACATGTTCTGCAATTTGTGAGTGTAAGGAAGAATAAGACTGATAGAACAGTATGTTGCTGGCGTTGTGTCTTTATTTTCTGAAAATATTATAAAGACAATGTCTGCTGAAACGCACTGTTATAGGGCATTCAGATCCAGCTGCCTAAGTTTTAGAATTTATGTTCACACAGAGGGATTATGGGAAGTCAAAACCAAATAAAATCTAAGTTGCTTGAAATGGAAGGCGGAAAATTTCAAAGACTCTGTGATGATTGGCTGTATAGAAAGGGGTATGAAAATATAAACCCTATTGGAATGATGAATACAACTGACCGAGTTGTTAAAGGTACGCCAGACTGTCTGTTTATGCAGAAGAATGGAAAGTATATTTTTTCGGAATATACCGTTCAACAGGAGCGTCTAGCCAATAAACTAAAAGATGACATTGAAAAGTGCTTTGATGAAAATAAAACAAGCATTCCTGTAGATGAAATCAGTGAAATAATCATATGTTATTTGGGTAAACTTACTACGGAAGAAATCAACGAACTTAGAACCCTTTGCTACGAAAGAGGAGTAATGTTGACTCTCAATGGTCTTGATTCAATTTCTTTGAGCATTAAAAATTCTTATCCAGTCCTATCAGAAGAGTATTTAGATTTACCATTAGATACTGGTCAGTTGTTGAGTATTGATGATTTTATTGAAAGATATGGTAGAAGCAATTTTACAACGTCTATCGACAATGAGTTGCTATTCTGTGATGACTTGCTAAGTAATGCAGTCAGCACTCTGAATTCTTCTAATTTTCTACTTGTATCAGGTGCAGCCGGGTTAGGAAAAACATTATTTTCAGTAAATTTGGCAAAACAAGTCCAACAAGAAAACAACAACACAAATGTTGTTTGTCTTTTTGATAAAGGTGCAGACCTAATAAGGGATATAACCGCATGCTTTAGCGAACCAGGGGATTATCTTATTTTTATCGACGATGCAAACAGACTAGACAATCGACTTGATTACATACTTCACTATCTAAATGAAAAAGATGAAAGCCGGACTTTTCGAATTATCGCTACAGTACGAGATTATGCACGAGAATCCGTTATAGAAAAGGTTAGTAAATATACCGAACTTCATGAGCAGGTCATTACCCCTTTAACTGATGAGCAGATTAAAGAGTTGTCTGAAACATTATTTGGAATTAAAAATGGGGAGTACCAAAAAAGAATACAAGAAATATCCTGCGGCAATCCACGACTGGCTGTAATGGCATCAAAAGTTGCTATAGAAACAAATAAAATAGAGTCTATCCAAAATGTTACTTCCTTATATAGCGATTACTTTGGGGAGAACGAGAATGTAAAACTTGTGCTTAACGATGAGAGGTTGGTTGTTGCGGCTTGCGCTATTTCTTTCTTTAGAAAAATTGACAAACTTAATGAACAGCAAATGGGTATGGTGGAAAATTCCTTCGGGATACAGGCTGAGGAATTTTGGGAAATTGTTGATATCTTACATAAAAACGAAATAGTCGATTTGTATGAAAGCGAAGTAGTGAAGATATCTGACCAAGTTCTATCTACTTACCTTTTTTATATAACCGTATTTGAAAAGAAGATAATACCATTCTCATTAATCGTTAAAGATTTCTATCCTGACTACACAAGAACTATTGTTGATTCACTAAATCCTATCATTAGTGCCTTTGACCAAAGGAAAGTTGTTGCTGGCATTAGGAGTGAGGTTAAAGATATATTTGAAAAATATTCTGAAAGCGAGAGTGTCGATAAATCGATAGAGTTTTTGAGCACTTTTTGGTTTGCCCTGCCAACAGAGGCTTTGGTTTTTTCATCAAAGGTTATTAGCGGAATGCCGGACGTTGATATTGATTGGAAAGATGAAAATTATGAGGAGGCTAAGAACGAGGCAGATAAATCATCTTTAATCAGTTTGTTAACAAGTTTTAGGTATTATGATGAGCAAGAATTTAAAATGTCCTTTGAATTGCTGCTTAAATATCTTGCTAAAAGTAAGGCGTCCCTTGGCTTTGTAATACGAGTGCTGTCTGAACGTTACAATTTTAAGCCTAAAGATTGTCGATACGGCTATTATGTACAATCGTTCATTGTAGATAAGTTGATAGAACAACTGGATAAAGGGGAAAACTACTTATTCAGTCGACTTTTTATTTTAACGGCTAGTTATCTGCTAAAAGTTGAGCACAGGGAGCATCAGTGGTCTCACGGTGATGCAATAAGCATAATAACTTTTAGGCTATCTCCTGATGAATACCTACTCGCTTTAAGAGATAAGATTATCTCAAACCTATCTTTTCTAATGGATAAAGATGAGTTGCAACCTTTCGTTATTGATGTAATTAGTGAGTACATAGGCAGAGCAAGATATGAGGGAGCGGATATGGCTGATGCTGACCTTCCTCTTTTTGAACGATATTTTGTTAAAAAGTTAAATAAGGATAATTTGTCTCACTGCATGATGATGCAAGACTATTGTGAGCACCTTGAATCTTTGGAGTTGAACTATCCAAAGGAGTGGAAAGAAGAATTCTTTAATGAAACGCTTAAACTTTCACACTTACTTCTTGAAGACAGGCATGAGCGGCGCATGCTTGAAATGGGGTATGAGGAATACAATCAATACCGTCATCAGAGTTTAGTTGAGCATTTTGCAGGAATTTCGATAACAGATTTCATTGACTTCATTGATAGGTGTAAAGAATTGAATAATGCCCTGTCGGATAGAGATAGGGGTTACTCATTAAAAAACGGAATCGAAATGAGTCTTCACGCTATGGCTGAATCAGTGCCTGACCTCTTTCCTGAAATTGTATTGAGGTATATGGATTATGATGACTATTTTGAAGTAAATCCTCATTTCTTAGTTACAGACCTGTTTAAGTCTCAATCTAGTAGTGACGTTTTTTCGCTGTTAAATAGCAAAGAATATCGGTGGAAGAAGTTATGGCTATCTACTTATTTTGCATCATTGCCAGAGGAGTCCATTGCCGATGATGACGCTCGCTTATTAATAGAGCACATTAGCAACACGCCAAGTAACGAATTGCATGGTTGGCTAGATTACTTGGATAAGTATAAGAGCATTGACGATGCTATTTATAGCAAAGTAGTCAGAATTCTAACTGATAAATCCCATGAAGATGCTAACTATGCAAGATCACTAGGACACCTATTTAGTAGTCACTCCAGCATATTTGGCAACTGGTTTGAAGCATTTGAGCCAGATGAGGAACTGGTTTTTGATGCATACCTAGCCACCTACAGTCTAGAGCGTTACTGGGATTATTCTGGCGACGCTTTAAAACTTCTTTTAGACAGACGGTTTGCTTTTTTATATAAATTGATCGATCAAATATATGAAAATGAAAGATGGCCTGATTTACACACAAATATGCCAGAGTTAAAGTTTTTGTGGGAAAGAGAGGGCTACATCGAAGAAGTTGAAGAATACGCGAGATATCTTCAGAGTAAAGATGAACACTCTTTCAGGTATAGAGAAAATATATTTAGTAAATTATTCACTAAAGAAAAAGGGAAAACTGAATCGGAAGATATGAATCAGAAAAAACATAATTTTTTCCGCAATGCCGTCAAGAAAAATGCTTCGGATATTAAATTTACGTGTTTTTTATTTCAATCTGCACAATATCTTAGTGAAGAATTCAGGCGGGAACTGTTAGGTCTATTTCTTAGTGAAAATGCTAAATTTGAGGACTTTCAAACGCTAGATTACGAACTAACTACTCGGTCATGGTCGGGAAGTCGAGTTCCCATCTTGGAGGGAGAAAGGAATTTTCTTGAAAGTTTGCTGCCACTTTTTAACTCCATTCAGTTTCTTGAGCATAAATTCTATGTGGAGAAACAAATTGAGGGTAAATTGAAATCTATTGAATATGAAAAGAAGAGAGATTATATGGAAAGCAGATAGCTTGATATGTAGTGAAAGAACACTGCCCTATAACAAGTTGCTGCACACGGATAAATTACTCGCTGCCCTCCCAACTTACTGGTGAGCAAGGCGTTAGGTGTCAAATTATTGAAAGTGAAGACAAATAATTTGAGGTGCAAATGAAATTAGTATCAAAAGCGTTAGTTGAGAGCTTATATAGTGATATGGGTTTAGTTGTACTTGAACTAGATGACTGTACAAGATGGTCAATGATAGATCGCCCTTACCACAATATGAATGGCGCAGAGGTTCAGGTATATAGCGATGGTCGCAAGTTTTATGTCTGTTTCAACGGTGGCTCAGAACGATTTGCTGTTGATGAAATGTAGTGAATAAACAAACCACATCGTTGGCAACATCTCTCACACTTAACAAGCACTCACGGAATCAACATAATTTTCCTAATCTGACAGAAGCGTTTTAGAACACTATCACTAACTCACTTCTGTCCAGCAACGAGCTAGCTCATGTGATGGCTAGTTTGTGTTAAAACTTTATTGCCCTCTGACATTCGTACTGTTATTTGTTCTCTAGGGAACAAATAACTGGAGCAAGAGAACACTTTATTGCAACTGAAGATCAAAAAAGTTGATGCTAAAACAATACTTACTGATGAGGGCATTGTCGTATTGAAAGGCTCTCAAGCGCTAACAACTGCACAGGCTAGTTTATTTAAAGACTATACAAAGTTGGGTACTAACCTAGAATAGTAAAGTGTGCTAGCACCATCTGGAGATCATTTGGTTGCGGCTGAAGATATTCTGTTTACGAGTGCCTCGCAAGCCGCAGCCGTCCTATTTGGCTATCTTTGCAGTAGTCCTGATTACTAGAAAAACTCTTCAGGTAAAACATTGAAACAGATTGAAGCAGAATTAGTTTAAGTGAACGCTGCGATGACTCTCTGTTTAAATTGGCCTAACTTCAGCTCATCCAATGCTAAAGTAGGCTCAACATTATTTGGGTTAATGATATCTGAAGCTTTTCCCCAACTAAGTAAGCTTGGTTGAGAGCGATTAGATTGAGCGCTTTCCGATACGGTGCTTATTGATAAGCATTGTGAATCTACAGCACTAGGCACATTATTCTCTTGTTTAATGTACATGCAACTATCAGGAATATCCTGCTCAATTCTTTCAGCAAACCCAATCAAACTTTCTTCAGCAAAGGTATACAACCATGCTTCTTGGTTAGGTGAATCATTAACTCTCAATATTCTCCCAAGGACCTGTCTAAAATAGAGTTCCGTTTTAACCGAACTCATATGACAACAAACCTGTAGCCGAGGAATATCCGTACCTTCACTTATCATCCCAACACTGACTATCCACTGAACATTCGAGTTTCGAAAAGATTCAATTTCATTTAGTGGGCTTACGTGGTGATAAGTCACAATGGTGGCTGATTGATTAAACTGCTTGACCAAGCGTTTTTGAATATCTTTCGCGTGCTTGATAGAAGCAGCGACCACCAACCCGCCTGCGTTTGGCGAAAGTTCCCTGATCTGCGCTAGCTTTTTACAGGCACTATTCAAGATGTAATCCATTGCTTCTTCATTGTGAATGACGCTTTGATAAGAAACATCGGATTCTTTAAGGCATTCCAAAATGGAAGCAAAATTCTGATTACTACTGCCAGTCTGGATACTCAAATGCTCGTTGTCTATCAAGGCAATTTTAGGTTGGCGACATACCCCATCAACAACTGCCTGTTGCAAGCCGTATTGATAATCGCAAACAAGCATGCCTTCTGGATCAGAATACTCTGCCATAACTATCGGTAAACGGTCAGAGCGCCAGGGAGTACCCGATAGAGCCAGAGTATAACGAGCAAAGCTTTGGATCTTTGACACAATCTCTAGCCCCCATGAATTTGACCGCCCCTCATCATCAAACGAGCAATGGTGGATCTCATCAAATACGACTAATACCCGATATTTACTAACGGTGTTCCAGAAGTTTTCATCTAAAAAACGGATGGATTGATAGGTGTAAGAGCCCCCAAGAGAACCCAAGCCTCCATTAAAGGAACATTCCAATGTCCATGAAAAGGTATTTTTCATCCCTTCGGCAACCGAAAGCGACGGTGAAAAACAGAGAACTAAGTCAATCATACCTTCTTGAAAAAGACGCTTAGCAACCTCTGCAGCCATGACCGTTTTACCTGCACCAGGAGTGGCTTGACAGAAAAAATGTGGGCGTCGATTTGATGAAAACTTATTGATAGCCTGATCTACGCACTCAGCTTGCCATGCTCTCAACATTTTTGTGCATTACCTTGCACCACTTGCATCCAGTTCGTTAACGCATTAATTCTGCCTAATAGCTTGGCTGAGCGTTCTCTTGCCAAATTAAATAGTGGTTGTATCTCTTGCTTGTTGTTTGGAAAGCGCATCAGTAATGATTGATACTCTTCTATTTCTCCCAGAGTTATCGCTAACTCACCTTCATGCAGCTTCTTCTCTTGCGCCAATGTATTTAGGGAAGAATCGAGAATTTGACCAGTCACTGATTCCTCAGTGACCTTTCTTTTTCTGGGCATTCTAGGCTCAATAGTGAGCGCTTTGAAGTCATTGGTTTGGTGGTAACGCTTGTCCCTGCGAGTCCCAGTTACAGAAAGCCAGCCTTTCTCCTCAAATGATAAAAGTTGCTTATAAACATACTTTCGAGCATCGTCACTGCTCGGAAAGGTTGAAGTACCGTTTAACAAAGCATCCCTAGCTTCTATAACAGAAAAATTATCCATCCCTTTTTCAATCAATAGGTTAAACATATCAAGGTTAATTCTGGTTACTTTCTTCATGTGACTCTTTCATTCAGTAAAAACTTAGGATTGCTAAGTATACAAAAATCAGTAAAACTTAGACAATCTAAGTTATCTAAAGGTTGAAAAGAAATGAGTAAGTGCAGAAAGACAACCCAATCCCAGCGAGGCTCAAAGCTGCGCGTAAAAAAGCCAAAATCACCCAAAAAGATTTAGGGGTGAAAATTGGTATGGAACCAAGTTCTGCTAGTGGTCGAATGAACCATTACGAGAAAGGTAGGCACGTACCAGATATTGGTACACTTGAGCGTATGGCTGAAGAGTTAGATGTGCCACTAAACTATTTTTTCTGTAGAAACGAATTGAGCGCTGAATTGGCATGCGCAATTGATAAGATGAGTGATGCAGAGAAGGCAGCGTTGCTGAAGAGTTTGAAGAGCGAGGGGTAATATTAGGCTTTAAGTCCATTTTTGGTCAATAACATGCTCAACGGAATTGCATCCGTAAAACGTGGAGCAAGTATTTTATCTTCTGAAGCGATGGCATTTAGGTTGTAAGACGATCCAGAGTCAATTTGATGAAGACGAAGCTCCTCTACAGGACAATTGAAGGGATTATCCAAATAGGGAAACTTAAACGAAAACGTGCGTGACAATATAGCTTTGTCTATCGTATCGACATTCTCATTGAAACTCATAAGTAGTGCATCTTTCAAGAAGTGCTTTAACGCTCGACACTCCCCTTTACACACAACAAACAAAGGATATAACACTTCATTTTTTGTAAGCACTGGCGCTTCATCAAAACCCATTCTCGCACTCAAACCTGCGACAAATTTCGCAAAGTGCTTTTTTTGCTCCAAGTCAAAGCCATAAGTTGCCACTTCACACGAATGGTTGGTAGCTTTCAGCAGCTTAAAATAATGAATCTTTCGTCTCCAACTCAATCGCGAATTCCATTGTGGCTCTGTCGCTATGACATCAGCATATGGCATACCAACCAGCACAAACGAGACTTTTGCTTCTTCACTTATATATTTGAATGTATTCGCAATAGTTTGCCTTTCTTCTGCTGTAGAAAACTCCACAAGCTCTTGAATTTCATTGACGATAATCAGCTCAACAGATTTACGTTTAAGTTGCTTTACAACAGCCTCTCCAAGAGCAATTTCATTACGTCGTCGAGTACCTCTTCCGCCCGACTTTCCATCTAAATCGACTAAAAACTGTGTGAGCGTATTCTGCTCATTTATGCGGCTCGGTACTCTGGTACTGAGAACTGGTTGCTTTCCCCAAGTTGAACCCGATTGATAGCGCGAGACATAGTTGTTGATCATAGCCGTCTTTCCACTTCCAGCTTCACCGGTTATTAGAAAAGATTCCGGTTCACCGCCAAGAGAGTGGTTGAAACGAAGTTGATCCAAAATAGAGTAGATTTCAGTTATTTCAGGGTACTCGATAAAGCAAGTTTCAAAGGACTTTAGTTGCTCAAACTGACTAGATGTTAAGTTCAAATTAATACCCCTCAATATCTTCGAAATCATCATTAGATAATTGCCCTGAGACATCGAACAACACCGTATTTTCTTGTTTAACTTGAGTCGTATTGATTGAGCTTGGTCCGTCTGAGCCCACATCGTTAAACTTTGCTAATTTCGAAGTATTGCCCGTTTTAGGCAAGCTAGACTTACTACTTTTTGCACTGTGGAACCTATCGGTTTCTTCCTGAATGCGTTTTTTCATGTATAGAAATGTGTCCGCAAGTGCCTCATCGTCAGCAAGCTGCTTAGTGTTAAGCCTACGTACTTTTTGTATTCGCTCATGCTCAAAAAGAGACAGCCCTTTTGTATATCCGCTGTTGTCTACCGCTGGAACTTTTACGTACCTCTTTTCAGATTCTAGGTAAACATGAATAGAACTGATATCAGAAGGGTCTGTTTTGGTCTTAACAAACAGCTTTTTGCCATTGTTGGATGCCCAATATTTACGGTATTCAATAAGTTCTGAGGACTGATAGCGTAGGTTATGAAGCCTGATCCCTGCCACTCCAATGGTTCTGTGTCTAAGCAAACCTAGCTCAACTCTAAGCTGCTCCTTCTCAGCACCATCGTAGTAGGAAGGAGTCCATTCCGATTGGTTCCACTTGTGGTATGGAATATCACGCTCTCTTGAATCTGGAGCCATGTGGTAATAATCGACAATCCACTTATGGAGTAATTCAAGAAACACAGAAACTCTAACCACCGCATCCTTCTTTGGGTTGTAATCTTGTAGTTGAGTAGGATTGGTGAATGTTTTTCCAGGTAGTGCGTTCACTAACCCCTTGTTCATCTGATCAAACAACTTTTCGATCCCTGACTTTCGCCAAGGTTTAGCAGCTTGGCTGTATTGAATGTCAGACACTAGAGGCCGTAACGAGTCTTCTAAGCTTTGACTCCAAAACTCAGCGCCATTATCGACAACTAAACAGTCTATTTTACCGTGACAAGGCCATTCATTAGCAATAGATGGATACTTTTGTTTTACCCAGCTCTTATCTAGTACCGAGTTCAATAGCGCCTTTCTGACAGAGTCAAAACTAGGTTCTCTAAAGTTGATGCTGCAACCTACGATACATTTACTGAAACGGTCATACAGCATCGTGAGATAAGGCCGCCCCAAAGGAATGTCTAGCTCATCATCAATTAGAATAACTGGAACTGGGGTATGATCAATTTCGACATATTCCATTGGTTTGGCCGCAACGACTTGCTGACCAACCGAGCGAAATTCTCGGTCTGCGTATCGTTTGCCAAACCTTGCGATCGCTACCTCATATGGAGGTAAGTCGTGTATTCGATTATAAAAAGAACGCTCTGAAATTGGTTTGATTTTACCCTCGACAATCCCGCGATTTATTTGAATTACTCGACTCTTATAGTATCGGTATGCTTCTGCAACGCTAAGTCGTTCACGTGTCAGGTATACGTTCTGAATTGCCTCGTCAATCAAGGATTGCGAATCCATTTCTTTTTGGCGGTTGCCCTTAAACGTATGCTTCGGAATAAGTGCACATGGGTCTTTACCCGCTTCAAAGTAATATTTTTTCCAAGTTGCTAAAGTTCGCCAACTCGGGGGAGTGAGCTGTAATTCTGGTTCAATGAGACTTAAGATAGGGTTCAAGTTTTTCTCGGTCCATCCACCTTTTAAACGCTTCTCCACGAAATCGATGATTTTGATACGACGGATAACTTCTTGCTGTACCTTCGGAGATTGAGAATCAATAGTTGAAGAGATTTCAATAGGTTCTTGAATTAGCTCTATTGGAAGCGGCTGAGACTCTCCCTCTGAAGCTTCAAACTCATCAAAGAACCCAAATATGTTATTAGAGTCCGATGACATGGTTAACACCAAACGTAGGTTTCGAGACCAAAGCCAATGCCGTTTAGGTCTGTTTTAACTTGCCCCGAAGAGATCCAAGGTAGAGTAGAGATAAGTGTGTCCTTCTCCGATAAACCGAAATACAAAGACACCTCTTGTAACTTCACCATTTGTTTACGTTGAATAAACGCCAACACTAACTTTTGAAACTCAGTCACGGTTCGCAATCCAGAGTAACGGTGTAGTAGCTTAAAGTTATTTAAAGTTGGACCCATTCTAATTTGCTTCTCAGTAACTAAAACTAAGCGTCTGTTAAAGTCATTCAATGCAACTCTTTGTTTCTCTTTAAATCGGTCCCTGAAGTCAGGTTTGAGAATCTGGCTTGAGTGTTTTACTTCGAAGAAAATTGAATGGTCATCGTGATCTGTCGCCAAAAAGTCGGGGGTATATCGGCATTTTCGATTATTGAATTGATAGTTGAAGCCAAAAGGTTGGGAGGTAAAGCTTTTGATGTCTGCGTTATATTCGAGGTGAAAACAGAAATCAAACTCTAAAATAGACAGAGTGCGAACAACTGCATCATTCTTCAAGCTCATGAACTTACAGATGTTGTGTACGTGAGATGACTTCTTGGTTTGGTCGAACATAGCAAAATCACTTTTGTTGTAAACCCACAACAAAAAAATAGACTATGAAGACTTATGGTGCAAATATGAAGAAAGCCTGCAATTTATGCGAACATATATTGCAGGCTTCATAAAGGGTGGGACCCCAGCCACATCCCGGCACACAAGTCACCCGCTGCGGCTGCTTCCTTCCGGACCTGACCGAGTTCACGAGCTATTGTTGCGAGAGGACCAGAGCCCCATAATTCTTTTCGAGAGGACTTGCCTCAATCGATGGGGCGATTATTCAGTATCAGTCCTCATAATGCAAGAGCAAAAGCCTTGAATTTCGTCATTTCATTACCGTTTGGACAAAACTCGATCAATTCATTCCTCTATGATTGAGCCACGTAACGATGCGAAGAAGGATAGCGGCGTGTTGACTGCTTACTTGAATACATATCTTCATCAGCTAAATGCATGGCTTGCTCTAAGCTCATGTGCTGTTCTCTTTTTGCAGAGACACCGATAGAGATACCCACAGACTCTAACTCACTACACAGTTTGCCTTTTACATCAATTCTGCTGAGCTCTTTCATTGCCCTATTTAATTCTGCTTGAGTCGGGTAGCCCAACAAGATGAACTCATCTCCCCCTATCCGGTAACTTTTCCCTGACCATACATAATGAATTTTTAGCGCCAATAATTGCAACACCTCATCACCAGCACGGTGACCGTACGTATCATTGATTCGTTTGAAGTGGTTAATATCTAAGTAAAGTATGGATAGATCTTTGTTTACGCCTTTTCGGTGTTTTACTTGCAACGCGCGGCGATTTCTTAACCCCGTTAAATTGTCGGTATTCGATTGACGGTAAAGATAAAGCGAAACACAAATCGCAAACAACAATACAAAGACAAACACAGCCTGTGTTTGCGTCGCCAGCCGAACCTCATATTCAAGCGCGGTACGCCAATCTGGGCGCAGGTCGTACTGGGCAATGATCTTATCAACTTCCAACATCGCTATCGCTCGACTGAAAAAAGGAGCAAGCATGGCACCTTTCTCGTTCGCCACCAATCCAACAGAAAGTTGTGACTGGTAAAACTCACCAATCGCCGTGTCCTGCTCTATCGGAACCAACTCGCTCAGACGTAAAAAGTGGTTGAGCATCGCGGTATCCATCGGAATGTAATCGACCTCTTCATTCAATAAACCCTGAATGAGTTCTTGTTGGGTACGATAACGTTTCAGCTCTTTTAGCGGTAAAAGTTGCGTCATCATTTGATCGAAAAAGTCGTCCTCAACCACACCAATCCGCTCAGAGATCAACTGTGACACATGAGAGTAAGTGTTCGGCTTGTAACCTAAACGCTTGACCATAACGGATGCTGGTGAGTAATGGGGCTTGGGAAAGTAACTAAATTCATGTCGCTCGCGACTGACCGTTAACGGCGCTAAAATTTCAAAATTCCCCTGCATAAACTCATGATACATGGAACCCCAACTTTCATTTGGCTCACTAATGATCACGCAGTTTAATGCCAAGATCTCACAGCTTCTCAGGACGACATCTGCCGTCATCCCTTCGATACTGCCGTCTTCGTTGTAAACAACATATGGAAAGATAGATTCGAGCTTGATCCGTATTGGCTCACTAAAATCGAGAGGTAATAAGCGAATAGATTCTCGCAATGCCGCTCGCCTTAATTCAAATTGATACTGGGAGATTTCTTCACGAAGTTGCTTTTGCACTCCTTCCCCATGAATAAACGTAGCGAACGTATCCAACTCTTCGAGATGATGATCTTTTTTACTGATGATCGATACTGGCTTTATCGAAATCTGATCATTCAACATCTTAGCGTCAAAGCCCTCCAGCAGCATCGGCTTAAGCTGATTGATGGCATCAACTATGCCTTCAACAACGCCTGATCTCAGTAACGTTACCGCTTGCTCATGACCTTGATAAGAGACCTGTTTTAGCTCCGGGTAGTATTGTTTAAGTAATTCGGCATAAACCGTATCTTTAGGGACGCCAACTCGTGAAATGTCACTCAACGTCGAGTCCTTTAATCCAAAAAGGTAGGTATATTCGATATTAGTTGGACGGGAGTAACTAAAGCGTTGAGCACGCTCTTCTGTGTAAGTGATATTCGCAGCAAAGTCCGCTTCCCCATTCGCGACGGAATTTAGAATGGCATCAAAGCTGGAATAGTTCACATATTGAACGGTAAAGCCGAACTCTTTCGATGCAGCATTAAAAAGAACACGGGTGACGACATCATCCGCTTCTGTCGCAACTTTATAATGAGCAATTAAAGGTGATTCAGCTTTTACATTCAAACTCAGTAGGCAACAAGTAAAAAGCAACAGTGTTCGAGCAAAGGTAGTCATGACAAACTTATCTTAAATCAACCACTTATAATGTGGTTATTATTATTGGAAGTTTAGTAAATATGAAATGAAGAACATATACTAATCTTCATTTTGTTCCACAACCAATTCGATAGTCTGCCGCACGTGTCACTTTTTACCTGACGAAATACTCATAATTCTGCCTGTTCATCGCTGCTACGTAAGATATAGTCCGTCATCCAAGCCGTTCCTAACAAACAGATCCAAACAACAAAAACAGGGTTTGGTACATCTGTAGTCGGACTCACCACTAAGGCAGCAAAGCCAACAGTCGGTAATGTCCAGCACAATAGTTTACTCCAACGAATGGAGTGTTTAAGCTTCGCGAGGGTTTCCATTGAAGCCAGCATTCCTGTCACGCTCAATGCCACAAGCACGGCATATGGCAAGCCAGCAATCCATAATGGGAACAACAACAGCATCGGCCACCAGCTGTGCTTATTGGATGGGGTCCAATGTACAGCAGACCACCACATCGCCATGACCGAGACAGTTTGAACCACTGTAACCCAAGCGGATCCATCCAGCTTCCCACCTTGTTGCGTGACCATAATACCGACTTGTAGAGTAAGTACGATTAGACCTGCGGTGAGCAGGACGCCCAACGAACTTCTACGAGAGAACACTACCATTAAAAGTGGGAAAAGGATCAAAATACCAATCGATAGCGCGATTGGTTGCATTGAGAGCGTAGCGCCAAAAGCCATCATTGCGCCCAGCAACACCAAGCCTGCAAACCCGCCTTGTGGCAAGATCCACAACGCCGGGATCATGAGTGCAAGAACGGGAATATCTCCCTCGCTCAAACTCATCGCTCGAACGCACACCACTGCGAGTAAAGTCGTAATGAAAAATTGAAGTGTCGATAAAATCATAGCGCCTCCTGGCTTCCCCACCTACTTGGTAACTCAACGGCAAAAACTGGGATTAAAAGTCGTTGAGAGGGTCTAGATTCAAGCTTAGCTTGTGTTTGTTTTATGCTTTTTAACGCTCATTAACATACGGCACGACTGAAGAGAAAATGTGATCAACAAAAGTCAATCGCGGGCAATATAAACGTTAAGAACCGTTAGCAATATACAAGTCCGATGGTTTACCATTCCTTAGTAATCCACAATAGACACTTTTGAGTATGGACCAATTTTTAGCGCAAATCTTTGCTGTAATTCACCAAATTCCAAAAGGAAAAGTCTCCACCTACGGGGAAATCGCAAAAATGGCAGGTTACCCGGGCTACGCAAGACATGTTGGTAAAGCGCTTGGTAATTTGCCAGAGGACAGCAAACTCCCGTGGTTTAGAGTGATAAATAGTCAAGGAAAAATATCCTTAAAAGGCAGTGATTTAAAACGACAAACAAAGAAATTAGAAGCCGAAGGAATTGAAGTATCTGAGATTGGAAAAATTTCGCTAAGAAAATACAAATGGCAGCCTTAGGCTGCCATTTTTGGTTCGCTGAGTTTGATATTAACGCGTACCAACTAGACGAATATCCAACTGGTGAGTTTGTGCTTCATCTGTGATTACACCGTTATGCGTATCGCTGATAAAACGCAATTTACCATCCACTTCAATACGCGCACGGACGCTGTAACGATGGTTTGGTTTGATTTCATTGTTATCGTAGTTCAGCTCAAAAGAAAGAGGAACTTGTTTACCTTCCGTTTCGAATGTCTGTTTTGCTAGTACTTTTGCTGGCGCGTCAGCCAAAGACACATCTTCTAACGCGACGGTAACCACTGCGTTTGGCGGCAGAGCAATACGCTCGCGGTAAGCCACTGTACCTGTAATCGTCTTCATTGACGCCTCTGCAGATTCCATTTCTGTATTTTGAGAAGTTTGGCAACCCACTAACGCAGCCCCAAAGAGTAAAGAAGTAACAAGCAGTAGTGTTTTTTTCATATCTTCCTCGAAAAGAGTATTAAACCGGAGCAATTATAGGTGTGGAATATAAAACTGTCTGCTTCCTGTCAGTTTATTTGACAATAGTTTGACTGAGTTAGAATTTATCAAACAATTGATTTTGTTTCATAATCGGAACAATACTATTTCTAAGTTACTCAATAGTTCTTAACTATGGCACTTCACAAGAGTGAGACTGTTGAGGTAAGTTGGAGTGAAAGACAACGGTGAGGAGACACAATGAGTAAACCATTACGAGAATTGCTCAGCCTACTACAACTCGAAAAATTAGAAGAAGGCTTGTTTCGTGGCCAAAGTGAAAACCTAGGTTTGCCTCAAGTGTATGGCGGCCAAGTGATTGGGCAAGCGCTTTCTGCTGCGCGCTACACCGTTGAAGAAACACGCGCGGTGCACTCCTTCCATAGTTATTTTTTGTACCCTGGTGATCCAGAAAAGCCCATTATTTATGATGTAGAAAACCTAAGGGATGGCCGCAGCTTCAGCACCAGACGCGTTAAGGCGATTCAAAATGGACGCCCTATTTTCTACTTAACGGCGTCTTACCATGGCGATCAACCTGGGTTTGATCATCAAAAGGAGATGCCAGACATTCCTGGCCCAGAAAACTTCGCCTCTGAGAGTGAGCTTGCTAGCCATATAGCCGAATTCCTGCCAGAGCGACTACGCAAAACATTTTGTGGTGAAAAGCCAATTGAAACCCGTCCTGTTACGGTCATCAACCCCCTAAAACCCAAAAAAGCAGAGCCTAAGCAGTATCTTTGGATTCGTGCCAATGGTGAAATGCCAGAGAACCTGCTTATACATCAGTACCTGTTGGCCTACGCATCAGATTGGGGATTCCTCGTGACAGCAATGCACCCACATGAAGTGTCATTAATGACGCCAAACTTCCAAGTTGCCACCATTGACCATTCAATCTGGTTCCACCGTCCGTTCAAAATGGATGAATGGTTGTTGTACGCGATAGAAAGCCCAACAGCGAGTAATACTCGTGGGTTAGTGCGTGGCGAAATCTATAACCAGCAAGGTCATTTAGTGGCAACCGCAGTGCAAGAAGGTGTAATGCGCTATACCAAGTAACCACTAAACCCTAAACGACAAAAGGAGTGCTCAGCACTCCTTTTTTGTGGGTATCAAACGATAATTAATTTGGTTGATACTTCATAGTAATGACCGACCATTCGTAAAGTGATTTCGGGTAACCGTATTCGCTTTTCCCGTAAACGACATTCGGGTCAGCATAGAATCCACCTTTATCCGTTGCTAAAAATTCACGCACCCCACGACGGTAAGTAATGATTGGTGCAGCCAACTCATACTCTATGTCTTCCAAATTAGAATCATCAATCACTAAGAACCGAGTCATACGGATAGTGCTACCGCTGGTGCAATACCCTGGATCATCATAACCAATTGCATTAAAAGGCTTAAGGTCATCAGCAAATAGCTCTGATGTACATCCATCGAATCGAGCAACATGCACCCATGCTGCCTTTTCTTGTCTTCGATCATCGCTACCAACTGGCTTAAACATAAATAGCACAACCTTACCTTTACCGTGTTTTTGCAGCTCGTCATCCGTCGGTTCACGTACCGAACGCGAACCCAAGATACCAAATTCACTCTCTTCTAAATTGGCAAACTGTGGGGCACTAAGCGTGCTCACAATGACGGTTTGTTCGCTATTAAGTTGTGTGTATTTATCTGCAACACCCGACTCTGCCAAATTGACACTAACCGTGACTTTTGTTCTTGGTAACGCTTTGTAATCTCGCGATTCACTCTCAGAGATATCTAGCGCAATAGAATGGTATTGAGAGTAATTGGTTAGCGTCAACTCAGCATTCGCATTGTCTAATGTGGCAAGATCTTTGCTCACAGTATCGCCAAATGAGTAAGTGCGAGTACCGACCGCTCTACCGAAATCTAAGTCAATTGCCTTGAAAGGCGTAAACTCAACGGTTTGAAGTTTCGTGGTAAGACCGGGATGATCCGCTTTATTAATGGTACCGTTAACTAATACGGTTTTAGTTGTATAGTTACGTGCAGTTAGCGTCACTTCTAATTGGTACTCGCCTGCGTGCAAAATCTTCAAACGCCCCGTTTCAGAAGAGACTAACTCAACCACAGGATCTTTTTGGTTAATAAGACGATAACTGGCTTTCGCCTCTCCTCCACTCATCACTGGTGAGATAATAGTACCCGCTGAAAAGTCTACCGTTGGATAAGCAATCGATACAGGGTTTGTGCCCTTTTTGATCGTTACAGAGAAACTGCTTTCACCCGGAGTAAATTTATCGTCCCCTGCATCCGATACAACAACTCTTGTGCTGCCAGCATTGAGAATGCGCATCTCGCCCGTTTTGCTGTCGAGAGAAACCACATCCGTTGCTGCATTTTCTGCAAATCGATACGAAACTTCGCCAACCGTACCAGAGATGGTCGGTTTTTGAACATAAGGCTGGCTGGTTTTCCAAGTGTCTTCCACATCGGATTGCACATCAATCCGACTCGGCGCACTCAGAATATTAACGTACACTTTCTGATCTGGACCCGCAGTATAATTCGCGCTCTCCTGTCTGCGAACTGTTAAGGTCGCTTTACCCGCTTTGTAAACATAGGCACGTCCATCCGCAGTAACCTCTATAACATCTGTAGCAGTGTTATCAACGAGTTCTACATGATCGTTACTTGTACTTAAACCAAAGTCACGACGAAGATCAAAGCTATAGTCTTTGCTATACACCATTTCATAATCTTGTGTCACCATGGCTTGTCCCGCAGCTTTCGCTACTTTGATGACTACATTAAACTGAATTGGTTGATATAAATCCCCACCATCATCTTCAAACTTAAGACGATATTCACCAGCCGTCTCTACTTCTAACTTGCCATCGGTCATTCTTAAACCGTCCGGTAAACTACCGACTAGGCTTACGTTGCCTTTTTGTCCTGAAAATGCCAAAGGAATTGAGAGGCTAGGCTGATAAATAAGCGACATTTCAATGTCGTTCATCACTGGATGAGGCGCGCGATTAACTTCAACATTGAAGCGAGCTTTACTTGCAGGATAATTACGCATTTCATGCTCGTAGATTTCAACTTCAGCCGTACCTACACCTTTGATCAGCAGTGCTTCACTGCTCATAGATTTAGCGATAACATCTGTGCCGCTAATAATTCGCAGTGAATAGTCGCCGCGAGCATTCGTCACCTTAGGGAAAATTCGGCCACCTTCCTCATAAGTTTTCACAACATCCGCTACGCTGATTGCTTCGCGTTGACCTTGTTTTACATCCACAACAAATTGCGCCGTTTGCTGCTTATCTAAAAAGGCATCGCTGTAAGTTGCTGTCGCTTCAACGGTTAACTGCCCAACATTATGAACAAGGAGCACACCTGACTCAGGGTTGAGTAATTCGGCAACTTTGTTGTCTGGTTCGCTGCGAATGATTTTGTATGTGATGCTTTGCGTTTGAGCTTTATCTAAACGTGCAGGTTCTAACGTCAGCCCTTCTCTATATTCGTCTTCCAGCAAGGCGAATTGAAGTTGCCCGGATGCTACTCCATGAAGCTTCACCGTCGCGCGAACTTGCTTCGGCAGATAAAGCTCGTTACCTGAGTCAGTAATCAGTACCGACGCCTGGCCAATTGAGCCTAATGAATATACCGAACCGTTCTGATCAACCCGAATCAAGTTATGACCACTTTCTACTTCATAACTCAATTCACCTTTTTGGCCACGAACGGTCAGCGCTTTCCCTTCAGATTCGATTGCATTGAAGTTTAGATCACTAACCGAAAGGTCTGTGTTAATACCTCGTTCCACAGTGATAGAAAATCGTGCTTCAGAGGATTCATAAGCAGAACTGCTATCCGTAGCCAGAATTGTTGCCGTTCCTGGACGCAAAATTTGTAGCATTCCAGAGTCATTAATTTTCACAACATTTAGCGGATTAGAGTCAATGACTTGATAAGACACCGAGCCATGTACATTGCTCAATTTTGCCTCTGTAACGGTTCCCACGCCCTCAAACTTCAATACCGTGTCTTCAGCTTTTAACTGTGGACGGCTCTGCTTTGTTATCGTAGTTGGTGTGTTTGTATTGTTCGTTTTAGAGTCACCTCCACCACCACAACCAGCGAGTAACGCCGCGAGAAAAAGCAAATAATATTTTCTGTTCATTTTTAGAAACACTTTGTCACAAATAAGTGCTAGCGATAATAATACGATGTTTTATTAATCACTATATCCATTTTTGAGTACTTTATTACTTAAGTATTTGCTACTGTATTACGCATAGCCTTGTGTAGGTCTCGGTGGGCGCCGTAGCATTAAAACAAAAAAA